>NZ_JAUTAH010000001.1:998681-1329908 GCF_030818545.1 Brevundimonas sp. SORGH_AS_0993
CACGTCGCCGGGCCTAGGGGCCGCCAACGTGCGCGTCCAGGGCATGGGCGGGCGTTACACCCAGTTGCTGGCCGACGGCCTGCCGCTATACGGCGGCCAGGCGCTGGGGCTGCTGCAAATTCCGCCCAGCGACCTGGGCCAGGTCGAGGTCATCAAGGGCGCGGCCTCGGCCCTGTATGGCGGCCAGGCCCTGGGCGGGGTCATCAACCTGATCTCGCGACGGCCGGGTGACGCGCCCTCGGGCGAACTGATCCTGAACGCCACGAGCCGCGACGGCCAGGATGTCTCGGCCTACGGCTCCGCGCCCCTGTCCGATCACTGGCGAGGCTCGCTGCTGGCGACCTACAATCATCAGGCGACCCAGGACCTGGACGGCGACGGCTGGATCGACATGGCGGGCTATGACCGCTGGTCCGCGCGTCCGCGCCTGTTCTGGACGGGCGACGACGGAGCGACCCTGTTCCTGACCGCCGGCGTGATGGGCGAGCAACGGCGCGGCGGCACGTTGGACGGCGCGACGGCGCCGGATGGACGCCCCTTCCGCCTGGACCAGCAGACCGAGCGGCGGGACGCGGGCGTCGTCTACGAACGCCCGTTCGGCCCTGACGTCCTGTTCCAGACCCGCGCCTCCGCGGCCGAGCAGAAGCACGACCACCGCTATGGCGATCTGATGGAATCGGATCGCCACCGCACCTTCCTGTTGGAGACCTCGGTTTCAGGCGAGGCGGGCGGCGCAGCCTGGCTGGGCGGCGTCGTCTGGCAGGCCGACGACTATGCGTCGCAGGCGTTTCCCGTCTTCGACTATCGCTACACCGCGCCCGCCGTCTTCGCCCAGGTCGAATGGGACTGGACCGAGGCGCTGACCCTGGCCGCCAGCGCCCGCTACGACGACCACAGCCGATACGGCGGACAGTTCAGCCCGCGCCTGTCGCTGCTGTGGCGGCCCGGCGCCTGGACGGTGCGCGGCTCCTGGGGCCAGGGCTTCTACGCCCCGACGCCCTTCGTCGAAGAGACCGAGGCCGCGGGTCTGTCGCGTCTGGAGCCCCTGGCCGACCTGAGGGCGGAAACCGCCTCGACCGCCTCGCTGGACCTGGGCTATGCGCGGGGGCCGTGGGAGACCAATCTGACTCTGTTCGGCTCGAACATCGACGATGCGCTGCAACTCGTTCCCGTCGCCGCCGACCGCGTTGGTCTGGTCAATGTGGACGGGGCGACGCGCACGCGCGGGGTCGAAATGCTGGGCCGCTGGCGTCGCGCGCCCTTCGTGGTCACAGCCAGCTACATGTATCTTGACGCGGATCAGCCCGACCCCGTCGGCGCCGGCCGTCGCGTCACGCCGCTGACGCCGCGCCACACCGCCGGCCTCGTCGCCCTGTGGGAAGATCAGGATCGCGGGCGGCTGGGCTTCGAAGCCTATTACACAGACGCCCAGTCCCTGGACGACAACCCCTATCGTGCGCGCGGCGACGCCTATTGGGAGCTGGGGCTGCTGGGCGAGGTGGTGCTGGGTCGCTACCGCATCTTCCTGAACCTGGAAAACCTGCTGGACGAACGCCAGACCCGCACCGATCCGCTGCTGCGCCCCTCGCGCACCGCCGACGGCCGCTGGACCACCGACGCCTGGGCGCCGCTGGAAGGCTTCGTCGCCAACGCCGGCGTCCGCATCCGCTTCGGCGGCTAGAGACTGATCGTTTCAGCCGGAACCGCGCCGCGGTTCCGTCTTAGGCGTGAATCAGGCTCCCGCTTGAATCCGGAGCCTGATTCACCCCCGCCCGCGATACGTCGGCACGCCCTGGTCCGGCAGCCACAGTCCCTCGGGCGGGGCGCCCGTCTGCCAGAAGACGTCGATCGGAATGCCGCCGCGCGGATACCAGTAGCCGCCGATCCGCAGCCATTTCGGGGCCAGCAGGTCCGCCAGTTTGCGGCCGATGGCGACGGTGCAGTCCTCGTGGAAGGCGCCGTGGTTGCGAAAAGCTGTCAAATACAGCTTCAGGCTCTTGGATTCGACCAGCCAGTCACCCGGCGCATAGTCGATCACCAGATGGGCGAAGTCGGGCTGGCCCGTCACGGGGCACAGGCTGGTGAACTCGGGCGCCGTGAACCGCGCCAGATACAAGGTGTCGGCATGGGGGTTGGGCACCCGCTCCAGCACCGCCTCTTCCGGGCTGGTCGGGGCGACGGTCTGGGCGCCGAGTTGGCTGAGGCCTTCGGTATAATGGGTCATGCGCGCCATTTAGGCCCTTGCGATGCGTATGAAAATCCTTCCCCCATCAGGGGAGGAATAAAGCCTTGTGCGCCCCTAAAGTCGCCGAAACTGTTCTGCCTGTTCCAACACTTGTCCGGCGCCACCGCCGATCTGCGCGCCTTGGTCGCGGAAGCCCTTAACATGCCGACCCCGCGACCGGCCTGTTGGACTGGTCGGACCGTTCGGACTGATCGGACTGTTCGGACTGTTCGGACTGTTCGGACTGTTTGGACTGTTTGGACTGTTTGGACTGTTTGGACTGTTTGGACTGTTTGGACTGTTTGGACTGTTTGGACTGTTTGGACTTCCCTTTCACAGGTCGGCCCACGACGACGGACCATTTGCCTTCCCCGGCGACAGCCCGCTAGGCGTAGCGAAAGAAAAACAAGGAGACGCCCGTGGCCATTCCCGCTTCGCTGCAAAAAGGTCTGACCCTGCCGATCATTTCGGCGCCGATGTTCCTGGTGTCCGGCCCGGACCTGGTGGTCGCGGCGTGCAACGCGGGCGTGATCGGGACCTTTCCCTCCCTGAACCAGCGCACGACCGAGGGCTATCGGGAATGGATTCATGAGATTCGCGGCCGGCTGACGCCCGACGCCGCGGCCTTCGGCGTCAACCACATCGTCCATCCGACCAACCCCCGGCTGACGGCCGACCTGACCGTGTCGGTCGAGGAGAAGGTCCCCCTGATCATCACCTCCCTGGGCGCGGTGCGGGACGTCGTGGAGGCGGTGCATGGCTATGGCGGCGTGGTCTTCCATGACATCGCCAACATCCGCCACGCGCGAAAGGCCGCCGAGGCGGGCGTGGACGGGCTGATCCTGGTCGCCAACGGCGCGGGCGGCCATGCGGGGATCATCAACCCCTTCGCCCTGGTCAACGAGGTCCGCGGCTTCTTCGACGGGACCATCATCCTGTCGGGCGCCATCTCGACGGGTCGGGACGTGGCCGCCGCCCTGATGCTGGGCGCCGACTTCGCCTATATGGGCACCCGCTTCATCAACACGACCGAGGCGATGGCCGCCCCGGCCTACAAGCAGATGATCGTCGACAGCGGCTCGACCGACATCGTCCACACGCCCGCCGTATCGGGCATCCCGGCCAACTTCATGAGCAAGTCTCTGATCGAGAACGGGATCGATCCCAAACACCTGCCGGACCACAAACTGGACATGGGCGACGAGGCCAAGGCGTGGAAAACCGTCTGGTCCGCAGGGCAAGGCGCGGGCGCCATCCACGACGTCCTGCCGGCCGCCGAACTGGTCGCGCGCCTGCGACAAGAGTTCGCTCAGGCCACGGAGGAGTTCGCTATCAAGTCCGCAGCACGCTAAAGGCGGCGCCAATCCGCATCTCGCGCGTTGGAGCCGCCATGATCCGCACGACCATCCTCGCCGCCCTTTCCGCCGCCGCCCTCGTCACCCCCGCGGCGGCCCAGTCCGCCCCCGGCGCGTCCGCGTCGCGGGACGCCTGGTCGTTCGAACTGGGCGCGGGGACGGACAACCGTTCCAAGAATGCGTCCAAATCCGGCAACGACGGCTACGCCTTCGGCTCGGCGACCTGGGAAAGCGCCGACGGCCTCTTCTACGCCGGTCCCGGCTTTGAAACGGTCCAGTCGGGCGGCTCCAACGTCGAGGCCGAACTCGTCTTCGGCTACCAGCCCGAGGCCTTCGGCTACAGCTTCGACTTCAACGCCGTCTACAAGCACCGCCTCGACGCCGAGGCGGGCTATGACGAGACGGGCTGGGAGTTCACCGGCAACGCCAGCCGCTCCATCGGCCCAGCCAGCGCCCGCCTTCAGGTCCAGTATTCGCCCGACGCCGCCGGCTCCACTCGGTCCTTCACCTGGGTCGAGGGCCGCGTAGGGTGGGACTTCACCAACAAGCTGAACGGCACGGTCGCCGTCGGTCGGCGCGAGCAGAACGGCGCGCCCGACTACACCGGCTGGAACGCCGGCGTGACCTACGCCCTCACCGACGCCATCGAAGTCGATCTACGCTACTATGACACCGACGCTCACACCTTCGGCGAGCAGTATGAGGACGCCTTGGTCGCCAAGGTCGCCTACGCCTTCTGAAGCTCAGCCTTCCTACCTCGCCTACGGGTGTCGCGATTGCTAGAAGACATCATGACCGCTGATGCCCTTCAGACCTACCTCCACGACCACATACCGCTGTCGCACGCGATGCAGGTGAGCGTCCGGGCCGTCACGGCGGACGCCCTGACGCTGGAAGCGCCGTTGGCGCCCAACATCAACCATCGCGACACGGTGTTCGGCGGCAGCGCCTCGGCGTTGGCGATCCTGTCGGCGTGGTCGCTGGTGCATACCAAGCTGGCGACGGAAGGGCTGAAGGCGCGGCTGGTGATCCAGTCGAACACCGTCCACTACGATCAGCCGATCGCAGGCACGTTCCAGTCCACCGCTATTCTGGCAACGCCTGCCGACTGGCCCCGCTTCCTCGCCATGTTCCGGCGTCGCGGCAAGGCGCGGATCACAGTCGCGGCGATCCTGACGGAAAACGGTCAGGCGGCTGGCCGTTTCGAAGGCAGCTTCGTCGCCTTGGCGATGGATGACGCCGAGGTTCAGTCCAGGGCTTGATCCAGATCGGCAATCAGGTCCTCGACGTTCTCGACCCCGACCGACAGACGGATCAGGTTGTCGGTCACGCCGCCCGCCTCGCGCACCTCCTTGGGCACGCTGGCGTGGGTCATGATCGCCGGGTGGTTCACAAGGCTTTCGACCCCGCCCAGCGATTCCGCCAGGGTGAAGACCTGAACCCGCTCCAGCACCCGCCGCGTCCGCTCCAGATCGCCGTCCAGGATCACCGTCACCATGCCGCCGAAGCCGCCGCTCATCTGGCGCGCGGCCAGTTCGTGCTGCGGATGGGCGATCAGGCCCGGATAGATCACCTTGGCGATGCCGGCCCGCGTCTCCAGCCAGCGCGCCACCGTCAGCGCATTCTCGCAGTGCGCCTTCATCCGCAGCGCCAGCGTCTTCAGGCCCCGGTTGGCCAGGAAAGCGTCGAACGGCCCCATGACCCCGCCGACCGAGTTCTGCAGGAACTTGATCCGCGTCGCCAACTCAGGGTCGCCCGTCACCAGCACCCCGCCGATGATGTCCGAATGGCCGTTCAGATATTTGGTCGCCGAGTGCATGACCACGTCCGCCCCCAAGCTCAGCGGCTGCTGGCAGAAGGGGGTGGCGAAGGTGTTGTCCACGATCAGCAGCAGGCCGTGCGCCTTGGCCACCTTCGACAGGGCGGCGATGTCGGCCAGCTTCATCAACGGATTGGTCGGGGTCTCGACCCACAGCATCTTCGTCTTGGGCGTGATCGCCGCCTCGACCGCCGCGATGTCGCTCAGGTCTACATAGGCGAAGTCCAGCCCCATGGAGCGCCGCCGCACCCGCTCGAACAGCCGCCACGACCCGCCATACAGGTCGTCGCCCGTGACGACATGGTCGCCCGCGTCCAGCAGCTCCAGCGCCGTCGAGGTCGCCGCCATGCCCGAGCCGAAGCCGAACCCGTGCGTGCCGCCTTCCAGATCGGCGACACAGGCCTCGAACGCCTCGCGCGTCGGGTTCTTGCCCCGCGCATACTCATAGCCCTTGTTCACGCCCGGGCTTTCCTGAGCGTAGGTCGAGGTGGCGTAGATCGGCGTCATCACCGCCCCCGTCGTCGGGTCGGGACGCTGGCCGGCGTGGATGGCGCGGGTCGAGAAGCCCTGGCTGTTCTTCTTGTTGCTCATCGGCTTACCGGTTCAGGCTGAGGTGATTGATCAGGTCGGTGCGAGTGATCAGCCCCACGAACCGCTCGCCGTCCAGCACAATGGCCACGCGATCACGGTCGAACACGGGAATCAGGGCGTCCAGCGGCTCGTTGACCTGAAGCGTGTCCAGGTCGCGCGTCATGGCCGAGGACACCGGCTTGGCGAACCGTTCCTTGCGCGTGATCTCGTCGGTGTTCATCACCTGGATCAGGTCGCTTTCGTCCAGAATGCCGACCAGACGGCCGTCCTCGATGATCGGCAGCTGGGACACGTCGGCGCCCTTCATCCGCTTGAAGGCCGTGTCCAGGGTGTCGCCCGGCCCGGCGACCACCACGTCGCCGTTCTCGTATTTGCGGTTGATCAGGTCCGACAGGTCGCCGTGGATATCGCGCTCGCCCAAGCCCTGATCGGCCAGCCAGGCGTCGTTATAGACCTTCGACAGATACTTTGCCCCGGTGTCGCACACGAAGGTGACGCAGGTCTTGGCCTCCGTCTGTTCGCGGCACCACCGCAGGGCCGTGGCGATCAGCGTGCCCGAAGACGAACCCGCCAGAATGCCTTCCTTCAGCAGCAGTTCGCGCACCGTCGCCACGGCTTCCGCGTCGGAAATGGAATAGGCGCGGTCGATCAGGCTCATGTCCGCCGTGTCGGGCACGAAGTTCTGGCCGATTCCCTCGACGGTATAGCTGCCCTCCGGCCCTGGGACGCCATCGTTGACGATGCCCGCCAGGGTAGAGCCGACCGGATCGGCCAGGATGATCTGGGCCTTCGAGCCGACGCTCTTCAGAAACTGCGCCACGCCGGTGATGGTGCCGCCCGAGCCGATGCCGGCGACGAAGGCGTCGATGTCGCCGCCCGTCTGCTCCCAGATTTCCGGCCCCGTCGTCTTCACATGGGCCTCGGCGTTGGCGGCGTTGGCGAACTGATTGACATAGAAGCCGCCCGGAATGCCCTGGGCCAGACGCTCGGCCATATCGGTGTAATACTCCGGGTGGCCGTGCGGCACGTCCGACCGTGTCAGGCGAACATCGGCGCCCATGGCCCTGAGATGCTGGATCTTTTCCTTGGACATCTTGTCCGGGATGACCAGAAGCACCTTATATCCCCTGGCCCGACCGACCAGCGTCAACGCCAGGCCGGTGTTGCCCGCCGTCGCCTCCACGATGGTGCCGCCTTCCTTGAGGAAGCCTTCGCGCTCGGCGGCGTCCAGCATCGAGATGGCGATCCGATCCTTGATCGAACCGCCGGGGTTCTGGGACTCCAGCTTCAGCAGCAGGCGGCACGGGCCGGTGTCGATCTTCGTCACCTCCACCATCGGCGTCTTGCCGATCAGATCCAGCGGCGACGAGACGGTCGCGCTCAGGGCGGGGGCGTTCAGGGACATCGAAAACTCCATTCGGGGCGGGCGGAAGCTGAAGCCCCGCCTTCACGCGGTCAACTCACGCAAGATTTGACCCCTCAAGATTTACGCAAGAGCGCGGTTCCGCGCTACGAAAGACAGAATGACCAAATCATCCAAGAGGCCGCCCGCCGGCCTCCCCGACAAAGACACGCTCCTCGCCTTTCTGCGAGAGACAGGATCGGCCGAGAAGACCGACATCGCGCGCCATTTCGGCCTGAAGGGCGGCGACCGCCGGGCCTTGCGCGAAATGATCCGCGAACTGGAAGCCGAAGGGCGACTGGGCAAACGCGGTCGCAATGGCTTTTCCGAAGCCGGCGCCCTGCCCCCCGTCGGCGTCGCCGATGTGATCGAACGCGACGGGGACGGCGAACTGTATGTGCGCCTGGTCGAGGCCAGTCCCGACGCCCCGCGCGCCATTCTGATGCCCGACAAGTCCAAGGCCGCGCCTGGCCTGGGCGATCGCGTGCTGGTAAAGTTCCAGCGCGGCGCGGAGGGTTGGGAAGCCCGACTAATCAAAAAGCTGGACGTGGGCTCCAACCGCGTCCTGGGCGTCATCCGCAAGTCGGCGCGCGAAACCCGCGTCGAGCCGGTCGACCGCCGCTCCAAGGACGTGCTGCTGGTGCCCCAGGCCCAGTCCGGCGACCTGCGTGACGGCGATCTGGTCCTGGCCGCCGTCGAGAAGGGCGATCAGCGCTATGGCCCCAAACGCGGCAAGATCCTGGAACATATCGGCAAGGAGGACGATCCCCGCGCCGCCTCTCTGATCGCAATCTACGCCCACAGCATACCGACCGGCTTCTCCGAGGCGGTCGAGCGCGAGGCCGAGGATCAGGCGCTGCCGACCCTGAAGGGCCGCGAGGACCTGCGCGACGTCCCCTTCATCACCATCGACCCCGCCGACGCGCGCGACCACGACGACGCCGTCTATGCCGCGCGCGACGAAGACCCCAAGAACCCCGGCGGCTGGATCGTCTGGGTCGCCATCGCCGACGTCGCCGCCTATGTCCGCCCCGGCAGCCAGTTGGACCGCGAGGCGCGCGACAAGGGCAACTCCACCTACTTCCCCGACCGCGTCGAGCCGATGCTGCCGGAGGTGCTGTCGAACGGTCTGTGCAGCCTGAAGCAGGGCGAGAACCGCGCCTGTCTCGCCGTTCGGATGGTCTTCGACAAGGACGGCCGAAAGACCGGCCACAGGTTCGTGCGCGGCCTGATGCGGTCGCACGCCAAGCTCAGCTACGAACAGGCCCAGGCCGCCATCGACGGTGAACAGGACGACGCCACCGGCCCGATCATGGAGGCCATCCTCTATCCGCTGTGGAACGCCTATCACGCCATGCTGAAGGGGCGGCTGAAGCGCAGCCCGCTGCAGATTGAATCGGCCGAACGCCGCATCCGCATGGCGCCGGATGGCGGGATCGCCTCCATCGAGAAACGCACCTCGCTTGAGGCGCACCGGCTGATCGAGGAGATGATGATCCAGGCCAACGTCTGCGCCGCCGAGACCCTGGAGCAGAAGAAGACGCCGCTCATCTACCGCATCCACGATGCGCCCAGTCAGGAGAAGATCTTCAACCTGGCCGACTTCCTGTCGACCATCGGCAAGCCTTGGAACAAGGGCGAACCCGGCACGACCAAGCGGTTCAACAAGCTGTTGGACGAGACGCGCGACGGCGAATACGCCGATGTGGTCAACGAGGTCGTCCTGCGCACCCAGATGCAGGCCATCTATTCGCCCGAGAACGTCGGCCACTTCGGCCTGAACCTGGACCGCTACGCCCACTTCACCTCGCCGATCCGACGCTATTCGGACCTGATCGTCCATCGCGGCCTGATCCGGGCGCTGGGCTTGGGCAAGGACGGGCTGACGGACCGCGAGATCGCCGAACTGCCCTGCCATCGCCGAGGGCGTGACCATGACAGAGCGCCGCTCCATGGCCGCCGAACGCGACGCCATGGACCGCTACATCGCCGCCTATCTGGAGGAGCACATCGGGGCGACCTTCGCCGGAAGGATCACCGGCGTCACCCGGTTTGGCCTGTTCATCCGTCTGGAGGACACGGGCGCGGACGGTCTGGTCCCCGTCTCGACCTTGGGCAGCGAATATTTCACCCACGACGACCGCGCCCACGCCCTGGTCGGCGAACGCACGGGCAAGCGGTTCACTCTGGGCCGGATGGTCGAGGTCAAACTGCGAGAGGCCACGCCCGTCACCGGCGGACTGGTGTTCGAAATGCTCAGCGAGCCCGAGCCCCGCGATCCCAACGCCCCGGCCCCGCGCTACGGCATTCGCGGACGGGGCGGCGACGGCCCGCCGATGCGCGGCCAGAAAAGCAAGAATGGCAACCGTCCCGGCGGCCCCAAGCCCCGCAACGGCTCCAAACCGTCAGGCGGCCTGAAGGGGGTCAGAAAGGGCAAGCGTAAGTGACGCCCTTCGACGCGGCGCAGGATCTGGCCGACGCGCCGTGTATCGGCGGCGCCCAGCGGCCCAAGGACGCGGCGACCCTGATCCTGACGCGGGGCGGATCACGCCCGGAGGTGCTGATGGGACGGCGCGCGCCGGGCCATGTGTTCATGGCGTCGAAATGGGTGTTTCCAGGAGGGCGGATCGACCGCAGCGACTTCACCGCCGCCTCGACCGGCGATCTGTCGTCGGACGTGGCGCGGCGGCTGGAGAGCGAACTGCCGGCGCGGCGCGCGCGCGCCCTGGTCCTGACGGCGGTGCGCGAGACATTCGAGGAGACGGGCCTCATTCTGGGCCGGCCGGCGCCCCGCGCCTCGGTCGCCGGGCCGTGGCGCGAGTATCGCCAGGCGGGCGCCCTGCCCGATCTGTCGGTCCTGTCCTATATCGCGCGCGCCATCACCCCGCCGGGTCGCACGCGGCGCTTCGATGCCCGGTTCTTCATGGCGCCGAGCGAGGCCCTGCTATCGCCCGAGCCTTCGTCAGGATCCGGCGAACTGGACGAGATCGCCTGGCTCCCGCTGGATCAGGCGCGCAGCCTGGACCTGCCCGCCATCACCCGTTTCGTGCTGGAGGAACTGGCCGAACGTCTGGGCCGACCGAGCCGCCCTCTTCCCTTCGTGCGGATGGTGCGCGGCCTCCACACGGTCGAATACAGGGACTGACAGGACCAGATCGACGATCAAACCCTGGTGCGTCGTCTGAACCTCAATCCGTGATCGGCTTGCTCAGGTCGAACTCGACCCGGAAATGCCGGTTGGGGCGACGCAGTTCATAGGCGAACATCCGGTCGGGATGCACCTCCATCGCCCAGACATTGGTGGTGGAGACCGCCGCGTCATTGGCGTTGAACAGGGCGATCGATTCGGCGTCGACCGGAAACGCCTGCCGCTCGGCCGCGCCCGCGCTCGCTGTATCGCCACCGTACCAGTGAAGCACATCGGTCGTGCCGTCTTCGTGCCGATGATCGTGCTTCAGCCGCAAGCCCGTCGGCGTCTTCGTCACCACCCAGGTGCGCGAGCGGTCCTGGCCCACGGCGAAGGGAATCCGCACCTCCTCCGGCGAACAGTCGCGGACGTGCATGACCAGACGTTCGCTGGCGAACTTGGCGTCTGCGGCGTCCGTCGTGACCACCCGCCCCTCGAACCGCTGGCCGCACAGGGCGTTCAATCGCTCCATGAAGGCGTCTTGCGCGGGAGCAATTTCGGCGGCGGCGGCCCCGCCGAGCGAGATCAGGGCCAGCGCCGCAAGGGTCGGAAGGGAGGCGATTTTCATGTCCGCACCCTATAGAGGCGGCCGACCGCATCAACGCGACATCAGGCCCGTTGACTTTAGGGCGAGCCCGAGTATGTTCCGCGCCTCTTATTTTAAGCGGCTTTCGCCGTCGCAGAGGTAATTCCGATGGCCAAACCGGCTTCCATCAAGATCCGCCTGAACTCCACGGCCGACACCGGCTTCTTCTACGTCACCAAGAAGAACGCTCGCACCATGACCGAAAAGATGGTCGTCAAGAAGTACGACCCCGTCGTTCGCAAGCACGTCGAGTTCAAGGAAGGCAAGATCAAGTAATCTCTTGATCCGCTGAAACGACGAACGCCCGGCTGGACCTCCCCGCCGGGCGTTTTCTTTTGTCGTGACGGCGACGGGTCCGGTCAGGCCGCCTTGGCGATGACCAGGTTGCGCCCCTTGGCCTTGGCCTCGTAAACGCCCTCGTCGGCGCGCTTCAGCAGGCTTTCGGGCGTGTCGCTCTGGCCGGTCGTGACGGCCACCCCGATGGAGATGGTGACGGTCAGTTGCTCCTTGCCGCCCAGGACGCGGAAGGGGGCGGCGGCGACGTCGCGGCGAATACGCTCCGCCACGCTCCCGGCCGCCTCCAGACTGGCGCCCGGCATCACCACCACGAACTCCTCCCCTCCCATGCGGCAGGGCAGGTCCACGGCGCGGACATTGGTGGCCAGGCGCACGGCGAACTCCACCAGGACCTCGTCGCCCGCGTCATGGCCGAAGCCGTCGTTGACGGCCTTGAAGTGGTCGATGTCCATGACCAGCACGGCCACCGGGGCGCCGCCATGGCTGGCGCGGCCGACCAGGGCCTGAAGCTGGGTGGTCATATAGCGACGATTGTGCAAGCCGGTCAGGGCGTCGGTGACGGCCATCTCAAGGCTGCTGTCCAGCTTGTGCCGCAGGAAGTCGGTATAGCGTTTGCGGCGGATCTGGGTGCGGGCGCGGGCGGCCAGTTCTTCCGAATCCACCGGGCGCGACAGAACGTCCGCGGCGCCCAGTTCCAGCGCCTTGATCATCCGCGACCGCTCGGTCGGATCGACAACGGCCAGCACCGGCGCCCGACGCGCATCGCCCGACTTGGCCAGGGCCACGATCCGCAGGCCGTCGAACGATTGGGCCGCGACGTTGACGATGATCAGATCCAAAGGCCCCTTGGCCACCGCCAGGGCCGCCTCAGGGTTGGATTCTATGGTGATGCGATGTTCGCCGCTCAGTTCCGAAGCGATCTTTTCGGCCTGCACGACGTCGTCGTCGACGATCAGAATGCGGCCGCCTTCGCTGCGCATCCGGGCCACCCCGTCCGCCTCCACGCCCAGGCGGCGGCTGCTTTCCTCCCGTTCGCGCAGTTCGTCCATGATCTGCTTGAGGCGCGTCAGAGACCGCACGCGGGCGAACAGGACCACGTCGTCGATGGGCTTGGTCAGGAAATCGTCGGCCCCGGCGCCCAGGCCGCGAATACGGTCCTCGCGCCCATCCAGCGCCGTGACCAGCACCACGGGAATATGGCGGGTGAGCGGATGCGCCTTCAGCCGGCGGCAGGTTTCGAACCCGTCCATGCCGGGCATCATGACATCCAGCAGGATCAGGTCCGGCTGCTGCTCGGCCGCCACGGTCAGGGCCGTCGCCCCGTCGCCGGCGGTCAGCACGTCGTAATATTCGATCGTCAGCTTGGCCTCGAGCAGGCGGACGTTCACGTCCACGTCGTCGACCACCAGGATACGCGCGCTCATCCCAGGTGCTGCCGAATTGTGTCGAGGAACTGCATGACCGAGATGGGCTTGGAGATATAGGCCTCGCACCCGCCCTGGCGAATGCGCTCCTCGTCGCCCTTCATGGCGAAGGCGGTCACGGCGATGACGGGGATGTGGTTCAGTTCCTCGTCGTCCTTCAGCCATTTGGTGACTTCCAGACCCGAGATTTCAGGCAGCTGAATGTCCATCAGGATCAGGTCGGGATGGTGGGCGCGCGCTAGGGCCAACGCCTGCAACCCCTCGCGGGTTTGCAGCGTCTGGTAGCCCTGGGAGTCGAGCAGATCATGAAAAAGCTTCATGTTCAGCTCGTTATCCTCGACGATGAGGACTTTCTTGGACATCGTCACCTGACCTGTGCGGCCCAGGAACGCGGGACGCCTCGTAGGGGTGCGATAGTGGCGACGCAGTCTTAAGTTGGGATGAAGCCAATCTTACGGAGACCTTAAACGTGGCCATCAAGGCCATCTGCCGCGACTGCCTGTGGACCGGCCAAGACCCCGCCGGCCCGCCCGACCGACGCTGTCCGACGTGCGGTTCGCGCCGCATCGTCGCGGACCCGGAACTGGACCAGCTGTCCATCGCCCATATGGATTGCGACGCCTTCTACGCCTCGGTGGAGAAGCGCGACCGGCCCAAACTACGCGACCGGCCGGTGATCGTCGGCGGGGGCAAGCGCGGCGTGGTCTCTACCGCCTGCTATGTGGCGCGCCAGTACGGGGTGGGATCGGCCATGCCGATGTTCAAGGCGCTGAAAGCTTGTCCCGAGGCCGTGGTCATCAAGCCCGACTTCACGAAATACGTCTTCGAGTCGAAGCGCATCCTGGGCGCCTTGGGAAAGTTGACGCCTTTGATCCAGCCGCTGTCGCTGGACGAGGCTTGGGTCGATCTGTCCGGCACCGAACGGCTGAACGGCGGCCCGCCCGCGCTGCAGTTGATCCGTTTCCAGAAGCGGATCGAGGACGAGACCGGCCTGACCGTCTCCATCGGCCTGGCCCCCAACCGTTTCCTGGCCAAGCTTGCATCTGAATTGGACAAGCCGAGGGGCTTTTCCGTCATCGGCGCCGTCAACGCCCAGACGCTTCTGGCCCCGCGCCCCGTCACCGCCCTGCCCGGCGTCGGCCCGGTGTTCGGCAAGGCGTTGCGCAGCGACGGCTATGCGACCATCGGCGACCTGGCCCGCGCGGACGTGCGCGATCTGGTCAAACGCTATGGCGAATCGGGCCTGCGCCTGCACGACCTTGCCCACGCCCGCGACGCCCGCGCCGTAAACCCCGAGCGCGATCGCAAGGGGATGAGCGCAGAAACCACCTTCAACGAGGACCTGACCTCCGCCGAGGCGCTGGAGGCCGAGCTGTGGCCCCTGTGCGAGAAGCTGGCGTCCAAGGCCCGGCGCGACGGCGTCGCCAGCCGCGTCCTGGTGCTGAAACTGCGGCGCACTGACTTCAAGATCGTCACCCGCCGCATCACCCTGCCCGAGCCGATCCAGACGGCGCGCGCCCTTTTCGCGGCCGGACGCGACCTGCTGAAACCCGAACTGGGCCGCCCCTATCGGCTGATCGGCATCGGCATGGCCGACGTCCAGGACGCCGAGGACGCCCCCGCCGGCCTGTTCCAGACGACCGAGACCCGCGCCCTGAAGACCGAGCGCGCCATCGACGTGCTGCGCGAGAAGTTTGGCAAGGACGCCGTGGTGGCGGGCCGCGCCTTGAAGCCGTAGGACAGGGTATGGACCTCGCCAAACGCGCCTATGACCACGGCTTTCGCCTGGACCCGATCGTCCGCAGCCTGCTGGACACGGACTTCTACAAGCTGCTGATGTTGCAGATGATCTGGCGCGAGCATCGCGACGTGCCGGTCGTCTTCCAGGTCATCAACCGCACCAGGTCCGTGCGCCTGGCGCGAGGAAATCGACATCGACGCCCTGCGCGAGCAACTGGATCACGCCCGCACCCTGCGCTTCACCAACAAGGAACGGGTCTGGCTGGCGGGCAACAGCTTCTATGGGGTGAAGCAGATCTTCGCGCCCGACTTCATGGCCTGGCTGGCCGACTATCGCCTGCCGGATTACGACCTGTCGGTTCGGGACGGTCAGTATGTGCTGACCTTCTCGGGCGGCTGGGCCGAGGTGACGCTGTGGGAAATCCCGGCCCTGGCCATATTGAACGAACTGCGCTGCCGGGCGGGCCTGGCGCGGCTGGGCCGGTTCGAACTGGACATCCTGTATTCGCGCGCCAAGACGCGGCTTTGGTCCAAGGTCGAGCGGCTGCGGCGCCTGCCCGATCTGGCCCTGTCCGACTTCGGCACGCGCAGGCGGCACGGCTTCCTGTGGCAGCGTTGGTGCATCCAGGCCCTGAAGGAGGGTCTGGATTCGGCCTTCATCGGCACCTCCAACGTCCTGCACGCGATGGAGAACGATCTGGAGGCCATCGGCACCAATGGCCACGAACTGCCGATGGTGCTGGCGGCCCTGGCGCCCGACGACGCCGCCCTGGCCCAAGTCCCCTACGCCGTGCTGGACGAGTGGCGCAGGCATTATGCGGGCAATCTGCTGATCGTCCTGCCCGACGCCTTCGGCACCGAAGCGTTTCTGGATCAGGCGCCGGATTGGGTCGCCGACTGGACAGGCTTCCGCCCCGACTCGGCCCCGCCCATACCGGCGGGCGAACGGCTGATCGACTGGTGGCGCGCCCACGGCCGCGATCCGAAGGACAAGCTGCTGATCTTCTCGGACGGGATGGACATCGACGGGATCGAGGCGACCCACGCCCATTTCCACGGCCGCGCCCGGCTCAGCTTCGGCTGGGGCACCAATCTGACCAACGACTTCCGCGACTGCTCGCCCGCTTTTGCGCCTGAGCTGGCGCCGATCTCGCTGATCTGCAAGGTGGTGGAGGCGGGCGGACGACCTGCCGTCAAACTGTCGGACAACCCGGAAAAGGCCGTCGGCGATCCGGCCGAGATCGAACGCTATCGCCGCGTGTTCGGCGTGCGGGGCTTGTCGGCCCAGCCGGTCACGGTGTGAAACTCGGCCTTAAGTCCCATAGGGCATAAGCGGAGTCATGAACGCCTTTGTCGACAAGATGCGCCGCCGGGCCGGCCGTTACCTGGATGTCCGCCCGGTCTCGATCCGACCGGCGCGTGGGATACTGAGCCTGTCGTTCGACGACATCCCCGCCTCCGCCTGGACCGAGGCCGGGCCGGTGCTGGCGCAGCACGGGGTCACGGCGACCTATTATGTCTGCGGCGGCCTGTCGGGCGGTCGCAACCTGGACCTGCCCCAGTTCGAGGTCGAGCATCTTCAGGCCCTGCACGACGCCGGGCACGAGGTCGGGTGCCACACCTATGAGCATGTCTCTACCCTGACCCTGTCGCCGGCCGAACTGGACGCCAGCCTGGCCCGCAACGCCGCCTGGGTGGCCGAGCGGCTGGACGGCTATCAGATGCAGACCTTCGCCTATCCGTTTGGCGACTGCGCCCTGGGGGCCAAGCCGGTCATCGACAGACGGTTCCTGTGCGGGCGCGGCGTGCGCGACGGCGTGAACCAAGCCAGGGCCGACCGCAACCTGCTGCAGGCCATCGGCCTGGAAAGCCGACGCCTGCCCGGGTACGATCTGGAGGCGCTGGTCGAGGACACGGCGGCGGCGAAAGGCTGGCTGATCGCCTATGGCCACGATGTCAGCGACGCGCCGACGCCGTATGGCTGCCGTCCCGAGAACATCGACCGGCTGATCCGCCTGGCCAAGGCCGCCGATCTGGACATCCAGCCGGTCGCGGCGGCGTGGCGGTTGGCGACGGCCTAGCCCTTAAGCGGCGTCGCGATACAGGGCAGTCAAGGCTTTGCGGCCTTCGTCACCGCCCCGACGATCCAGCCCCCCACGCCGCAGACCAGGATCACGGCCAGGGTGACAAGGCCGATCTGCCCGTGGGACCACCCCAGAAAGGTCGTGGCGACCGGATGCTCCCTTTGGGTGGCCGCATCGAACACCCAGTAAACGTCTCCGCCTCGGGAGCTTGCCCCGCGCTCGACCCGCTCGCCGCCCAGCCAGTGCGCCATCAGCGGCCTGACGACGCCGTTCAGCATGACGGCGACGAACAGCGCAACGATGAACCAAAGATAGCCCAGCCAGGCTTTCGGACGTCGCGGCTTCATCGGTCAGGCGACGTGTTCGGCCCTTCGCCGATCCGCCCAAGCGATCAGCTCCTTCCTGGGCCAGATCATCAGCCAGGACCGGGCGGTGTATTCGCCCGCGTCGATCAACGCCTTCCTCGACGCCGAGGCCGTCGCCGCCCGCTCCGTGTGAATTTCGCCCGGTCCCTGATGCACCATGAAGGCGCCGCCGTTTAGGGGGTTCAGGCGCAGGTGGGCCAGGCGCGGGCTGATCTCGGTCAGGGGGGGATCGTAGAACCAGCTGGAGCCGATCATGCCCGCCAGTTCGGGCCGCGCGCGGCACAGTTCCGCCGCCGTGGCCCAGGCTTCGTTCCAGCCGTCCTCGTTGAAACCGCGCAGCCAGCGGCTTTCGGTATGGACCTCCAGCCACGGCTCGCGCCTGGCGCCGGCGGCCAGATAGCGGAACAGGGGCTTGAAGCCCCAGCCGTCGCGGACGTGTTTGACGATCTGGCCCGGCCCGACCGGCGACGACAGGTCGATGACCTGGCTCTTGGCCCCCGGCACGCTCAGCGCCAGGGTGAAGCGCACGTCCTTGGACCAGTGATCAAAGACATAGGCGCCCTCGGCCTTGTCCAGAAACGCCGCCAACTGATCGATCCAGTAGGGATAGAGAGCCATGACCTGGGGCGGCAGGTTCATCACCGCCGCTCGGTCAGGTAGTTGCAACGCCCAGGCGGCGATCAGGCCGCGCCGCACGTCGTCGCTGGCGTCCGGCGGGAGGATGGCGTCCACCGCCTTGGCGGGCATTTCGAAATCCCAGTGCGGCGCGGCCTCGGCGGCCTTCTGCGCGGCGGGAACCACGGCGGCGTCCACCCGCGCCCTGTCCTCGGCCGACAACCGCGCCAGCACGGCTTGGAAGACGGCGGCCTCGGGGGTCTGTTGCATATCCATGATCGACAGGATGGCACGGGCCGGTTGGCGAACCTTTAAAGCCCTGCGATGGGTGACGCCGCCCTTGCCGCGCGCTAAACCGCGCCCAAATCCACAGGAGATCCCATGAGCATCGAAGCCCGCATCGCCGAACTCGGCCTGACCCTGCCGGAACCCGCCAAGCCGGTGGCCAGCTATGTCTCCTTCGTCCGCTCGGGCGACCAGATCACCATCTCGGGCCAGTTGTCGAACGACGCCAACGGCGGGATCAAGGGCACGGTCGGCGTGGACGTGACGCCGGAACAGGCCGTGGACGCGGCGCGCCTGTGCGGCCTGAACCTGATCGCCCAGATCAAGGCGGCCTGCGACGGCGACCTGGACCGGGTGGTCCGCATCGTCAAACTGGGCGGCTTCGTCCAGGCCGGTCCGGATTTCGAGGCCATTCCGGCCGTCATCAACGGCTGTTCGGACCTGATGGTCCAGGTCTTCGGCGACGCGGGCAAACACGCCCGTTCGGCCGTTGGGGTCTACAAGCTGCCTCTGGGCTTCGCCGTCGAGGTGGACGCCGTCGTGGAGATCCGCTGATCTTTCAGATCTCGGTTCACGAAGGGATCGCCGACATAGGCCGCGAGGCTTGGGACGCCTGCGCGCATCCGACCGGCGATCCCTTCGTCTCCTACGATTTCCTGTACGCCTGCGAGACCTCGGGCAGCGCCGCGCCACGTCAGGGCTGGGCCCCGCGCCATCTGGCCTTAAGGGGCGAAGACAACGCGGTCCTGGGCGTCATGCCGCTGTATTTGAAGGGCAACAGCCAGGGCGAATACGTCTTCGACCACAGCTGGGCCGACGCCTATGAGCGGGCCGGGGGACGCTATTATCCCAAGCTGCTGGGCGCCGTGCCCTTCACCCCCGCGACCGGGCCGCGCTTCCTGAACCATCCGGACGAGGACGCCGCCACCGTGCGCCAGGCCCTGTTGCAGGGCGCCCTGACCTTGGTGGAGCGGCTGGGCGTCTCGTCCCTGCACGTCAACTTCCCGACCCGGGCGGAATGGACGGCGATGACCGAGGCGGGCCTGCTGCCGCGCCAGGACATCCAGTTCATCTGGCGCAACGACGGCTATCGGACTTTCGACGACTTCCTCGCCGCCCTGTCGTCGAACCGTCGCAAGTCGATCCGGCGCGAGCGGCGCGACGCCCAGGCGGATCTGAACATCCGCATCCTGACCGGCGCCGACATCACCGAGGCGCACTGGGACGCCTTTTTCGCCTTCTACATGGACACCGGCTCGCGCAAATGGGGCCGGCCCTATCTGACGCGCGACTTCTTCAGCCGCATCGGTGCGACCATGGCCGACCGCATCGCCCTGGTCATGGCGTTTCGGGATCAGACGCCCATCGCCGGCGCCCTGAACTTCGTCGGCCGCGACGCCCTGTATGGCCGCCAGTGGGGCACGCTGGACGATGTGCCCTTCCTGCATTTCGAGCTTTGCTACTATCAGGCCATCGACTTCGCCATCGCGCGCGGCCTGTCCCGCGTGGAGGCCGGGGCGCAGGGCGAACACAAGATCGCGCGCGGCTACCTGCCCTCCCCCGTCTATTCCGCCCACTTCATCGCCGACCCCGCCCTGCGCGAGCCCGTCGCCCGCTATCTGGAAGGCGAAGGCCCGGCGGTGGAGGAACAGCGGGCCGCGATGACGGCCGAGCTGTCGCCGTTCAGACAGGGCTAAGAAAAAGGCCCGGCTGTTTCCAGCCGGGCCTTCTGGCGTCTTGCCTCGCCGACGATCAGGCCGTCTCTTCTTCCTCTTCCGACTTGGCCGGGGCGCCCGAGGGGCCGGCGATGTCGAAGTCGATCTTGCCGTCCTTCAGCTGGACCTTGACGTGTCCGCCGCGCGTCAGGCGGCCAAACAGGATGTCGTCGGCCAGCGGCTTCTTGATCGAGTCCTGGATGACCCGCGCCAGCGGGCGCGCGCCGTACAGTTCGTCGAAACCGTTCTTGGCCAGCCAGTCGGCGGCTTCGTCGGTCAGTTCGATGGTGATGTTGCGGTCCGCCAGCTGGGCCTCCAACTGCAGCACGAACTTGGTCACGACCGAGCGGATCGTGTCGGCCTGCAAGGGCTTGAAGGCCACGATGGCGTCCAGGCGGTTTCTGAACTCGGGCGCAAACAGTCGCTGGATGGCCTTGTCGTCCTCGCCCTCGACCTTGCCTCGGCCGAAGCCGATGGAGGCGCGGGCGTTGTCGGCGGCGCCGGCGTTGGTGGTCATGATCAGGATGACATTCCTGAAGTCCACCTTCTTGCCGACCGCGTCGGTCAGCATGCCGTTATCCATCACCTGCAACAGGATGTTGTAGACGTCCGGGTGCGCCTTCTCGATCTCGTCCAGCAGCACCACCGCGTGCGGATGCTGATCGACGGCGTCGGTCAGCAGACCGCCCTGGTCATGGCCGACATAGCCGGGAGGCGCGCCGATCAGACGGCTGACCGTATGCCGCTCCATATATTCGGACATGTCAAAGCGCTGCATCTCGATGCCCAGGGTCGCGGCGAGTTGCTTGGCCACCTCGGTCTTGCCCACGCCGGTCGGGCCGCTGAACAGGAAGCTGCCGATGGGCTTGTTCGGATCCCGCAGACCCGCCCGCGCCAGTTTCATCGCCGCCGACACCTGTTCGATGGCCTGTTCCTGACCAAAGACCGCGCGTTTCAGATCGGTTTCCAGTTCGCGCAGGCTCTCGGTATCGGACTTGGAGACCGACTTGGCCGGGATGCGGGCCATCTTGGCGATGACGGCCTCGACCTCCTTCTGGCCGATGACCTTCTTGCGCTTGGACTCGGTCAGCAGCATCTGCGACGCCCCGGCCTCGTCGATCACGTCGATCGCCTTGTCCGGCAGCTTCCGGTCGGTCATGTAGCGGGCCGAAAGCTCGACTGCGGTGCGGATGGCGCTGTCGGTGTAGCGGACCTTGTGGTGCTGCTCGTAATAGGTCTTCAGCCCCTTCAGGATCTTGACCGTATCCTCGATCGTCGGCTCATTGACGTCGATCTTCTGGAAGCGACGCACCAAGGCGCGGTCCTTCTCGAAATGCTGGCGATATTCCTTGTAGGTCGTCGAGCCCATGCAGCGCAGCGTGCCGGACGCCAGGGCGGGCTTAAGCAGGTTGGAAGCGTCCATCGCCCCCCCCGAAGTCGCGCCGGCGCCGATCACCGTGTGGATTTCGTCGATGAAGAGGACCGCGTTGTCGTGGTTCTCCAACTCCTTGACCACCTGTTTCAGCCGTTCCTCGAAGTCGCCGCGATAGCGGGTGCCGGCCAAGAGCGCGCCCATGTCCAGGCTGTAGATGGTGGCGTCCTTCAGGACGTCCGGCACCTCGCCGTTGACGATCTTGCGGGCCAGGCCCTCGGCGATGGCGGTCTTGCCGACACCGGGATCGCCGACCAGAAGCGGGTTGTTCTTGGTCCGACGGCACAGAATCTGGATCGAGCGTTCGACCTCGGCTTGACGACCGATCAGCGGATCGACCTTGCCCTGGCGCGACTTCTCGTTGAGGTCGACGCAATAGGCTTCCAGCGCCTCGCCGCCCTGTTTGACGGCCGACTGATCCTCGGCCTCCTCGGGGCTGGCGCCTTTGGCCGGACGAGTCTCGCTGGCGCCGGCCTTCTTGGCGATGCCGTGGGCGATGAAGTTGACGGCGTCGTAGCGCGTCATGTCCTGCTCTTGCAGGAAATAGGCGGCGTGGCTCTCACGCTCCGAGAAGATGGCGACCAGCACGTTTGCGCCGGACACTTCTTCGCGGCCCGACGACTGGACGTGGATCACCGCGCGTTGGATCACGCGCTGGAAGCCGGCGGTCGGCTTGGCGTCCTCGCCGTCGGCGGTCGCCAGGGCGGCCAGGTCGTTATCGACATAAAGGGTCAGCGCCGCTTTCAGCGCGTTCAAATCCACATTGCAGGCTTGCATGACGCCGGACGCATCCGGATCGTCGATCAGGGCCAGGAGCAGATGCTCCAGCGTGGCGTACTCATGCCTACGCGCATTGGCGTAGGCCACGGCGCGGTGCAGGGTTTCTTCGAGAGGACGGGAAAACGAAGGCATCGGGAGGTTCCTCTCAGTCCTTTTCCATCGTGCATTGCAGCGGGTGCTGGTGGCGGCGCGCGGTCTCGATGACCTGGGCGACCTTGGTCTCGGCGACCTCGTAGGTGAAGACGCCGCAGACGCCGACGCCATGCTGATGCACATGCAGCATGACGCGGGTGGCCTCTTCGCGGCTCTTCTGGAAGAACCGCTCCAGCACATAGACGACGAATTCCATCGGCGTGTAGTCGTCGTTCAGGATCAGCACCCGATAGAGCGAGGGCTTCTGAAGCTTCGGCTTGGTTTCGGTGACGACGGCGGTTCCTTGTCCGCCGCCTTTTTCACCGGGCCTTTGAATGGGCATTCGTGTTCCGTAGTCGGGGAGTCGTCTTGGCTATCAGATAGGGAATGATGGCCTGATTTGAAGCCGCGTCCAGTCACGGATTACGTGAATGCCAAATCACGGATGTGAAACGAAAAAAGGCCCCGGAGCGAACCCCGGGGCCCTTTCGATTGTTCAGCGCGCTAAAACTCAGCGGGCGGCCTGGAAGGTTTCGACCGAAGCGGTGACGCGCTCGTTGATCGGCTTCAGGCTGTCCTTGACCGTCGCGGTGACGATCTCGTTGGCCTTGGTCATTTCGGCGACATAGCGCTCCATCGACTTCTTGGCCCAGGCGGTCTGCAGTTCGAAGAACTCCTGCACCGAACGGGCGGTCGTCAGTTCCTTGGAGGCGGCGACGCCCTCTTCCCACGACGACTTGGCGAAGCCGAGAGCCTGTTGCGACAGGGCTTCGGCGCCCTTCTGCGCGACGCTGGCCGACTCGACCAGGGCTTCCAGGTTCTTTTTGCCCTGCGCGTTCAGCTCGGCCAGGGAGGCGACGGACTTGTCCACGCCTTCGCGAAAGGCCTTGGCGCCGGCGGCTTGAGCGGTTTCGACCTGCTCCTTGGCCTTGGCGGCGGTTTGTTCGACGGTCTTCTTCACGGTTTCGGTGGCGTCGGCCATGATCTCATCTCCGAAGAGGCCCCGCGTGACGGGGCGCAGGGCTGGGGGAAAGCACGCTTTCTGTAGCCTGAATATATTGCACCTGCGAAAAGACTTCAAGACATTTTTGTGCAGCGCACCATGACCTTTGCGCGGTGATCGCGCATAACGGCGCTCGGCGCTTCAAATTCGCGTTGACGGGCGGTTAACCACCACGAAACCCGCGCTTCCTATGGTAGATCTCAAGTCGCGGCGGCCGGGGGGCCTGTCGCACCCTGCTCACCGAGGGTTCGTAACCGCCCATGATCTCCCTGCTCCGCCGCGGCCTCTTCGCCCTCCTCGCCTGCTCTCTGATCTTGGGGACGAACATCAGGCCGATCGAGGCCAAGGCGCAGGAAAACACCCGCTACGCCGCCATCGTCGTAGACGCCGCCACCGGAGAGGTCCTGTTCTCGCGCCATGCCGACAGCAGCCGGTTCCCGGCGTCCCTGACCAAGATGATGACCCTGTATCTGACGTTCGAGGCCCTGTCCCAGGGCAAGGCGCATCTGGACGACGTCCTGACCGTCTCGCCCCGCGCCGCGTCACAGCCGCCGTCGAAACTGGGGATTCCGGCCGGTCAGACCATCACTCTGGACGACGCCATGCGCGCCACCGCCGTGCGATCGGCCAATGACATGGCCTTGGCCATCGGCGAACATATCGGCGGGTCCGAAGCCAATTTCACGGCCATGATGACGCGCAAGGCGCATCAACTGGGCATGACCCACACCCGCTACTACACGGTCAACGGCCTGCCCGATGCGCGTCAGGTCACGACGGCCCGCGACCAGGCCACGCTTGCCCGCGCCATCATGCGGGATTTTCCCCAGTACTACAGCTATTTCGGCCTGCATGACTGGGCCTACAACGGCCGTAATTACCGCAATACCAACGGCCTGTTGCCGACGGGGCGCGGCTATGACGGGATGAAGACCGGCTACACCAACGCCTCGGGCTACAATCTGGCGGCTTCGGCCGTGCGTGACGGGCGACGCCTGATCACCGTGGTCATGGGCGGCCGCTCCAGCGCCAGCCGCAACGCCCATGTCGCCGAACTGATGGACACCGGCTTCGAGGTCGAACGCCGCCGGGCCCAGGGCGAGAGCATCCAGATCGCCCAGACCTTCTTCGAACAGCGCGGTTTCGGCGTCGGCGGCGAAAGCTCGTCCGCCGGCCCGCCCATCGCCTACGCCTCGCTGAACGCCAGCGACGACGAAGACACGGGCGCGCAATCCTCGACCGCCGTGGCCTACACCGCCGCCCCGGCGCCCGCGGCCCTGCCGACCCGCGTGGCGCCCGCGCCGTCCGAACGCGCCGCCAGCCAACGCGCGGCCGCCACCGCCCAGGCGGCGGGTCAACGGGCTGCGGTCCAACAGGCCGCCGGCCAGCGGGCCGGCGCTCCCGCGACCGCCCCGTCGTCCCGCGCGCCACACAATGTCACCGCCTCGCTGAACGGCGCGCCGCGCGGCTCGGCCGCCGCGCCCTCGACCACGCCGCGCCGAACCACGCCCCAGGCGACGCCCGCGACCGCCCGCGAAACGGCGCGCTCGCCGTCCGGCCGATGGGCCGTTCAGGTCGGCGCCTTCCGCGACGAGAAGGTCGCCAGCGACTGGCTGTCCGAGGTCAGCCGTCGCTTCCGCGTCCAGTTCGCCAGCGCCCAGCGCGACGTGCAGACGGCGGGCGACTGGTACCGTTCGCGCTTCACCGGCCTCACGGAAGACGGCGCCAAGGCGGCCTGCGACGCGCTGGCCGAGCGCCGCGTGACCTGCATGGTCATTCGCCCCGGCTGAGCCGCCTCAGGCCGAACGGCGGTCCTCTCCGCCGATGAAGGCGCCGGCCAGCCAGCTCACCACGCCGGTGACGATAGCCGCGCCGACGCCCGCCCAAAGACCGTCGACGACGAACCCGCCCAGGAACATGGCGGTCAGGCCGATCATGGCCGCATTCACCACCAGCAGGAACAGCCCCAAGGTTACGATCGTAATCGGAAAGGTCAGCACCACCATGATCGGTCGCACGACGGCGTTGACTATGCCCAGGAGGACGGCCGCCGCGATCAGCGAACCGGTGTTGGTGAAATCGACGCCGGGCACCACCTGGGCCGACAGCCAAAGGCCCGCCATGGTGACGAGCGCCTGAATGATGAAACGGATCATGGCGTCCTCTTGAGGATTGAAGCTTCGCCTTAATGCGCGACGACGCCGAAGGCTCCCCTCGTCCGCTCCCGACTGCTATCCAGGGGCGAGCGATACGGAGACCGCCCATGAGCCTGCACGGCGCCTACGACCCCGACAACATCTTCGCCAAGATCCTGCGCGGCGAAATTCCTTCGGTGAAGGTGTGGGAAGACGACCACGTCCTGGCCTTCATGGACGTCTTTCCTCAATCCGAAGGCCATGTGCTGATCATCGCCAAACAGTCCCAGGCCCGCAATCTGCTGGAGGTGGAGCCCGAGGCGTTGCAACGCCTGACCGCCGCCCTTCAGCGCACGGCCAAGGCGGTCGAAAAGGCGCTGAAGCCCGAAGGTCTGGCGATCATGCAGTTCAACGGCGATGCAGGCGGCCAGACCGTGTTCCACCTGCATTTCCACATCGTTCCGCGCTGGCGCGACCGCGACCTGAAGGGCCACGGCCACGCCCCGATGGCCGACGCCGCGACCCTGCAAGCTTTGGCCGACCGGATCGCCGCCGAACTGGACTGAACCTTCAGGTCACGCGGCGCTTTTCCAGCTTCCGGGCCAGGGTGCGGCGGTGCATGCCCAGCCGCCGCGCCGCCTCTGAGATGTTGAAGTCGGTTTCCACCAGGGTCTCGTGAATCCGCTCCCACTCCAGGGTCTTGATCGAGGTGGGCCGGGCGCCCAGCGGCGTTTCCGCATCGCCGCCGGCTCGGCCGAAGGCGGCCTCGATGTCGTCGGTGCCGGCGGGCTTGGCCAGATAGTGGCGCGCGCCCAGCTTGATCGCCTCCACCGCCGTGGCGATGCTGGCGAAGCCGGTCAGAACGACGATGTCCATCTGGGGATCGAAGGCGTGCAGCGTCTCCACGCAGCTCAGGCCCGAGGCGCCGCCCAGTTTCAGATCGACCACGGCATAGCCGGGCCGGTGTGTCTTCAGCACCTCGGCCATGGCCTCGGGCCCGTTGGCGCTCACGACAACATAGCCGCGCCGTTCGAACGAGCGTTTCAGCGTGGCCGAAAAGGAGGCGTCGTCCTCCACGATCAGCAGACGTCGTGCGTCATCGGTCATCGCAGTTCTCCTTCCTGCGGCGCCAGGGCCGACAAGGGCAGGCTCAGCCGCACCTCGCCGCCGCCCGCCGGCGGATTGGCCGCCTCCACCGCGCCGCCCAGAGAGCGTATCACGTTCATCAGCAGGAACAGGCCCAGCCCCGCCCCCGGCCGCGCCTTGGTGGAGGTATAGGGCTTGCCCAGACGGTTCAGGATTTTGGGCGCAAAGCCGGGGCCGTCGTCGCGAACCGCGATCTCCAGCAGTTCGCCCGCCTGGCCCAGGGTCACGACGATCCGTCGCGCGCCCGCCTCGGCGGCATTGTCGAACAGCACGCCCAGCACCTGGCGCAGGGCCGGATCGGCGATGATGGCCGGGTCCTGGCTCAGTTGGTCGCGGATCTCCACCGCCACGCCCTCGGCGCCGCTGGCGTCGACTACGGCCCGGATGAAGGCGCGCACCGTCGTGCGCTCGGGCGCCTGCCCCCTCGCCTCGCCCGCCGACATCAGGATGCCGGTGACGATGGCCTTGCACCGCTCGACCTCGGCCCGCATGGTCGTCATGTCCTGAGCAAGATCGGAATCCTCGGCCAGGCGCGGCATCCGCTTCCAGTCGCTCAGGATCACCGACAGAGACGCCAAGGGCGTGCCCAGTTCGTGCGCGGCGCCCGAGGCCAGAAGCCCCATCCGCACGATATGATCATGCTCGACCGCGTGCTGGCGCATATCGGCCATGGAGGCGTCGCGCGCCCTCAGGTTCTGGCTGATGCGCGTGACGAACAGCACCAGCAAAACCGCCATCAGCACGAAACAGATCAGGCTGCCCTGCAGATACAGGCTCAGCAGCGCGTCCTCGCGCGTTGGCGGCAGGGCCAGGGGGCGGTTGCGCAGCCCCAGGCCCGCGAAACACAAGCTGGTCAGGGCGATCAGCGCCCAGGCATGGACCGGCGCCAGCAGCACCGCCCCCAGCACCACCTGCAGCAGATAAAGCGCCACGAACGGATTGGCCGCCCCGCCCGTCAGATACAGCAGCCAGGTCAGGGCCGTCACATCGGCCAGCAAGGCGAACATCAGCCCCTGGTCCGTTACGCCGCCCGCCCGCGCCGAAATGGCGGCCGACAGCAGATTGACCGCCACCAGCCCCGCCGGCGCCATCAGCAGCAGCCCGACCGGCAGCGGAATGCCCATGGCGTAATGAACCAGCAGAATGGTCGCCACCTGCCCCGCCACCGCCAGCCACCGCAGCTGGATCAGCAGCAGCATGTTCCGCCGGTTGGCGCCGTCGTGCGACAGGACGCCCTCGGTCCAGCCTCCCAGTCCCAGCAGATGACGGAGGGACGGGTTCATGAGCGGCGCCGCCGTTCCTCGCGCAGAAACAGGCCATATCCCGCCAGGGTCAGCAGGGCCATGCCGAACCAGGTCAGGGCGTAGATCAGATGGCTGTTGGGAAAGCGGATGACCGTCAGCCCCCCGCGCGGCCAGCCGCCCGGATTGGCCTGCCCGTCCGCGTCGACGAAATAGGGCGCCGCGTGCGTCAGCCCCCGCCGCGCGGCGATGGCGGCGACGTCGCGTGATCGCCAGCGGTCTCCGGCCAGATCGTTGGCCCGCAGGAAGCCGCCCTTGGGCTCACTGATCCGCAACAGGCCGACCACGGTGCGCCGTCCCACGACCTGGCCGTCTGCACGCATCGCCGGATCGCGCCGTTCGGCCGTGACGAAGCCCCGATTGACCAGGACGGTGAAGCCGCGATCCTCCGCCAGGGGCGTCATGATCCAGAAGCCCGCGCCCAGGTCCGTCACCGCCTGAACCAGGGTCTCCTGATCGTGACGAAAGACGCCGTGCAGGACCACACGCCGATACTGATCGCTCTCTCGCGTAATCGCTGACCAGCGGTCCGGGCCAGGCGCCGCAATGGGCGCAGCGTGGACGCGGGCGTCCACCTGGGCGATCAGGGCCGTTTTCCAGGCCAGACGCTGCACCTGCCATCCGCCCAGCGCCAAAAAGCCGACGAACAGCACCAGCGCCGCGATCGAGGCGAAGATGCGCGTCGATCGCGATCGCGGCGCAGGGACGGGTGAATGGTCGGTGATCGCGCCCTCGTCAGCCCATCATCTGCGACATGTCGTGCGTCGCCGGCATCATATTGGTGTTCAGGTGGTACATAACCCACAGCGAACCCGACAGGGCGATGACCACCACGATGACGGTGAAGATCAGCGCCAGCATGGTCCAGCCGCCCTCCGACTTGGAGTTCATGTGCAGGAAGTAGATCATGTGGACCACGATCTGCACGACGGCGAAGCCCATCACCAGAAGCGCCGTCGCCTGTTTGGGCAGAACGCCCGTCATGACCAGGGCGAAGGGGATGGCCGTCAGGATCACCGACAGCACGAAGCCGATCATATAGCTCCTGAACGAGCCGTGATTGTGGGCCTCGTGGCCGAGGTGATCGGTCTCGTGGGACTCGGGCGAGTGGTTTTCGGCGCTCATCGCAGCATGCCCAGCAGATAGACGAAGGTGAAGACGCCGATCCAGATGACGTCCAGGAAGTGCCAGAACATCGACAGGCACATCAGGCGGCGCTTGTTGGCGGGGATCAGACCCTTCCAGCTGACCTGAACCATCAGCGTCACCAGCCAGATGATGCCGAAGGTGACGTGCAGGCCGTGGGTGCCGACCAGGGTGAAGAAGGCCGACAGGAAGGCGCTGCGCTGCGGCGTGGCGCCTTCATGGATCAGATGCGCGAACTCGTAGAGTTCGATCCCCAGGAAGGCCAGGCCGAACAGGCCCGTGATCGCCAGCCAGATCAGGGTCTGACGCTGGTTGTTGCGATCCATCGCCAGCATGGCGAAGCCGTAGGTGATGGACGAGAACAGCAGCATGGCGGTGTTGATCGCCACCAGCTCCAGGTCGAACAGCTCCTTCGGGCCCGGCCCGGCGGCATAGTTGCCGCCCAGCACGCCGAACACGGCGAACAGCATCGCAAAGATGAGGCAGTCGCTCATCAGATAGAGCCAGAAGCCCAGCATGGTGCTGGAGCCTTCCTCGTGGTGCGGCTCCTCTTCCAGGTGGAAGACGGTCGGGTCGTCCAGTTTGATCGCGGTTGCGCTCATGGATCAGCCCTCCGTTCCGGCCAGGAGGCGGGTCCGCGCCTCCTCGGTTTCGCGCACCTCATCCGCCGGGATGTAATAGTCGCGCTTGTAGTTGAAGGTATGGCCGATGGACACGGCCAGCACGCCGACGAAGCACAGAGCCGCCAGCCACCAGATGTACCAGACCAGCGCCAGGCCCATCACCAGGCACAGGCCCGAGATGATGACGCCCGACCCGGTGTTGGACGGCATGTGGATGGCCTTGTAGCCGCTCAGCGGGCGCTGATACTTCTTCTTCTTCATGTCCCACCAGGCGTCGGCGTCATGCACGACCGGCGTGGAGGCGAAGTTGTAGGCCGGGGGCGGCGAAGACGTCGCCCACTCCAGGGTGCGGCCGCCCCAGGGGTCGCCCGTGGTGTCGCGCAGCTTGTCGCGGTTGATGATCGACACGGCGAACTGGATGAACATGGCCGCAATGCCCAGGGCGATCACGCCCGCGCCGATAGCGGCGATGATGAACCAGATCTGCAGCGACGGATCGTCGAACACCCGCATCCGGCGCGTCACGCCCATCAGGCCCAGGACGTACAGCGGCGCAAAGGCCAGCCAGAAGCCGGGAATCCAGCACCAGAAGCTGATCAGCCCCCACTTCTTGTCCAACTTGAAGCCAAAAGCCTTGGGCCACCAGAAGTTGATGGCCGCGAACAGGCCGAACAGAACGCCGCCGATGATCACGTTATGGAAGTGGGCGATCAGGAACAGCGAGTTGTGCAGCACGAAGTCGGCCGGCGGCACGGCCAGCAGAACCCCAGTCATGCCGCCGATCACGAAGGTCAGCATGAAGGCGACCAGCCACATCATCGGCAGTTCGAACCGGATGCGTCCCCGGTACATGGTGAACAGCCAGTTGAAGATCTTCGCCCCCGTCGGGATCGAGATGATCATGGTGGTGATGCCGAAGAAGCTGTTCACCGACGCGCCCGAACCCATGGTGAAGAAGTGGTGCAGCCACACCAGGTACGACAGCACCGTGATGACGACGGTGGCGTAAACCATCGACGTATAGCCGAACAGCTTCTTGCCCGAGAAGGTCGAGGCGATTTCAGAAAAGACGCCGAACAGCGGCAGGATCAGGATGTAGACCTCTGGGTGGCCCCAGATCCAGATCAGGTTCACGTACATCATCGGATTGCCACCGAAGTCGTTCGTGAAGAAGTTGGTGCCGACGTAACGGTCCAGCGTCAGCAGGGCCAGAACCGCGGTCAGGACCGGGAAGGACGCCACGATCAGCACGTTGGTGCAAAGCGAGGTCCAGGTGAAGACGGGCATCTTCATCATGCCCATGCCCGGCGCGCGCATCTTCACGATGGTGGCGATCAGGTTGATGCCGGACAGGGTGGTCCCCACCCCCGCGATCTGAAGCGCCCAGATATAGTAGTCGACCCCGACCCCGGGACTGTATCCGATGCCCGACAGCGGCGGATAGGCCAGCCAGCCGGTGCGCGCGAACTCGCCCACGAACAGCGACGCCATGACGATGATCGCCCCGGCCGTCGTCATCCAGAAGCTGAAGTTGTTCAGGAAGGGGAAGGACACGTCGCGCGCGCCGATCTGCAGCGGCACGACATAGTTCATGATGCCCGTCACCAACGGCATGGCCACGAAGAAGATCATGATCACGCCGTGGGCGGTGAAAATCTGGTCATAGTGGTGGGCGTTCAGATAGCCCTCGGAGCCCCCGAAGGCCATGGCCTGTTGCAGACGCATCATGATGGCGTCGGCGAAGCCGCGCACGAACATGATCAGACCCAGGATCATGTACATGATCCCGATCTTCTTGTGGTCCACAGTGGTGAACCACTCCTTCCAGAGATAGCCCCACAGTTTGAAGTAGGTCAGGGCGCCCAGCAGGGCGGCCCCGCCCAGTACGACCACCACCATGGTGGCCAGCACGATCGGCTCGTGCGGCAGGGCCTCAAGCGTGAGGCGCCCGAACAGCATTGGAATGAGGGTGTCGGCGTTCATCGGCTAGGCATTCGCTCAGGCGTTGGGGGCGGAACGGATGTCGGTCGAGACCGGCCCCGCGGCGAAGGAATTGGACGTCAGCGCCGCCATCGGCGTGACCTTGTGCGACACCCCCTGCCCCGTCAGACGATCCAGGCTGACGGGCGTTGCGACGGCCTGTTGCTCGGACTGGCGCATGCGATCGGCGGCGGCCGCCTCGGCCTGCAGCGGCGTGCAGATGGTCATGACGTAGCTTTCGTTCGACCCGAAATAGGCCGGCGATTTCCCGCGCCCGGCGTATTTGTCGTAGATCAGGGGCATGGTGTTGCGCACCGAGGCCAGGCTGAGGCCGCCCTTGCGGTCGATCTGCATCATCTCGCCCATACACATCTTGCCCGGCTCGACGCACATATTGAGGATCGCGTCCCACAGGGCGCCGTCCACCTGGCCGAAATACAGCACCGGGACCTTCTCGCTGGGCTTTTCCAGTTCCAGATAGCGGTCGCGATCCAGCGGCTGTCCGCCCTGACGCACGCCGGCGATCCAGCGGTCGAACCCGGCCTGGTCCAGGCCATGGAAGGCGAAGCGCATGTTCGAAAAGCCGTCGCCCGAATAGTTGGCCGAGAAGCCCTGATACTCGCCGGGCTTGTTGATGACGGCGTGCAGCTTCGTCTCCATGCCCGGCATGGCGTAGATCTGACCGGCCAGGGCGGGAATGTAGAAGCTGTTCATCACCGAGGACGAGGTGATGTGGAAACGGATCGGACGATCGACAGGCGCGGCCAGTTCGTTGACCGTCGCCACGCCGTACTGCGGATAGATGAACATCCACTTCCAGTCCAAGGCCACGACATTGACCTGCAGCGGCTCGACGTTCTCGGCGACGGCGTGGCCCGGCTTGATCCGATCAATGGGCCGATAGGGGTCCAGCAGGTGGGTGCCGGCCCAGGTCAGGGCGCCCAGGCAGATGATGATCAAGAGCGGCGCGGCCCAGATCACCAGCTCCAGCGAGGTGGAGTGGTCCCAGTCGGGCTGATATTCGGCCTCCTTGTTCGACGCCCGGTACTTCCAGGCGAAGAAGACCGTCAACCCCATCACCGGCACGATGATCAGCAGCATCAGCAGGGTGGAGATCATCAACAGGTCGCCCTGCTGGGCGGCGACGTCGCCCGCCGGCCTCAGGACGACCAGATCACAGGCCGACAGCAGAGCCACGACAGGCGCGAGCAAAAGTAGGCGCAGACGGCGCAAGGCGGCTCCAATCGGAAAGCGTCGGGCAAGGGGGAGGCGCCGCGACGGTTGGCGTTTGAACGTGCGCCGATAGTCAGCTTCGATCTGGAACGACATTGGACAATCTGTCCTATCCTCTTGCAGCCGCTTTCATCGCAAAGGGCGCCCGGTCATAATGCGGCGATCCGCCGTGCCGCCCAAATTCAAGTCCTACGGAGCGCCCTAGCCCATGTCCGCCTCGACGACCCCTTCGTCAGAGTCGCTGGAACGCGACGCCGCCGCCCTCCACGCGCATCATGGCAAGGTCGACGCCGGCGAGATCGCCATCGGCGTCATTATCGGCCGAACGTCCGAGTTTTTCGACTTCTTTGTTTACGCCATCGCCTCGGTGGTCGTGTTTCCGCAGTTGATCTTCCCCTATGTCGGCGCTGTGGAGGGCACACTGCTGTCTTTCGCCGTCTTCGCCCTGGCCTTCCTGTTCCGCCCGCTGGGCACGGTCCTGTTCATCGCCATCGACCGCAAGTTCGGGCGTGGGGCCAAGCTGACCACGGCCCTGCTGCTGCTGGGCACCTCGACCGTGTCGGTGGCCTTCATCCCCGGCTATGAGACGGTCGGCCTGTGGGCGCCTGTGCTGCTGGCCCTGACCCGCATCGGCCAGGGCGTGGCCCTGGGCGGCGCCTGGGACGGCCTGGCCTCCCTGCTGGCTCTGAATGCGCCGGAGAAGAAGCGCGGCTGGTACGCCATGATCCCGCAACTGGGCGCGCCCATCGGCCTTATGGTCGCCTCGGCCCTGTTCGCCTTCTTCCTGAACACCCTGTCGGCGCCCGACTTCCTGGACTGGGGCTGGCGCTATCCCTTCTTCGTGGCCTTCGCCATCAACGTCGTGGCTCTGTTCGCCCGTCTGCGCATCGTGGTGACGCCCGCCTTCCAGAAGCTGTTCGAGACCCGGGACCTGCAGCCGACGCCGGTGTCCCAGGCCGTGCGCGAGGAAGGCCCCAAGATCGCCATCGGCGCCTTCGCCCCCCTGGCCAGCTTCGCCATGTTCCACATGGTCACTGTCTTCCCCCTGTCGTGGGTCTTTCTGTTCACCAAGGAAACGCCCGTCCGCTTCCTGTTGATCGAGATGGTCGGGGCCGCCTTCGGTCTGGCCTCCATTCTGGCCTCGGGCCTGCTGGCCGACCGCTACGGCCGCCGCACCCTGTTGGCCGTCACCGCCGCCGGCATCGCCGCCTTCTCGGGCTTCGCGCCCCAGCTTCTGAACGGCGGCCCGATCGGGGAGCTGGTCTTCATGATCTCGGGCTTCATCCTGCTGGGCCTGTCGTTCGGCCAAGCCTCGGGTCCGGTGGCCTCCAGCTTCAGCCTGACGAACCGCTACACCTCCTCGGCCCTAACGTCCGACCTGGCCTGGCTGTTCGGCGCCGGTTTCGCGCCCCTCGCGGCCCTGTGGATCTCCAGCCAGTTCGGCCTGATCGCCGCCGGCGCCTATCTGCTGTCGGGCGCGATCTGCACCTTAGTGGCCCTGTGGCTGAACCGCGAACTGGCGCGCAGTTCCTCGGACAAGGCGCGCCCCGCCCACTGATCCCAAAGACCTCGGGCGGGCGGCTCACGGCCGTTCACCCGAGCGTCACCTGTCCAGAAACGCGGCCTGAGGGCTCAGGGCTGCCGTGCGGACGTCACTGCGGCCTCACGGCCGGCGCCGGCCGGCTGGCGTTCCACCGTCAGGGCGTAGGGGCCGGTCTGGTTCGGCGCATAGGCGCGGGCGCGAATGACGTACCAGCCGTCGTCCGGCGCAGTCCAGTCCAGCCGGGCGTGCTTGTCCGACAGGCCGTCGTCGTCGGTCGCCAGACTCTCGAACGGCTCGCCGTCGGACCCCAGGTCGATGAAGGCGTCGAAGGCGTTCGAGACCAGGGTGATCCGCAGCTTCTCGTCCTTCTTGGCCTGGAACCGATAGGCGTCGAAATAGGCGCCTTCGTCCGTCATCGCGTCCTTGTCGGACAGTTCGCCCCGCACGGTTGCGCCGACCAGCAGGCTGCCGGGCCTGGGCTCCGGTCCCCGGTCGCTCAGCTCCAGCGAGTACAGCCCCTTGCCGTCGGCGGCGTAGGGCGTGACCCGCACGATATAGTCGCCGTCCGCCGGCAGGGTGTAGGTGATGCGCGCGTCCGTGCCCTCGCCCAGGCCGTCGTCGTCGCTGGCGTCGGCGCTGAACTCGCCCGACGCCGACCCGATCTGCAGGAAGGAATCGAAGTCGCCCGACCGCAGGATGGCCTGGATGCGCTGCCCTTCCTTGCCCGAGACGACATAATCGACATACCGCCTGCCGTCCTCTTCGCGCGGCGCGTCCTCGGTGATCTCGCCCTCGATCGTCTGCCCCAGGGCGACCGGCGCGGGCGGCGGCGGCGGCGCGGTTTCGGTGACTTCCAGGGTGAAACGGCCCTCGCCGTCTCCGCTGAAGGCCCGCGCCTCGATCACATAGTCGTCGTCGGCCGGCAGGGTGTGGGTGACGCGCGAGTTGGTGCCGTCGCCCCCGTCGTCGTTCTCCGCCACCACCGAATTGTCCGAGGCGCGCCGCAGGGTCAGATAGGTGTCGAACGCGCTGGCCTTCAGCTCGATGGAAACCCGCTGACCGTCCGCGCCGTGGAAGCGATAGAATTCGGCCCGGTGTCCGTCATCATCCGTGGGGCTGGTCTCGCTCAGCGCGCCCTCGACCTTTTCGCCCAGGGTGATCGGCTTGGCCGCCGGCGCGGGCGGCGCCTCGGCCAGCCCCAGGGAATAGCGCCCCTGCCCGTCCGAAAAGGCGGTGGCGCGGATCACATAGTCTCCGGCCGCCGGTGCGGCGAACACCAGGCGAGAATTCAGGCCCGTGTCGGCGCCGTCGTCGTTCTCGGCCAGTTTGACGAAGTCGCCATCCGTCATCCGCCCGACCTGAACGACGGAATCGAAGTCGTCCGATTCCTGGCTGACGATGAACCGCTGCCCTTCCGTGGCGCGGAAGACATAGGTGTCATAACGGTGGCCGTCGTCGTCCTCCGGGTCGCGTGCGCTGATCTCGCCCTGCAACGTCTGATCCAGGCGGATGGCCGTCGGGCGCGGCCCGCGCGGCGACGGCGGCCGTTCGATCAGCGACAGGTCATAGGCGCCGCCGTCCGTCCCGCCCAGGGTGCGGGCGCGCAGCACATAGACGCCGTCCTTGCCCACCCTGTAGCGCAGGCGTGCGTTCGTGCCGTCGTCCAGGCCGTCGTCGTCCTCGGCCAGGGGCGTGTCGCTCCCCTCGGCGTACAGCGCCAGATAGGCGTCGAAGGCGTCCGACCGCAGGGTCGCCTCCAGCCGCTGTCCCGTGCGGGCCTGGAAACGATAGTCGTCATAGACGTAGTCCCCGTCGTCGGCCGCCGCCTTGGCGTCCTCCGCCGTCAAGGCCCCCTGCACCGACCCGCCGATGCGGATGGAGCCCGCGTCCTGCGCGATCGCAGGCCCTGCGGCCCCCAGCAGGGCCGCCACGCCGGCGGCGGCGACGAGGGTGGGACGCTTCATGAAATCCTCCGCAGATTCGCCGCGATCATAGACGCCGAACCCGCCCGGCTGTAAATCGCCGCCATCCCGATTTCTCCCTCCCGGAACCCGTTCCATGTCGGCCCAAGACCCCAGCCCCTCTTCGTCCGCCGTCCTGATCGACGGCAAGGCTTTCGCCGCCGGTCTGGTGGAGCGCGTCGCCGCCGCCTCGGCCCGCCTGGAGGCCCGACAGGGGGTCAAGCCGGGCCTGGCCGTGGTCATCGTCGGCGAAGATCCGGCCAGCCGGCTCTATGTCCGCAACAAGGGCGAGACGACCCTGAAGGCCGGAATGCGATCCGACACCCACCGTTTGCCGGACACCGCCACCCAGGCCGAACTGCTGGCCCTGATCGCCGATCTGAACGCCGACCCGGGCATCCACGGCATTCTGGTCCAGTTGCCCCTGCCCAAGGCCATCGACGCCTCGGCCGTGCTGGACGCCATCGACCCGGACAAGGACGTGGACGGCTTTCACGTCGTCAACGCCGGGCGCCTGGCCGTCGGCCTGCCCGGCCTGATCCCCTGCACGCCGCTGGGGTCGCTGATGCTGTTGAAGGATCAGTTGGGCGATCTGACCGGCCTGAACGCCGTCATCGTCGGCCGCTCCAACATCGTGGGCAAGCCGATGGCGCAACTGCTGCTGGGCGAAAGCTGCACCGTCACCGTGGCGCATTCCAGAACGCGCGACTTGCCCGCCCTGTGCCGCACGGCCGACATTCTGGTCGCCGCCGTCGGCCGGCCCGAGATGATCCGGGGCGACTGGATCAAGCCGGGCGCGACGGTGATCGACGTGGGCATCAACCGCGTGCCGTCGGCCGATCCGGTCAAGGCCGCCGAGGGCAAGACCCGCGTCGTCGGCGACGTCGCCTTCGCCGAGGCCGTGCAGGTCGCCGGCCGCATCACCCCCGTGCCGGGCGGCGTCGGCCCCATGACCATCGCCTGTCTTCTGGCCAACACCTATTCGGCCGCCTGCCGCGCCAACAATCTCCAACCGGAGCCATTGGACGCTTGATGCATTGAGGCGGCGGGTCGATAGTCGGCCTCCACGGCGACAACGCCGACAGGGAGATGTCATGGTCCGCCTCAACGCTCGCTCGATCGCGCTCACCATGGCGCTTCTGATCACGCCCGCCGTCGCCGGCTGCGGCTACAACACCATTCCGACCAAGCAGGAACGGGCCGAAGCCGCCTGGGCCGATGTCCAGAGCCAGTATCAGCGCCGCGCCGACCTGGTGCCGAACCTGGTCGCCACGGTCCAGGGCGCCGCCATCCAGGAGCGAACGACCCTGACGGACGTGATCAACGCCCGCGCCCGCGCCACCTCGGTCAATGTCTCGGCCGACAGCCTCAGCGATCCTCAGGCGTTCCAACAGTATCAGCAGGCCCAGGGCCAGTTGTCCGGCGCCCTGTCGCGCCTGCTGGTGTCGGTCGAAGCCTATCCCCAGCTTCAGGCCAATCAGAACTTCCTGACCCTGCAGTCGCAGCTGGAAGGCACCGAAAACCGCATTCAGATCGCGCGGCGCGACTACAACGAGGCGGTCCGCGACTACAACACCACCCTGCGCACCTTCCCCAGCGTGATCTGGGCCAAGACCCTGCAGTCCGGCTCCAAGCCGATGCAGTTGTTCACGGCCACGGCCGAGGCCCAGTCCGCGCCCCAGGTGAACTTCAACCTCGGCAACCCGCCCTCCAACGCCGCCGCGCCGGGCGGAACCGCCGCGCCTGTGACGCCCGGCGCGACCCCGCCGGCCCGGTAAGTCCTGATCTTGAACGCCCCCCTCGCCAAGGTCCGCCGGCCCGGCGGCGGCCTTTCGACGGCGCTGCTGCTGGGCCTGCTGGCGGCGCTTCTGGTGGTTCTGCCGGTCGCCGCCCAGTCCAAGCCGATCTTCCCGGCCTTGACCGGCCGGGTCGTGGACCAGGCCAACCTGCTGGACCCGGCGACCGAGCAGGCGCTGACCGAGAAGCTGGCCGCCCTGGAGGCCAAGTCCAGCGATCAGCTGGTGGTCGTCACCGTCGACAGCCTGCAGGATCAACCGATCGAGGATTACGGCTATCAGCTGGGCCGCGCCTGGGGCATCGGCCAAAAAGAGGGGGACAACGGCGCCCTGCTGATCGTCGCGCCCCATGAGAAGAAGGTCCGGATCGAGGTCGGCTATGGGCTGGAGCCCATTCTGACGGACGCCTTTTCCTCCCTGGTCATCCAGAACGACATCCTGCCGTCCTTCCGCGACGGCGACTATCAGGCCGGGGTGGTCAAGGGCGTCGACGCCCTGATCGCCCAGCTTGAGTTGGACCCGGCCGAAGCCCAGGCCCGCGCGGCGGCGGCCGAAAGCGAGCATCAGGCGTCGGGCGCCAAAATCCCGGTCGGCGTCATCGTCTTCATCGCCGTCATCTTCCTGTTTCTATTCGTTCGGGCGGTCGGAGCGGCCGGACGCGGCCGTCGTCACCGCAGCAGCGGCCTGGGGCCCATCCTGGTCTGGGCCGCCACCGAGATGATGAGGAACCACGACGACGACGACCGTGGCGGCTGGGGCGGCGGCGGTTTCGGGGGCGGAGGCTTCGGCGGCGGTGGATTCAGCGGCGGCGGCGGCGGCTTCGGCGGCGGCGGCGCCTCGGGAGGATGGTGATGCGGCTGACCGACGACGAACGCGGGCGCATCGCCTCGGCCATCGCCAGCGCCGAACAACGGACCTCGGGCGAAGTCTTCTGCGTCGTGGCGCGCAACGCCTCGACCTATGCCGATGTCAGCCTGGCCTGGGCGGCGGGCGCGGCCCTGATCCTGCCCCTGCTGCTTCTGCCCCTTGGCCTGGATGTCGACTGGCCGGGCCGGGGCGGCTGGCAGGCGGCGCATCAGGCGGCCCGATCCGCCACCGTGGCCCAGGCTCTGGGAGTCTACGCCCTGATCCAGGCGGCGGTCTTCGTGGGCGTGTTTCTTCTGACCCGCATCCCGCCTGTCTTGCGCTGGGCCACGCCGCGGGGCCTGCGTCGCGCCCGGGTGCGCAAGGCCGCCCTCCAGCAATTCTTCGCCCACGGCGTCCATGTCACGCGCGAACGAACGGGCGTTCTCCTGTTCGCGGCCCTGGACGAACATCAGGTCGAATTGATCGCCGACGAGGGCATCCACGCCCTGGTTCAGGATAGCGTCTGGGCCGAGGCCGTGGGCGCCCTGAGCACCGGGCTGCGCGCCGGCCGCGCCGCAGAGGGTTTCGAAAAGGCCATTGGCCTGTGCGGCCAGGTCCTGGCCCGGCATTTCCCGCCCCGCGCTGACAATCCCAACGAACTGCCCGATCACCTGATCCTCCTGTAAGCGTCGCACCAGGGTCTTATTGGCCGTCCATAAGGCCGCTTCGCCTCACCTCGCGCCCCGATCATGCCCCGCCTTCTCACCTACAACGTCCACCGCTGCGTCGGGACCGATCGTCGCCTGGACGTGGACCGCATCGTCGCCGTCATCGGCGAGCATGAGCCGGACATCGTCTGTCTGCAGGAGCTGGACGTCGGCCGCGCCCGCACCGGCGGCGTCGATCAGGCCCAGGCCATCGCTGCGGGTCTGGCTATGACCTCCCGCTTCCATCCGGCGATGCAGGTCGAGGCCGAACTGTACGGCGACGCCATCCTGACCCCCCATCCGGAGCGGCTTGTCCGCGCCGACGCCCTGCCGACCGTGCGTGGCGTGCCGGGGCTGGAGCCGCGCGGCGCCATCTGGTCCGAGATTCTGATCGACGGCGTCCGGATCAATGTCCTGAACACCCATCTGGGCCTTGTCCCGCGCGAGCAACGGCTTCAGGCGGCCGCCCTGGCCGGGGCGGGCTGGCTGGGCGGCTGCACGGGCCCGACTCTGCTGGCGGGCGATTTCAACGCCACGTCGATCACCCGCCCCTATCAGACCTTGTGCCGGCGTCTGGAAGACTGCCAGCGTCAGTTGGGGCTGAAGCCCAGCGTGAAGACCTTCCCCTCGGCCTTCCCGGCGATCCGCATCGACCACTGTTTCGTCAGCCCGGACATCCGAATCCGCGCGGTGCGATCCGACTATTCGCCCCTGGCCCGCGTCGCCTCGGATCACCTGCCCCTGATCGTCGACTTCGAGGTGATCGCGGCCTGACGCCCCCGTCCCCGTCCGTCAGCCCGGCGCCTGGCCGCCCTCAGAACGCGGTCGAGTGCGCTGGGATCGGTTCAGACGCTTCCACGGCCGCCAGGCGTCGGACGACGACATGGGATCGCCCAACTGCCATTCGGCGAACATCCTCTGGATACGGGTCGGCGGCTCGGACCCCAGGGGGACCAGCCGGTCGGTCTGAAAGCTGCAGATCGCCTTGCCCGTCGCGCCCATGACGGCCTCGACGGCGGCGAACGCCTCCGCCTTCACCCCGATCCAGTGGGCGATGGTGTGATGGCGGTGATCGACGATGACCTGGCGCCCGGCGGCGTCGGTCGGCTCCATGGCCACGTCGCACTCGGTATCCAGCCCCATGGAGCGGTTGTTCAGATTGGTCGATCCGATCCGCAGAAAACGGTCGTCGATGATCGACACCTTGGCGTGCACGATGATCCGGTCGCCCTCGGCCGTGCGCGGGGCGAAGGCGAAGAAGCGATTGTACTTGTCCGCCTGCTCCAGGCGATACAGGACCTCGGCGCGCGCCGTGTCCATGGTCATGCTGTCGAACCAGCTGGGGCTCTTGGCCGGTGGAGACCAGGATGACCTCCGGCCCGTCCGCCTCGGCCAGCCGCTCGGCCAGGGCGGCGGCGATGATGGGCGAGGTGAAATACTGGTTTTCTAGATAAATCAGCTTTCTGGCGCGCTTTATTGATTCTAGGTGCAAAGTCTCGTTTTCGCGCACCTCGTGGCGCCCGCCCCATTTCGGCTCGGTCCGGGCGACGCCGACCGGCACGTCCGTCATCTGCACCGCCACGCCGTCGGGCCAAGGATCATTGTCCACGACGTCGGGTACGGTCCGCTCCCAGGTCGCGCGAAACCAGCGTTCGCGCGCCAGATCGCCCAAGGCGCGCGCCGCCGCCCCGTCCATCACGCACATCACCTCATGCCGCGCCTTGCAGATCAGGCCGTTGGGCTGGGCGCGGCGCGGGTCGTGGTCTAGATGCTCGACCGAGTCCCAGCGGTCGGTCGCGATGTCCCCGCCGCCGCAAAAGGCGATCCGGTCGTCGACGACGACGACTTTCTGATGATGGCAGGCGCCGATGGGACCGGGCGAATCCAGCCGGAACTCCACCATCCGCTTGCGGAACCACCGTTGCGCCTTGTGCGGATAGAAGCCCTGAGAGGCCGCGATCAGCAAGGGCGATTTCCAGATCAGCAGCCGCACGTCCAGATCCGGCTTGCGTTTGACCAGCATCCGCAGTTGCCGTCCGATCTCGGCCTGCCGGTCGCCCGGCCGCGCCTCGGGGTCCAGATGGGTGCGCGGATCGAACTGCCAGCCCAGGACGACGATCGACCGTTCCGCCTTTTGGATCGCCGAGGCCAGGGCGTCGAAATAGGCCTCGTTCTCCATCAGTATGGCGAATCGATCCGCCACGGCGGTGCGCCACAGGCCAGGGCCCGGAGTCAGCAGGCTGCCTTCGTAAGGAGCGCCGTCCGTCATTCCGTCCTTCTGGCTGCGTCTCGTTCAAGTGGCTGGAGGACGAACACCCGTTCCATGCGCGCCCCCTCCGGTCAATCGTCATAGGGCGGGATTGTGACGTTCGCTCATCTGGGGCATAGTCCGAGGGTGCGCCGCCGCTTGTGGACGGCGCGACAGGGAGAGGCTGGATGCAGGCGCTGGTCGAATTCATCGCCGGCTTCATCGCGCTTCTGGCCGCCGCCGTCCTGCCGCAGTTCGGCGTCGACACCCACGCTCCGCGCCAGTCTGATCGTGAAGTGCACCGCGTCGCCGAATGTTCCGCCGCAACGCATGCCCCAGACCGTCCCGCCGCGCCGACCTGCTGATCTCGGTCGATTTTGACCGGCGGACGCGACGAATCGTTACGCAAATGAACTGGCGGGCGGATTCCTGTCGTCGTGCGCTTCAACTCACGCAGTTCAGCCTCTAGGGTTCGGCGGGCGTGTCACGCGGCACGTCGAGAGTAGGGATCGAGTTGTCGGCGATGAAATCTCCCAAGCGGCCGCCGCTGAAGTTGACCAACGAGGAGACGGGCGCCGTCGAGGCTTCGCCCGTCGTCGACGGCCGGGACGCGGCTGACAATGACGCCGCCGCGCCCGAGGACGCCCCTATCGTGAAACCGACCTTCGACGTGGCTCCAGAACGTCCCCTGGCCGAACGCCCCATGTCCGAACGTCGTCGCCGTCGCCTGCTGGAAGAACAGCGCCTGGCCGAAGAGCGGACGGCCGAGACGGCGCGGCAGCAGCGCGCCCTGGCCGAGGCTTTCGACCTGCCCGGCGAACCCGCGCCGGAATCCACCGCCGCCGTCGAACTGGGCGTCGCAGCCGGCAAGCCCCCCGCCCCGTTCGAACGGTCGTCGCCCGTGGCCAAGGCGACCGCCGCCCCCCGCACACCCTCGTCCGGTCGTCACACCTATCTGATGGCCGGCGCCGCCTCGGCCCTGTGGATCGGCGGCGTCGCCTCCTGGGCCGCGTATGAGATCGGGGCCGGCGGCGCCGATCTGGACCCGCTGCGGCTGGCCCTCTACGCCCTGATCGCCCTGGCGCCGGCGGGGCTGGCCATTCTCCTGGCCCATGCCGTGCGCCAAGGCGCCGGTCTGGCCGCCGAGACCCGGCGCGCCCGCCAGTTGGCCGAGGCCCTGGTCGCCCCCACCGCTCTGGCGGCCCAGCAGACGGGCGAGGTGCTTCAATCCCTGCGCGCCGACATCGACCACGCCGCCCTGGCGGCCGAGCGCGCGCGCAACGACATGGCCCTATTGCGCGAAGCCCTGGCCCAGGAGACCGCGCGCCTGAACGAGGCGGCCGAGACCGCCAGCCGCACCGCCCGCCGCCTGACCGAAAGCCTGGGCCGCGAACGCGACCAGATGCAGATCCTTGGCGTCCACCTGGATTCACAGGCGACCGGCGTGGTCGATGCGGTCGAACGCCAGTCCCGCATGGTGGCCGACGCCTCCGACCTGGCCCAGGCGCAACTGCGCGAGGCCGAGGCGACGCTGGCGGCCCGCGCGGCCGATCTGGCCGCCGCCGCCGGCGAAGCCCAGGACGCCGCCCGCGTCGCCGCCGAGGACCTGGCGCGTCAGACGATTCGCCTCGAAAACGCGGGCTCGGGCGTGGCCGAACAGATTCAGTCGGTCGAGGAGGGTTTGGGCCAGCAGCGCGCCGCCCTCGTCACCGCCGCCTACGCCCTGCGCACGGATCAGGAGGACTTCTCCGCCCAGGTCGAAAGCCAGCGCGCCCAGTTGATCGAGCAACTGTCGGCCAGCCGCGCCGCCGCCGCCGAACTGGGCCAGGCTTCCCTGACTTCGACGGAGTCGATGCGCGACCTGGTCGAGGCGGCCTCGGACCAGTTCCGCGCTCTCGTCGACATGTCCCAGCGCGAGGCCGACGGCTTCGACACGGCCACCAAGCTGGCCTTGGACCGCTTCGAGGCCATGGCCGCCGAATCCCGCGACGTGCTGATGGAGGAGACCCGCCGCGCCCTGGAGCATATGCGCGCCACGGCCGAGGATTCCCGCGCCGCCGCCGCCGAAGCCGCCGAGCAGGCGCGGCTGCGCGCCGACCGGCTGGGCGAAACCCTGTTCGAGGCGGCCCAGAAGGCCGACCAGGCCGCCGACGCCCGGATCGAGGACGCCCGCCGCATCGTGGCCGAAACAGCCGGCCTGGTCGATCAGACCGGCGAACGGATGATCGACCGGCTGCAAGCCATGATCACGCGCCTGAACGACGCCCTGTCGGAGATCGACGCCGCCGTCGCCGAGGTGGACGAACGCGCCTCCCGTCTGCCTCAGGAGGCTCAAGCCCGCGCCGACGCGGTGCGCGCCACGGTCGAGGAAGGTCTGGCCTCCCTGGCCGCCGCCTCGCGCAAGGCCGCCGAGGACACCGAGGCCCTGGACGTCGGCTTCCAGGATCGGGTGCGTCGCAACTACGACATGTTGACCGAGGCCGTTCGCCTGATGGGCGTCGTTTCGGGCGAGACCCCGGCCGTCCGTCGCCGCGATCCCGCGCCCGAAGCCGAGTTACGCCCCGCCCGCCTTGCGCCCGATCTGGCCCCCTCGCCCGCCCCGGCGCCGGAAAAGCGGTTCGGCCTGCGCGGTCGCCTGCGCCTGGAACCCACCGAGACCCCGTCGTCCGCTGCGGCGCCCGCCTCAGACAAGGCGCTGGACTGGAGCGATCTGGTCTCGGGCGACGACGCCGTAGAGGCCCCGATCAACCTCGACACGCCCGGCTCCGCGCCGGTCCTGGCCCCGGCCGACGCCGACGCCCTGGCCGAGCGGGTGATGGCCGCCATCCGTCGCATGGGCGTCGATCCCAACGCCCTCCTGCCGCGCTCGCGGGTCGAGGAGGCCGCGCGCGCGATCAGCGGCGGCGATCCGGACGCCGCCCGCGCCATCGTGCGCCGCGTCGCCCCCGCCGCTGTCCGCAGCGTCTCGCGCCGGGTGCTGGGCGACGCCGACCTGCGCCAGGACGCCGAACGCTATGTCCGCATGATCGCGCAGGACCTGTCCGCCGCCGCCCGCGCGGGCGATGCGGCGGGCGTGCAGGTTCGTCTGGCGTCCGATGGCGGTCGCGCCTTCATGCTGCTCGATGCAGCCGTCGGCGACCTGGGCTGAGACAATGAGAGGCTTGACGCGGCCCGCAACTTCACGCCTCTTCGCAGCGTCACGAAATCGTCATGGGTTGGGGCCGGGATCATGATGGATGCGATCACCAGCGACCGCGACTCTGCGACCGCCCGTCTCCCGGGCATCGCTATCTGCACCTATGAGGCCGACGACGACGGCTGGGACCTGATCGAGGACCTGTCCGGCACGCCGTGGAGCCCCGCCGGCGCTCGCACCGTCCCCGTCTCCGGCGCCGATCCCGACACCCTGGCCGCGCGGCTGGGGGACCATCTGCGCAGCGGCGATTGCCGGGCCGTGCTGCTGGTCGGACGCACGCGCAAGGCCGGGGGATTCCGGGTTCAGATGCGCGCCGAGAACCGGACCCTGGACCGCACCGAACGCCTGTCCCGGACGGGCCCGGGCCTGGCCCGAACCACGGCGCCGGTGGCCGACATCATCCGGGCCCTGAACGCAGCGGGTCTTGCCGCCGACGCCTCGTCCGAGGTGGAGGAGGATGCGGGCTCCTACATCCTGTATCGCGTCCTGGCCGATCTGCCCGACGGTCCCCATGTGCCGGCCATCGGCCTGCTGCGCGCGCCCGTGCCCGCGGACGAGGCGGCGATGCGCAAGGGCGTCAAGGCCGCCGCCTCGGCCATCGCCGGCCACCTGGCGCCTCAGCCGCGCCTCTAGCCAACGTCGGTCGCCGCTTCCCTGCACAGGCTTCTGGTCCTAGGGTCGGGTCCATGACCGCAGACCGCAATCTGATCGTATTCGCCGCCCTGAACGGCGCCCTCGCCGTCGTCCTGGGCGCCTTCGCCGCGCACGGCGCCGGTCCCCAGATCAAGACCCTGCTGCAGACCGGCTCCCACTATCAGCTGGGCCATGCGGTCTTCGCCCTGGCCTGCGCCCTGTGGACCGGCGGCGGCGGCCTGGCCCGACTGCTGGCAAGACTGGCCGGCTGGCTGGGTGCGGCGGGCGGCCTGGTCTTCAGCCTGGCCCTGGGCGCCATCGGCCTGCTCGGCCTTCCGGTCATGGGCGCGGTCGCCCCCATAGGCGGATTGCTGATGATCGCCGGTTGGCTTTGCCTGGCCTTTGCGGCATTGCGTTCCTGACGCGCTTGCGACCGCCCTTTTTTCGTTAAGAAAGATCCAGCAATCCATGGCCTTCTCGACATCTGCTGAACCGCGCCGCGAACTCTATCCGGAGATCGAACCCTATGCGTCGGGCTGGATGAAGACGGAGGGGGTGCATGAGATCTATTACGAGGAAAGCGGCAATCCCGACGGGCGTCCGGTCGTGGTCCTGCACGGCGGTCCCGGCGGCGCGGTCAATCCCGGCATGCGCCGCTATTTCGACCCCGCCCGCTATCGCATCATCATGTTCGACCAGCGCGGCTGCGGCAAATCCCGCCCCAATGCTTCGCTGGAGGACAACACCACCTGGGACCTGATCCGCGACATCGAACGGCTGCGCGCGCTGTGCGGCGTCGACAAATGGGTGGTGTTCGGCGGCTCCTGGGGCTCGACCCTGTCGATGGCCTACGCCATCACCCACCCCGAGCGGTGTCTGGCCCTGGTGCTGCGCGGCATCTTCCTGCTGACCCGCAAGGAACTGCACTGGTTCTATCAGGACGGCGCCTCGATGATCTTCCCCGACGCTTGGGAACGGTTCGTCGCCCCCATCCCGGAGGCCGAGCGCGGCGACCTGATGGCCGCCTATTACAAACGTCTGATCGGCGATGACGTGGGCGAGCGTGAACGTTGCGCCGTCGCTTGGTCCAGTTGGGAAGGCGAAACCGTCAGCGTCGAAGGCCCCAACGCCCGCCCGGACAAGTTCGCCGAGCCCGAGTTCGCCGTCGCCTTCGCCCGGATCGAGAACTGGTATTTCACCAACGGCGGCTTCTTCGACTCCGACGACTGGATTCTCAAGAACGTGGACCGGATGCGCCACATCCCCTGCTGGATCGCGCAAGGGCGATTCGACGTGGTCACGCCCATCTCCGGCGCCTGGGCCCTGCATCGCGCCTGGCCCGAGGCGAAACTGGACATCGTCGGCGACGCCGGCCACGCCTCGTCCGAACCCGGCATCGTGGACAGCCTGATCCGCGCCACGGACTGGGCCGTCGGGGTCTGAAAATCAAAGGGCCGCCGCGCCTTCGCGCCGCGGCCCCGATCGGTCTCAGCGCCGCCAGCCACTGCTGGCGATCACCGTCCCGCCTGATTGAATATGGATTTTCCTTCGTGGACTGAGCCCCGCACCATGCCGTTCGCCCAGCCGGATCAATGTCCGACCGGGCAGGATGATCCGCAAACTCAGGCGGCGTCCACCAACACGATCTCGGCGTCCGACAGCGCCTTGACCGTCAAGACGTCCTCCTGGGCGATGGCGGCGCCGTCGCGGGCGTTCAGCCGAACGCCGTTGACCTCCACCTCGCCCTTGGCCGGCACCAGATAGGCACGGCGTGCGGCGCCCAGCGGATAGTCGGCGCTGTCGCCGGCGTTCAGGGTCGCCGCCACGATCCGCGCATCGGTGCGGATCGGCAGGGCGTCGTCATCCCCCTGAAAGCCCGAGGCCAGGACCACGAACTGGCCGGAGCGCTCGCCCTTGGGGAAGGGCTTGGCGCCCCAGCTTGGCGCCTCGCCGCGACGGGTCGGTTCGATCCAGATCTGGAAGATCCGGGTCAGTTCCGGCTCGGCGTTGTATTCGGCGTGGCGAATGCCGGTGCCCGCGCTCATCACCTGGACGTCGCCGGCGACCGTGCGGCCCTTGTTGCCAAGGCTGTCCTCGTGGCTGATCGCACCGTCGCGGACATAGGTGATGATCTCCATGTCGGCGTGGGGATGGGGCGGAAAGCCCGTGCCCGGCGCGATCTCGTCGTCGTTCCAGACCCGCAGATTGCCCCAGCTCATCCGCGCCGGGTCGTAATAGTTGGCGAAGGAGAAGTGGTGCTTGGCGTTCAGCCAACCGTGGTTGGCGCTGCCCAGGGTGTCGAAAGGTCTGCGCTCGATCATTGTCTTGTCCTCTCGCCGGGCCGTCCCGGCGTCATTGGCTTGACGACAAGATAGAGATCGACCAGCGAACAGAAATAGAAACAGACGAAACTCATCGTTTCCTCCTGCGGAGCCGACCATGTCCCGCCTGCCCGATCTCGAAGCCCTGGCCATCTTCGCCAAGGTGGCCGAAACCCAGTCCTTCTCGGGCGCCGCCGACCAGTTGGCCCTGTCCAAAGCCACCGTCTCCAAGGCGGTGACGCGGCTGGAACAACAGCTTCAGACCACCCTTCTGCATCGTACCTCGCGCCGTTTCGCCCTCACCGATGCGGGCCGCAGCCTGTCCGCCCGCGCCGCCCAGATGCTGGCCGAGGCCGAGGGCGCGGTGTCCGAGGCCCTGGATATGTCCGTCACCCCGCGCGGCCTGGTCCGGCTGGCCGCGCCCATGTCGTTCGGCATGGCCTATGTCGCCCCGGCTCTGCCCCCGTTTCTGGCCACCCACCCTGACGTCTCCATCGACCTGCATCTGTCGGACGAGATGATCGACCTGGTCGGGGGCGGCTTCGACTGCGCCCTGCGGATCGCGGCCCTGGCGGATTCGTCGCTGACGGCGCGAAAGCTGCGTCCGGTGAACCGGCTGCTGGTCGCCTCGCCCGCCTATCTGGCCCAGCGGGGGCGACCGACCCATCCGGACGATCTGAACCGCCACGCCTGCCTCTGCTACGCCTATATGCCGACGCCCGATGTATGGCGTTTTTCCAATGCAGCGGGGGAAGAGGTCGTGGTTCGCCCGCGCGGCCCTTTGCGCGCCAACAACTCCGACGCCCTGACCGCCTCGCTCTGCGCGGGCCTGGGCCTCTTTCCCCAGCCGGATTTCATCGCCTGGAAGGACGTGGCCGAGGGCCGGTTGGAGACGGTGATGACCGACTGGCGCCTGCCGCCCATCGCCCTGCATCTGGTCGCACCCAGCAGCGGACCCCGCCCTGCGCGGGTCACGGCCCTGACGGACCATCTGGCGAAGACCTTCAGCAGCCCGCTGTGGCCCGGCGATACGGTCGGCCGTTGAGACTCAGCCGCACTTGACCTCGCGGATCACGCCCGTCCCCTCGTCATAGACGAAGTTCACCCGGTTCTCGCGATAGTCCATGGTCGCCGCACAGGTGGTGCAGAGGAACCGGAAAATCTGGCCGGCGGGCGCGGCGGGCGCCGCCGAACGGTTGCGCCCGACATAGCTTTGGTAATCCTCGACCTCGCAGATCTTGTAAGCGGTCTCCCGGCCGGGCGGCGTCTCGATCGACTGCGTCGGGGCGCAGGCCGACAGCGTCAGGGCGCCGGCGCAGGCCAGCATGCTCAGGGTCGTTTTCATGGTCGTCTCCCTTGCGTGGCGGATCAGCCGCATCGAACCTGCTCGATGACGCCTGTTTGCGCGTTGTAGAAGATGTTCAGCCGATAGGCGGAAAAGTCCTCCGTCACCGGACAGGTGGTGCAGGTCACGCGCCGGTTGACCACCTCAACCGGCACCGGAATCTCGCTCTTGGAGCGGCCGACCAGATATTGCATCTCGCCGGCCTTGCAGAAGTCCTGGGTCTGTCCGGTCGGCATCCGGGTGCCCACGGGCGGATTGACCTGGGCCTGTTCGATGGTGCGTGGGGCCGACGCATCGGACGCCGGGGTCGAACAGCCGGCCAGCAGGGCAAGGGCGATCAGGCCGCCTTTTCCCAGCGCCCCTCGTCCGTCTGCCGCCAGTAGGACAGGGCCGCGCCCCGATCCTTCAGCCCCTTCCAGCGGCCCCGAGCGTGCTGCAGCGCCGTCTCGTCCCGACCATCGAAAATGATGAAACATCGTTCGAACCCTTCCGTCGCGCCCAGTTCTGCGTCGTCGACTATGAACAGCGCCTGAGCGCCGTTCAGGTTCTCGCCCGTCTCGCTCAACAGCACAGGTTGGCGTTCGGCATGGGGCTGGTCCGCCCGGCCGTGCGGCAGGAAGCTTTCGTCCCGAAACGTCCACAGCGTCTCGTCGATCGCATCCAGCCGATGCGAATGCGCCGATTTGATCAGGGCGCGCCAGCCCCGCTCGAGCGTCTTCTCGAGCAGGGTCGGCAACACCTGATCCAGCGTCGACCGCTCCAGATGGTAGAACCAGATTTCGGGTTCGCCGCTCAACTAGCCCTACCTCCGGCGATCAACCTTCGTAGGAATCCGCCACCATGCGGTCCAGGGTGCGCACGGCGAAGCCGACGCCGCCCTCGGGCACGGTGGGGCTGGGGCTCTTGTTCGCCCAGGCGGTGGGGGCGATGTCCAGGTGCGCCCACGGTACGCCGTTGGTGAAGCGTTGCAGGAACAGGGCGGCGGTAATCGAACCGCCCGCGCGGCCGTTGCCGACGTTCTTCACGTCGGCGATCTTCGAATCGATATGCTGTTCATAGATTTCGGGGATCGGCATGCGCCAGAAGTTCTCGCCCACCTTCTTGGCCGCCGCCAGGATCGGATCGGCCACGGCGTCGGAGTTCGAGAAGACGCCGGCGTAGTCCAGGCCCAGGGCCACGATCATGGCGCCCGTCAGGGTGGCCAGGTCGATCATGAACTTCGGCTTGAAACGCTCCTGCGTGTACCAGAGGGCGTCGGCCAGCACGAGGCGGCCTTCGGCGTCGGTGTTGATGACCTCGACCGTTTGGCCCGACATGGACACCACCACGTCGCCCGGACGCTGGGCGTTGCCGTCGGGCATGTTCTCGACCAGACCCAGCACGCCGACGGCGTTGACCTTGGCCTTGCGGCCAGCCAGGGCGATCATGGTTCCGGTCACGGCGGCCGCGCCGCCCATGTCCCACTTCATGTCTTCCATGCCGTCGGCAGGCTTGATCGAGATGCCGCCGGTGTCGAAGCAGACGCCCTTGCCGACGAAGGCTAGGGGCTGGGCGCCGGCCTCGCCGCCCTTCCACTGAATCACGGCCAGCTGGCTTTCGCGACGGCTGCCCTGGCCCACGCCCAGCAGGGTGCGCATGCCCAGCGTCTCCATCTCGGCCTCGCCCAGGATCTCGACTTCCAGACCCAGGCTTTCCAGCGCCTTCACGCGGCGCGCGAACTCGGCCGGGTACAGGACGTTGGCGGGCTCGGACACCAGGTCGCGGGCGAAGATCACGCCGTCGGCCACGGCCGACAGGGGCTCCAGCGCCGTCTCGGCGGCGCGCAAGTCGGCGGCGACCACGCGAACCGTCGTCACCGAAGGAACCTTGTCCGGCTTCTGCGTGGTCCGGTACTTGTCGAAGCGATAGGCCGCCAGGCGCGCCGCGAAGCCGACGCGCGCCGCCTGTTCGCCGGACAGGTGCGAGGCGTCGATGGTCAGGACCTCGGCGCCCGACAGCTTCACCGCCGCATAGGCGCCGGCGCCGAAGGCTTCCACCGCCAGGTCGTCCTGCTTGTCCTGCGCGCCCGCGCCGACCAGCAGCACCCCATCGGCTTCCACCGCCTGGGGCGCGGCGACGTTCAGGGTCTGGCCCGCCTTGCCGGTGAAGCGGCTCTTGCCCATGGCCTTGGTCAGGGCGCCGCCGGTCTTGGCGTCCAGCGCCTGGGCCGCGGGGCTCAGGACACGGTCCTGGAACACGGCGACCGCGAGGATTTCAGCGGCGTCGACGGCGGCGACGAACTCGATCTTCATTCAAGGAACTCCAGCCAGGCCCCACCTGGCGTCTGCAAGGACGAAAAGACAACGGCGCGTCTGCTTGTCGCGGACGCGCCCTCATGTGCTACTAGATGCGCCTCAACGTCGCCGCCTGCAACCGGGCGAAGATCATCCGCCCATGACCCTGATTCAACGCTATCTTTTTCGACAAATCTCGCTGCCGGTAGTCGCAGCGTGCGCCGCCCTGGCGGGAATCGGGATTCTGAGCCAGAGCCTGGACCAACTGGAAGTCATCGTCGAACGCGGCCAGAGCGTGTGGGTGATGGTCAAGCTGACGCTTTTGGCCCTGCCTCAGCTTCTGGCGGTCATCCTGCCCATCGGCCTGTTCGTCGGCGCCCTGATCGCCTTGACCCGTCTTCAGCGCGAGCAGGAGCTGACGGCCGCCTTCGCCGGGGGCATGACCCGCTGGCAAGTCATTTCTCCGCCCGCGCGCCTGGCGGTGTTGGTTGCGCTGGTCACGCTCCTGGTCAACCTGTTCCTGCTGCCCTGGGCCCAGCATGAGGCGCGCCGTCAGGCCTTCGCCATCCGCACCGACCTGGCCGCCCTCCTGGTCGAGGAAGGCCAGTTCGTCCAGGGGCCGGACGGCCTGACCGTCTATGTCCAGCAGATCGAGCAGAACGGCCTGCTGAAGAACCTGTTCGTCTATCTGGACGACGGCAAGAAGGTCACGACCTGGAACGCGGCCCAGGCGCGCTTCGGCCGGGCCGGCGGCGTGCCCGTCCTGACCCTGACCGACGGCTCCTGGCAGCAGTACTCGTCGAACGGAGTGCTGAACTATCTGTCGTTCGACAACTACACCCTGGACCTGACGCCGTTCGCCGGCACCACCGAAGTCATCCGCTACAAGCCGTCCGACCTCTATCTGCGGCAGTTGCTGAACCCCTCGCCCAAGCTGCTGGAGACGGCGGGATCGCGCGGCGAACTGCTGGCCGAGGCCCATTCGCGCCTGTCATCGCCCCTGTACGCCCTGGTCGCCATGGCCCTGGCCCTGGCCGCCATCCTGGGCGGCGCCTTCAGCCGGACCGGCTATTCCCTGCGGATCGCCAAGGCGGCGGGCCTGTTCCTTCTGGTGCGCGTCGTCGGTTACGGCCTGGTCGCCGCCAGCGCCTGGAACGGCTGGATGAACATCCTTCAGTATGCCGTGCCCATTCTGGCCATCGCCGTGGCCATGCGGGTGCTGTTCCGCGCCCTCAAGCCCCACCGGGCCAGACGGCGGTTCGCCGGCGTTCTGAAAGCGAGGCCCGCATGACCGCCCTCGGCCTCCGATCGCGTCGCCGTTCGCCGCGTCTGCCGCGCCTCGGCCGCATCGAACGCTATGTCCTGGTCCAGCAGGCGCGCGCCCTGGGCGTGGCCCTGGCGGTGATCGCGGCCCTGGTCATGCTGATCGACTTCGTGGAGGTGTCGCGCGGCCTGGGCTCCAGCATGGACCTGTCGGCCCTGCATATCCTCTATCTGGTGATGCTGAAGTCGCCGTCGGTGATCGTTCAACTGCTGCCCTTCGTCTTCCTGTTCGGCACACTGGGCGCCTTCATCGGCCTGAACCGGCGCAGCGAGCTGATCGCCATGCGGGCGGCCGGCGTCTCGGCCTGGCGCTTCGTCCTGCCGGCGGCGGGCATGGCCTTCGTCCTGGGCGTGGTGACGGTGACGGTGCTCGGCCCTCTGGCCTCCTCGGGCGACGCCCTGTGGCAGCGCGAGCGGGCGCGCATCTCCGGCGCGGTCCCCGGCGCCGGCGAACAACAGGCCATCTGGCTGCGCGAGGGCGACGACCAGCGCCAGATGATCATTCGCGCCGGCCGTCGGGATCGCGCCAACGCCCGCCTGCTGAACGTCAGCTTCTTCATCTACACCACGGGGCCGAACGGCCGCCGCACCTTCTCGGAACGGATCGACGCCCAGTCGGCGACCCTCAGCGCCGGGCGCTGGCGCCTGACCGATGCGGTCGGGGCCAGCATCGGTCAGCGCGCGGTGTCCTATTCGACCCTGGACCTGAGCTCCAGCCTGGCCGACCAGGAAGCGTTCGAACAATTCGCCCGGCCCCAGTCCACGCCCTTCTGGTCCCTGCCGAACCAGATTCGGCGAATCGAGAACGCCGGCTTCACCTCCACCACCTATCGCCTGCGCTTCCAGCAGCTTCTGGCCACCCCCCTGGTGTTCGCGGCCATGTCCATTCTGGCGGCGGCCTTCTCGCTTCGGCTGATGCGCCTGGGCGACATGGCGCGGATGAGCGTGGCGGCCGTGGTGCTGGGCTTCGCCTTCTTCTTCCTGAACCAGTTCTCGTCGGCCATGGGCGCAGCCGAGGTGGTGCCGCCGTTCCTGGCGGCCTGGCTGCCGCCGGTTCTGACGGCGCTCGCCGCCTTCACCTTGCTGTTCTATACCGAAGACGGCTAGAGCCTGATCGCCTTGGACGAAGCCGCGACCCCGTCCCCAGACCACGGATGGCCTATGCAGAGTGACCGCCGCCCCCGGCGCTTCATCGATTTCCGACAGGGGCTTCTGGCCGGGGTCGCGCTTGCCGCCTGGGCGCCGCTGGCCGCCTCGGCGATCGCCCAGACCCAGGCCCAGGCCCAGACCCAGGCGCCCCAGACGCCGCCCCCCGCCGCCGACGGCCTGACCGAGGGCGCGGTCTATGTCGACGCCGCCGGCGTCACGCGCCAGGGCGATGTCGTCACCGCGGTCGGCGCGCCCGATCAGCGCGTCTATCTGCGCACTCGGGGCCATGTCCTGCGGGGCGAGAGCCTGTCCTACGACCTGTTGGCCGGCACGGCGACCGCCGACGGTCGCGTGGAGGCCGTCGCCCCCGGCGGCACGGTCGTCTATGCCAGCCACCTGGAGCTGGACAAGGATCTGGAGGCCGGCGTCGCCGTCGATTTCGCCACCCGTCTCAGCAACGGCGCCAGCCTGATGGCCGCCACCGCCGTGCGCCGCACCGAGACGGTCAGCGAGCTGAACTACGCCCTCTTCACCCCCTGCCCCATCTGCGACGAGAAGGGGCCGCGCCGCCCGACCATTTCGATCCAGGCCGAAAAGGTGGTGCAGGACGAACAACTGCGGGCGGTGCTGTATCGCAACGCCGTGTTCTACGTCGGCCCGGTGCCGGTCTTCTACACCCCCTATTTCGCCCACCCCGATCCGTCGGTGGAGCGGGCCTCGGGCCTCCTGGTCCCCATCATCAACTACGACCAGGGGCGCGGCGTGTCGGTGGAGGTTCCCTATCTCCACGTCGTCTCCAGGTCCGAGGACTGGCTGATCAGTCCACAGATCAACACCCGGATCGCCCCGCTGCTGAACCTGCAATGGCGACGCCGGTTCGCTGACGGCATGATCGTGGCGCGCGGCGGCTATACCCATGAGCGCAACTTCGGCGACTTCGACCTGAACGGCGACGGCCAGTTCGAAAGCAATGTGCGCTTCGGCGACCGCGAGCACCGCAGCTATCTGCTGTCGCACGGCGCCTTCGACCCCGACGGCCCCTGGCGCTATGGTTTCACGGCCGAACGGACCTCGGACAAGACCCTGTTCGACCGCTACGACGTTCGCACCCCCTATCAGGACAACGGCCTCTACTACGGCGACCGCCGCCGTCTGATCAGCCAGATCTACGCCGAGCATCAGACCGATCGTTCCTATGTCTCGGTCGCCGCCTTCTCGATCCAGAGTCTGCGGGTCGATCCGCGCTTCGCCGCCACCGACTTCCGCGACCCCAACGGCTACAAGGTGTTCGAGAGCGACGGCGACCTGCCGCTGGTCGCCCCCCTGGTCGAGGCGCGGTGGGAGCCGCACGCGCTGGTCTTCGGCGGCCGCCTGCGGCTGAAGGGCTCGGCCGTCGCCCTCTACCGCGAAAACTTCGTCGGCGCGCCCATCCTGAACCCCGACCTGGTCCCGGCCGTCACCACGGGCCTGGGCGGCGTCGACAGCCGCCGCATCACCGGCCAGATGGAATGGCGGCGCACCGTGATCCTGCCGGTCGGCCTGCGGGTCGAGCCCTTCCTGGACACCCGGGTCGATCTCTATTCCCTGTCGGACCTGCCGCCGATGATGGGGTTCGGAGGGAACGAGACCGTGTCCCGCTCGCGCCTCAGCGCGGGGGTGGACGTCAGCTATCCGCTGATCAAGCGCACGGCCGGGGCCGACATCGTCCTGGAGCCCCTGGCCCAGATGTCGGTGTCCAGCAGCGCCGATCTGGACCCGCGCATCCCCAACGAGGACGCCCAGATCATCGAACTGGACGAATCATCCCTGTTCCGCATGGACCGCTTCTCCGGCTACGACCTGATTGAGGGCGGGGCGCGCCTGACGGCGGGCGGCCGCGCCACCATCCGGTGGTCCGAAGGCCGCAGCGCCAGCCTGTTCGTGGGCCGCAGCCACCGCTTCAACCGCGAAGACGCCTTCCGCACCAGCATCCCGGACGACCCGGCCCGTCTCTACGACCCCAGCGGCCTGGCGTCGGAGACCTCGGACTGGGTGGTCCAGGGCAGTTTCTCGCCGTCGGACCGCATCCGTAGCTGGGCGCACGCCACCATCGACGGCTCGGGCGACGTGCGCCGGGCCGAGGCCGCTCTGGACGGCCGCTGGGGCCGCCGCAACCTGGCCAGCGTCAGCTACATCCTGGACCGCGCCAATCCTCAGCCCGGCCCGCTGAACCGCAACTACGAATTCGTCCAGTTGACGGGCCAGCAATTCGTCTATGGAAACTGGGGCTTCACCGTCGCGGGCATTGCCGACCTGAAGGAAAACGAAATTACCCGTTCCGAGGTCGGCCTGCTGTTCGACGACGACTGCCTGCGGTTCGAACTGGGCTTTCGGCGCGACAACACCCGCGTTCGGCCCAGCGGCCCCTCCGAGGGGGTTTATGTGCGCCTAAACCTCGCCACTTTCGGAGGTTCAGGTTATGGACAGGGCGAAATGCGTTGAGCATGCCGCTTGACGGGGCGCGACCGCCCGCCGACCTGGCCGGCGGACCGCTGTGAGGAATCAGGACGACCGATGGGTTTGATGCGTTATTCGACGGGGGCTGCGCTCGCGGCGCTCCTCCTCGCCGGTTCGGCCTATGGGCAGACGGCCCAAGCTAAGGCGTCTGCAGCCCAGACGTCTGTGGCCCAGACGTCCGCTCGCCCGGCCGCTCAGCCTTCGCTGCAAGGCCCCGCCGCCGGCGCGCCGAATCCAGCGGCCGGCGACACACCGGCCCGTCCGGCCGCCGCACAGCCCCAGTTCCAGCTGGCAGACGGCATCGTCGCCACCGTCAATGACAAGATCATCACCGGCTTCGACCTGCGCCAGCGCATGCTGATGCTGATCGCCTCGTCGCAGATCCAGCCGACCGAGGAAAACCTGCCCGCCATCCAGCAGGCAGCCCTGAACGCCCTGATCGAGGATCGCCTCAAGAATCAGGAACTGTCCAAGTTCGCCGACCAGCTGAAGGTGACGGACCAGGAAGTGGACGAGGAAATCGCCCAGATGGCCCGCCAGGCCGGCGCCACGCCCCAGGCTTACATTCAGTTCCTCGAGCAGGGCGGCATCCGGCCCGAGACCTTCCGCGAGAACCTGCGCACCGAGATCGGCTGGAGCCGGTTGACCGGCGGCCGTTTCGGCTCGCGCGCGCGGCCCAGCCCGCTTCAGGTCGAGCAGGAACTGCGTCGCCTGAACGCCGCCGCCGCCCAGCCGCAATATCTGATCGGCGAAATCTACATCGACGCCGCCCGCGTGGGCGGCCAGCAGGCGGCCCTGAACGGCGCCCGCCAACTGGTGCAGCAGATCATCCAGGGCGCGCCCTTCCAGGCCGTGGCCCAGCAGTTCTCGGCCGCCCCCTCCGCCTCGGCCCGCGTACCCGGCGACGCCGGCTGGGTGGTCAAGGGCTCGGTCCAGCCCGCCCTTCAGGCCGTCTTCGACCAGCTCCAGCCCGGCCAGCTGTCCAACCCCATCGCCGTCGATGGCGGGGTTTACATCATCTATATGCGCGACAAGCGCGACGGCGCCGCCACCAGCCTGGTTTCGATGAAACAGGCCATGGTCGAACTGCCCGAAACCGCCAGCGAGGCCGAGGTCGCCGCCGCGACCGCCAAGCTGGAGACCCTGCGTCAGGGCCTGACCTGCGACAACATCATGTCCCAGTCGCGCGCCACCGCCGGCGTCACCTATGCGGACCTGGGCGAATCCGACGTCCAGAACCTGGCGCCCCAGTTCCAGCAGTTCGCCCGCACCGGAGAAGTCGGCGCCGTCAGCAGCCCGATCCGCACGCCGCTGGGCCTGCATCTGGTCGCGGTTTGCGGCCGTCGCGTCGGCGGGCCGGACGTCCCCACCCATCAGCAGGTCGAGAACCGTCTGCGCTCCCAGAACCTTCAGGTCCTGGACCGTCGCTATCTGCGCGACCTGCGCAGCGACGCCCTGATCGAGGTCAAGTGACCGTTGCGGCCGCGCCTCTGGTCCTGACGCTGGGCGAACCCGCCGGCGTCGGGCCCGAGATCACGGCCGCCGCCTGGACCGCCCTCAAGGACCATTCTCCGCCCTTCGCCGTCATCGGCGACGCGGCCCTGCTGCGCGCCCAGGGCGTTCCTGTGGTGGAGGTCGACAGCCCGCTGGACGCCGCCGACCGTTTCGCCCGCGTCCTGCCGGTGATCCATCGCCCCTTGCCCGCCCCGGTCGGGGCGGGCCGTCCCGATCCGGCCAACGCCCCCGCCGTCGCCGACGGGATAGAGGAAGCGATCGGCTTCGCCCTGTCGGGCCAGGCGTCGGGCGTCGTCACGGCCCCCATCGCCAAGGCGCCCATGTACGCCTCGGGCTTCCGCTTCCCCGGCCATACGGAGTTCATCGCCGAGCTGACCGCCGACGCGCCCTATGCCGGGACGCGCGGTCCGGTGATGATGCTGACCGCGCGGGACCTGCGCGCCTGCCTCGTCACCATCCACGTCGCCCTGGACCAGGTGCCCGAGCTTGTCACGGCCGAGCGCGTGGCCCGCACCGCGCGCGTCGTCCACGAAAGCCTCAGGCGCGACTTCGCCATCGCCCGCCCGCGCCTGGCCATGGCCGCCCTGAACCCCCACGCGGGCGAAGGCGGCGCCCTGGGCCTGCAGGAGATCGAGACCCTGATCCCGGTCGCGCAGCAGCTTCGCGGCGAAGGGATCGACATCACCGACCCCCGCCCCGCCGACACCCTGTTCCACGACGAAGCCCGCGCGACCTATGACGCGGCGATCTGCATGTATCACGATCAGGCCCTGATCCCGGTCAAGACGCTGGACTTCTGGGCCGGGGTCAACGTCTCCCTGGGCTTGCCCGTCATCCGCACTTCGCCCGACCACGGCACCGGCTTTGACATCGCCGGCAAGGGCGTTGCGCGTCCCGACAGTCTGATCGCCGCCATCCGTCTGGCATCGGAGATGGCGGCGGCCCGCGCCGCGCGCTAACAGACGGTCGTGACCGACCTTCCCTCCCTCCGCGAAACCCTCGACGCCCACGGCCTGTCGGCGAAAAAGAGCTTCGGCCAGCATTTCCTGCTGGACCTGAACGTGACCCGCAAGATCGTGCGCCTGGCCGGTCCGTTCGACGGCCGCGCGGTGATCGAGGTCGGCCCCGGCCCCGGCGGCCTGACCCGCGCCCTGCTGGAATCCGACGCCGGCCCCGTGGTCCTGGTCGAAAAGGATCCGCGCTTCGTCCCTCTGTTGTCCGAACTGGACGACGGCTCGGGTCGCCTGGCGATCATCCAGGCCGATGCGCTGAAGGTGAAGGAGGCCGATCTGGTCTCCGGCCCCGCCCATCTGGTCTCCAACCTGCCCTACAATGTCGGCACGCCCCTGCTGATCAAATGGCTGACCGGTCCCTGGTCGCCCCACAGCCTGACCCTGATGTTCCAGAAGGAGGTGGCCGAACGGGTCGCCGCCGCGCCGGGCGAGGACGCCTACGGCCGTCTGGCCGTCATTTCCCAGGCCGTCTGCACCGCCCGCATCGTCATGCACCTGCCCGCCGCCGCCTTCACCCCGCCGCCCAAGGTGGCCTCCGCCGTCGTCCGCCTGGACCCGCTGCCCGAACGCCCCGCGCCCGATCGTCTGAAGAAGCTGGAGCGCGTCACCGCCGCCGCCTTCGGCCAGCGCCGCAAGATGCTGCGCTCCAGCCTGAAGCAACTGGGCGGCGCCGCCCTGTGCGAGGCCGCCGGCATCGAACCCGACGCCCGCGCCGAAACCATCGACGTGACGGGCTTCCTGCGCCTGGCGGACGCGCTAGCATAGACCATGGATAAAGTCGGCAAGAAGGGCCAAGGCGCAACGCTGCGAACTCGCCGTCATCGCTGGCCCAGAATCATCTTCTGCATCGTGATGTCTGTCAGTCTGCTCGCTCAGTTTGTTCTGGAAGCATTCAGCAGGGCTATGGGGTTATCCTGCAATGTTTTGGCCGTCATGAACGACACACCGTGGTTCGTCTGCGCGTCGAGCATCATCCTTCTGTTTTCCACAATCTATTGGGGAACAAGCGTTGCGCTTAGGGCCATAAGCTATGCCTGCGGTTTGCACATCATCAACGCCGGCTTGATCAACATTGTGGTTCATGGCTCGTGGGGATGCATTCTCGGCGAGAATCCTAGCTGGATTGACGTCCATCCTACGCCGACAGGCTGGATGACAATGATCTTCGGCATTCTGTTCATGAGCATGACTTGGTTCCTTTCCTCGCTGGCTCAACGCCTTGAACGCAAGTGATCTAATGACCGTCGAACCCTTCCGCGCCATCTCCGTCAGCCGCCTTGCCCACCAGCTGAAGGCGGAAGGCCGGTCGATCATCCATATGGAGTTCGGCCAGCCCTCGACCGGCGCGCCCGCCGCCGCCATCGCCCGCGCCCATCGGGTGCTGGATCAGGACGCCATGGGCTATTGGGAAAGCCCAGATCTGCGCGCCCGCATCGCGCGCCTGTATGACGACCGCTATGGCGTCGCGGTGGACCCCGAGCGGATCGTCCTGACCAACGGCGCCTCCCCGGCGCTGGTCCTGGCCCTGACGACGCGGTTCCGGCCCGGCGATCGCATCGCCCTGGCCCGTCCCGGCTATGTCGCCTATCGCAACACCCTGCGCGCCCTGCATCTGGAGCCGGTGGAGATCGCCTGCGGGCCGGAAACCCGGTTCCAGCTGACGGCGGCGCAACTGGCCGCCCTGGACCCGGCCCCTGCCGGCGTCATCATCGCCAGCCCCGCCAATCCGACCGGGACCATCATCCCGGCCCCGGAACTGGCCGCCATCGCCGACGTGTGCCGCGACCGGGGCGTCGCCATCGTCTCGGACGAAATCTACCACGGCCTCAGCTACGTCGGCCCCACCCCGTCCATGCTGCAGTTCGCGCCCGACGCGGCCGTGATCAACAGCTTCTCCAAATACTGGAGCATGGCGGGCTGGCGTCTGGGCTGGCTGGTCGCGCCCCAGGACCGCATCGCCGCCGCCCGCGCCCACATCGGCAATCTGTTTCTGACCCCGCCCAGTCTCAGCCAGCACGCGGGCCTGGTGGCCATGGACGCGACGCAGGAGTTGGAAGGCCACGTCCGGACCTACGCCCGCAATCGCGACCTGATGCTTCAGGCCCTGCCCGCCCTGGGCCTCAGGAAGATCGCCCCGCCCGACGGCGCCTTCTACATCTGGGCCGACATCGGCCACCTGACCGACGACAGCCTGGCCTTCTGCGAACAGCTTCTGCGCGACACGGGCGTCGCCACCGCGCCCGGCGTCGACTTCGACCCGGTCGAGGGCCGTCGTTTCATCCGTTTCAGCTTCGCCGTCTCCACGGCCGAGATCGAGGAGGCCCTGGCGCGTCTGGCGCCCTGGTTCGCGCTCAGAACTCAGGCCGCATCGACCCGAGCCCCGGCGTAGGTCGCGCGGTTCAGCGCCTCGTACAGCTTCTTGGGCTCCAACGGCTTGGCCAGCCAGTCGGTCATGCCGGCCGCATAGCAGGCGGCGACCTGTTCCGCCTCCGTGCCGGCGCTGAAGCCGATGACCGGCGCATCCGCGTTCAAACCGCCCGAAGCCCGCAGGCGGCGCGTCGTCTCGTTGCCGTCGATGCCGGGCATGTTGACGTCCATCAGCACCACGTCGAACGGCCGGTCTTCCAGCAACAGCAGGGCCACATGTCCGTCCGAGGCCGTGGTCAGGTCCACGTCCAGCGGCTGCAGCACCAGGGCGATGGTCCGACGGTTGATCTCGTGGTCGTCGACGGCCAGCACTCTGATCCGACGGGTCAGGATCGGGGCGTTGATCGCCGCCTGATCCTCGGCTTCAGTCGGCTGTCCCTCGGGCAGGTCGACGCACAGGGTGAAGGCCGCCCCCCGACCCGGCTTGCTGTCCACAGTCAGATCGCCGCCCATCAACCGCGCCAACTCCCGGCTGACAGTCAGGCCCAGGCCCGTCCCGCCATAGGTGCGCGCCACCTCGGCCGAGCCCTGGGCGAAGGGGGTGAACAGGCGACGCATGGCCTCGGGCGCGATGCCCGGTCCCTGGTCGATCACCGTCAGTGTCAGGCGGCGCAGTTCACCGTGCGGATCCGCCCCGGCGACGATCCGGATCGTCCCTTCGGGCGTGAACTTGATGGCGTTGGAGATCAGATTGTTGACGATCTGGCGCAGGCGATAAGGATCGCCTTTCAGCCAGACGGGCCGGTCGCCGCCGACCAGATCCAGCGTCAGTCCCTTCTCCGTCGCCGGCGCGGTCCAGAACCGCGCCGTGTCGCGCATCAGTTCGTCCAGTTCGAAATCGCGGGCCTCCAGCGCCATGGCCCCCGCCTCCATCTTGGAGTGATCCAGCAGGTCGTTCAGCATACCGGTCATCAGACGCCCGGCGTCCACGATCAGGTCGGCGGTTTCCTCGCGCTTGCGGGGTTCGCTCTCGGCGCGGATCAGATGCGCTCCGGCCAGGATGGCGCTGACGGGGGTGCGCAGTTCATGGCTGACGATGGCGGCCATGGCGGCGCGGTCGGCCATGGCGGTCTGGGCCTGCTCCAGCCGCCGCTCGGCCTCGGCGCGGGCGAGGATCTCGGCCTGGCGCATCTTGTGGACGCGGAAATAGACGTTCAGCATCGTGCCGACGAACAGCAGGCTGGACAGGCTCATGACCACCAGGCCGCTGGCGTCGCCCTGCACCGTCTTGATCAGGGGCATCAGCGCCAGAGCCGCCAGATAGGGACCGCCGCCGATGAAGAACAGCGCGCGGGATTCGATGCCCGAGGCCACATTGGTCAACAGGCCCCCGGCCACGATCAGGGCGGAGAGGGTCACGAGCGCGGGATGGTTGGTGGACCAGATCACCAGCGCCGCCCCCGCATAGGTCGCCCCCATGAGGGCGGTGGATATCAAGGCCGCGATCGCGCGGCGGCGGCCCGGCGCGCCGTCCGCGCGCCGAAACGGTCCCATCGCCAGAAGCTCGACCGCCTGAACCAGCAGCGCCCAGGCGATCCAGGCCAGCAGAAGCCCGTCCATGCCGGACGAATAGAGAACCCAGCCGATCAACCCGGCCAGCAGCATGCGCACCGGTGTCTGCTTGATCCGCTCGTTCGCGCTGATGGCCAGCATCGGCGCGATCTCGTCCCAGAACCGCATGGGGCCTCCCTTTCGGCGTCACCCTAGCGGAAAGAGCGCGAACAGGACGTAAACCCCCCGCCGCGACGCCCCCGGAGCCTCAGACCGCTTCGCGCAGCAAGGCGGTCTTGTAGTTTTCGACCCACAGATTGCGGAACCGGCGTGAGCGTTCGGCGTGATAGATGTGCGCCAGTTCGGCGTAGGATCGGTCGAAATCCTCATTGACCAGAACGTAGTCGAAAGCGTCGCAGTGTTCGATCTCGCCCTTGGCGTTGGCCACGCGACGTTCGATCACGTCCTCGGCGTCCTGCGACCGCGTCACCAGGCGGCGACGCAGCTCTTCAAGACTGGGCGGCAGGATGAAGACCCGCACCGCGTCGTGGGGGCATTTTTCGGCCACGTCGCGCGCGCCCTGCCAGTCGATGTCGAACAGGACGTCGCGCCCCTCGGCCAGGGCCCGGTCCACGGGCGAACGCGGGCTGCCGTAGCGGTTGCCGTGCACATCGGCCCATTCCAGGAAGGCGTCGGCGTCGATCAGCCGCTGGAACGCCTCCTGGCTGACGAAATTGTAGTCGCGCCCGTCCACCTCGCCCGGCCGGATGCCGCGCGTGGTCATGGAGACCGACAGCTCCAGCCCCTTGTGATCCGCCATCAGTCGTCGGCACAGCGAGGTCTTGCCGGCCCCAGAGGGGCTGGCGACGATCAGGAGGACGCCGCGGCGCGGCGTGCGTTCATTCGACATTCTGAACCTGCTCACGCAACTGTTCGATGACGGCCTTGAGCTCCAGGCCGATTCCGGTGAGCGCGGTCGTAGCCGATTTCGAGCAGAGGGTGTTCGCCTCTCTCATGAATTCCTGCATCAGGAAGTCGAGTTTCCGCCCGGCTGGCGCCGAGGCCACAAGTCGGCGCGCCGCTTCGACATGGGCGGTCAGTCGGTCCAGTTCCTCGCGCACGTCCGCCTTGGTCGCCAGCGCCGCCGCCTCCAGCACTATCCGCTCGTCGAGGCCCGGCGCGCCGGTCGTCCCCAGGTTGGGGGCCAGTTCCGTAATGCGGCGCGTGAACCGCTCGCGGATCGTTTCGACCTGCCCCTCGGCCTCGCTCTCGGCCTCGGCGACCAAGGCTTCGATCCGGCCGATGAACTCTTCCAGCACGGGCAAAAGCTGCGCGCCCTCGGCCTCGCGCGAGGTCTTCAGGGCGTCCAGCGCCGCCTCCAGCGTCGTCAGCATGGCGGCTTCCAGCGCGGCGCGCGCCTCGGGATCGTTTTCCTCTTCCGGTGCCTCGATCACGCCGCGCAGGGCCAGTAGGCCGTCGGCGCTGGGGGGCGTCGCCCCGTCCTCGGCCAGTTGATTGGCCAAGGCCAGATACCGCTTCAGGACGTCCTGATTGACGACCACGGCCGCCTGGCCGCCCTCGATCCGCCGCGCGTGAAGGCCGACGCTGACCTGGCCCCGCGCGAACCGCGCCTGACCCGCCGCCTTGACCGCCCGCTCCAGGGCGTCGAACCCGTTCGGCCCGCGGAATCGGACCTCCAGATTGCGTCCGTTGACCGAGCGCGCCTCGACCGCCCAGGTCCACCCCTGGCCCGCGCCCTCGGCCCGGCCGAACCCCGTCATGCCCGACAGCCGGCTCATCGCGCGCCCCTCATCGCACACCCTGTCTGGCGCCGGGCGGCAGGGTCAGCACCGCCTGGCCGCCCGGCGCCAGGGGCTGGTCGGCGGGGGCGGTCATGGGCGCGGCGCTGGCGCCCGGCGTCGCCGGAACCGGAGCCTCGGGCGGTAGGCCGGCCTTCTGGCGCTCGATGGCGCGCCAGCGCCCGACATTCTGCTGATGCTGCTCGTAGGTGGCGGCGAAGGCGTGGCCGCCGGTTCCGTCGGCGACGAAGAACAGGGCCGGATCGGCCGGCGGGTTCAGCACCGCCTTCAATGCCGCCTCGCCGGGATTGGCGATGGGCGTCGGCGGCAAGCCGTTGATCTGATAGGTGTTCCAGAGCGTTTGCTCTAGCAGCTCAGAGCGCCGGATGCCCCGGCCCAGCGGCCGCCCCTTGGTCAAGCCATAGACGATGGTGGGGTCGCTCTCCAGCCGCATCCCCGCCCGCAGCCGATTGGAGAAGACCGCCGCCACCCGCGGCCGTTCCGCCGCGAGCCCCGTCTCCTTTTCGACGATGGAGGCCAGGATCACCGCCTCCTCCGGGCTGCGCGCCACCGTGCCCGGCCCGCGCTGGACCCACAGCCGGCGCAGGTTCTCGCTGGCCGCCCGCTGCATCCGCTCGATCACCGACTGCCGGGTCTCGCCCCGCACCACCTCATAGGTGTCGGGCCACAGGCTGCCCTCGTCGGGCGTCTGATCGACGGCGCCGGTCAGGACCGTCTGCTTGTTCAGAATGTCCACCGCCTGAAGCGACGACCACCCCTCGGGCAGGGTCACGAAATGGCGCACCACCCGCCCCTCGACCAGCAGGTTCAGCACCCCGGCCAGAGAGGCGCCGGACGGCACCTCGTACTCTCCGGCCCGCAGCTTGCGATCCGCCCCCGTCAGGCTGGCGGCCGCGCGGAACAGATCGACCGACCGAATCACTCCGGCCGCCTTCAACTGGGCGCCGATGGCCGAGACGCCCGATCCGCTGGCCAGGGTCACGACCGTCCTGTCACCCTGACGCGCCGACGGTCCCGGTCCGAAATAGACCACCCAGACCGACACCAGGGCGACCAGCAGGAACAGGCCGAAGGTGGCCGAAGCCGTCACCAGCGAGACCGTGAATCCCGACTTGCCACTGCGTTTCTCGACCCGTTCCCGTCCGAACACCTCAGCCGACCTTCTTGAAGATCACCGAGGCGTTGGTGCCCCCAAAGCCGAAGCTGTTGGACATGGCCACATCGATCTTCATCGGCTTGGCCTTGTTGGGGACCAAGTCTATCGGCGTCTCCATCTCGGGGTCGTTCAGATTGATGGTCGGCGGCGCGATCTGGTCGCGGATGGCCAGGACCGAGAAAATGCTTTCAATGGCGCCGGCGGCCCCCAGCAGATGGCCCGTCATCGACTTGGTCGAGGACACCGCCACGTTCGCGGCGTGATCGCCGACCAGCCGCTCCACCGCCTTCAGCTCGATCCAGTCGGCCATGGTCGAGGTGCCGTGGGCGTTGACATAGTCCAGGTCCGACGGCTGCAGCCCGGCCCGCTTCAGCGCCGCCTTCATGGCCCGCAGGCCGCCGTCGCCGTCCTCGGACGGGGCGGTGATGTGATAGGCGTCGCCGCTCATGCCGTAACCCACGACCTCGGCGTAGATCTTGGCCCCGCGCGCCTTGGCGTGTTCGTATTCCTCCAGCACCATGATGCCTGCGCCCTCGCCCATGACGAAGCCGGCATGGCCCCGGTCATAGGGGCGCGACGCCGTCTCGGGCGTGTCGTTATAGGCGGTGCACAGCGCCTTGCAGGCCAGGAAGCCGGCGATGCCGATCGGCACCACGGAGCTTTCGGCCCCGCCCGCCACCATCACCTCGGCGTCGCCCAGGGCGATCATCCGGGCCGCGTCGCCGATGGCGTGGGCGCCCGTGGCGCAGGCGGTCACGACCGAATGGTTCGGCCCCTTCAGGCCGTGGCGGATCGAAATCTGCCCCGACGCCAGGTTGATCAGGGCCGAGGGGATGAAGAAGGGGCTGACCCGCCGCACGCCCTGTTCCTTCAGGACGATGGCGGTGTCGGCGATGGGGCCCAGGCCGCCGATGCCCGAACCGACCATCACCCCGGTCGCCTCGCGGTCCTCTTCGGTCTCGGGTTTCCAGTTCGCATCGGCCAGGGCCTCGTCCGCCGCCGCGATGGCGTACAGGATGAAGTCGTCGACGCGCTTCCTGTCCTTGGCCGACATGATCTGGTCGGGATCGAAGTCGCCCGGCCCGCCGCCGCCGCGCCCATCGACGCTGGGCACCTCGCCAGCGATGGTGCAGCCATAGCCTTCGGTGTCGAAGGCGGTGATGGGGCCGATGCCCGACCGCCCCTCGACGATGCCCTTCCAGCTCTTGTCCACCCCCCAGCCCAAGGGTGTCAGCAGACCGAGGCCCGTTACGACGACGCGACGCATGGCGCCTGCTCCTTCAGATCCAAACCTTCCCTGACGGAATCACATGCGGATTCGTCCGGGTCGGAAACAGTAAAGGCCGCCGAACGTCTCCGCTAGGAGCGCCAGGCGGCCCTTTGAACCGTCAGCCTGTTCGGCCGATATCGGCGACTGAAATCAGCCGGCCGACTTCTCGTCGATGAACTTGACGGCGTCGCCGACCGTCTGGATGTGCTCGGCGGCGTCATCCGGGATTTCGATGTCGAATTCTTCTTCGAAGGCCATCACCAGCTCGACGTTGTCGAGCGAGTCGGCGCCCAGGTCGTCGATGAAGCTGGCCTTTTCCGTGACCTTGTCCGGATCGGCGTCCAGGTGGTCGATGACGATCTTGCGAACGCGCTCGAGGGTGTCGGACATGAGTGTCTCTCTGCCTGTTTAAAATCGCCGTAGAGGCGGGGTAGCTTCTGAAATCGCCGTCTCACGGCAGCGCGGACGACGCAAGCCCGAAAAGCCCTCGCCGTCCATGCGTTCCCGCCCTTTAGCACAGCCTTTAGGGCAGGAAATAGCCTGTTGCGCGACGTGATCGCGATCAGATCATCGCCATGCCGCCGTTCACATGCAGGGTCTGGCCCGTCACATAGGCGGCTTCGTCCGAGGACAGATAGACGGCGGCGGCGGCGATCTCGTCGCCCGTGCCCAGCCGTCCGGCGGGAATCCTGGTCAGGATGGTCTCGCGCTGCTGGTCGTTCAGCACATCCGTCATCGGCGAGGCGATGAAGCCCGGCGCGATGCAGTTGACCGTGATCCCCCGCGACCCGACCTCCTGGGCCAGCGACTTGGAAAAGCCGATCATCCCGGCCTTGGACGCCGAATAGTTGGTCTGGCCCGGATTGCCGGTCACGCCGACCACCGAGGTCACGCCGATGATTCGCCCCGACCGGCGCTTCATCATCCCCTTCACCGCCGCGCGGGTCAGGCGGAAATAGCTTTCCAGATTGATCTGCAGGACGGACTGGAAGTCCTCGTCCTTCATCCGCATCAGCAGGCCGTCCTTGGTGACGCCCGCGTTGGCGATGAGGACATCCAGCGGGGCGCCCGCCGCCGCCTCGGCCGCCGCGACCAGATTGTCGACCGATTCCGGGTCCGACAGGTTCGCCGTGGCGAAATGCGCGCGCGCTCCCAGTTCCTTGGCCAGATCAGAAAGCACCGCCTCGCGCGTGCCCGACAGCACCACGGTCGCCCCCTGCGCATGCAGCGCCCGCGCGATCGCCCCGCCGATGCCGCCCGTCGCGCCCGTCACCAGCGCGGTCTTGCCTGCGAGATTGAACATCATGTCCTCCTAAGCACCGCCCATCCCGGGCGACGCCTTTCCAACAATAAAAAAATGCCGCCAGCGATCAAACCGATGACGAACGGCACGAAATGTCCGGGCTTTACGCCCGCGTGGGCGCTGACGAACACGTCCAGCCCGATACTGACCGCTACTCCGACCACAGCCGAGCACCAGCCGACGCTCTTGCGGTCCAAAACCAGCAACCCAGTTCCGCACAGAGCCAGGTAGGCCTGTGACGCACCGGAAATATAGGAGTCTGGCTGAGCCAGCGCCGCGAGCAGTTGCCCACAAGCGCCCCCTAGCAACCCCAGGGTCATAACCAGCCACCATGCCAGCCGCCGTGTCAGGGCCGCTCCGACCAGACTAATGACCGCGACGTTGAACAGCATGTGCGCAAACTTCACATGCAGCCACTGCGATGCCAGCAGTTTCCAGCTGTCGGCCAGCGTCAGTGTCCGCCCCTCAAACGCGCCATAGGCGGTAAGGGCGATGGAATGCTGACGCATCCACAGCGGTTGACCCAGATCGACGGCGACAGCGATCCAGACCAGGACGATGCTTGCCGCCCACGCCCAGACGATCGCGGAGACGCGCGTCACGGGCTCAGACCATCGACTTGGCGAAGGCTTCAAGATCTTCCGGCGTGTTCAGCGCTACGCCTTCGGCGTCAGGCGCGATCCGCTTGGCCATGCCGGTCAGCACCTTGCCGGAGCCGACCTCGATGAAACGGGTCACGCCGCCTTCACCCGCCATCCATTCCATGCTTTCGCGCCAGCGCACGCGGCCCGTGACCTGTTCGACCAGCAGGCGGCGGATGACCTCCGGATCGCTCTCGGGGCGCGCCAGCACATTGGCCACCACCGGCACGATCGGGGCGGCGATCTTCGCTTCACCGAGAGCCGCCGCCATCTCATCGGCGGCAGGCTGCATCAGCGGACAGTGGAACGGCGCCGAGACGTTCAGCGGGATCGCCCGCGCGCCCAGTTCCTTGGCTTTCTCGATGGCGCGCTCCACCGCCGCCTTCTCACCCGAGATGACGATGTTGCCCGCATTATTGTCATTGGCCACCACGCAGACGCCCAGTTCAGCGCCCGCCGCCGCAGCCGCCTCGGCCAGGGTCAGGTCGGTCTTGGGGCCGATCAACGAGGCCATAGCGCCCTGCCCCACCGGCACGGCCCGCTGCATGGCCTGACCGCGCAGCTTCAACAGGCGTGCGGTATCCGACAGGCTGATCGCGTCCGCCGCCGCCAGGGCCGAATACTCACCCAGCGAATGCCCGGCGACATAGGCCGCCTTGGCCACGTCGAAGCCGAACTCGACCTTCAGCGCCCGCACCACCGCCATCGACACCGCCATCAGGGCCGGCTGGGCGTTCTCGGTCAGGGTCAGCTGGTCCTCGGGCCCTTCGCGCATCAGCAGCGACAGCTTCTGCCCCAGGGCCTCGTCCACCTCGGCGAAGACGTCGCGGGCGGACCGGAAGGCGTCGGCCAGCGGCGCGCCCATGCCGACGGCCTGGCTGCCCTGTCCCGGAAACAGAAGTGCGAGGGTCATCGACCGCTCCCTGAATCATTGATCAAGGCGCGGAGCCCTAATCCCTGACTTCCGCAAGGGCAAGCGTCGGCGAATGCCCGGCCCGGATGCACCGTGGCGCGAATCCCCCTCGCGCCCTATCTTCGCCTGCTCATGCCCATCCGCCGCCTCCCGCCCGAGACCGTCAACCGCATCGCCGCCGGCGAGGTGGTCGAACGCCCGGCCAGCGCCATCAAGGAGCTGGTCGAGAACGCCCTGGACGCGGGCGGCCGCAACATCGAGATCCAGGCCGACGGCGGGGGCCTGTCGCGCATCCTGATCGCCGACGACGGCAAGGGCATTCCGAAGGACGAACTGCCCCTGGCCGTCGAACGCCACGCCACGTCCAAGCTGGAGCCGGACGACGCCGGGGACGTGGACCTGCTGCGCATCCACACCCTGGGCTTCCGGGGCGAGGCCCTGCCCTCCATCGGTTCGGTCGCCCGCCTGTCGATCACGACCCGATCCCGCGACGAGACCGACGCCTGGTCCATTCAGGTCGAGGGCGGCGAGACCCGCCCCCTGGCCCCCGCCCCCTTCCCCGGCCCGCACGGCGCGCGGGTCGAGGTGCGCGACCTCTTCTACGCCACCCCCGCCCGGCTCAAGTTCATGAAGTCCGAACGGGCCGAGGCCATGGCCATCTCCGAAGAGATCAAGCGCCAGGCCATGGCGCACGAGGCCGTCGCCTTCACCCTGTCGCTGGACGGCAAGGTGGCGCTGCGCCTGCCCGCCGAACACCCCGGCGACGAGGGCCGCCTGCGCCGCCTGGCCGCCCTTTTGGGCCGCGACTTCGAGGCCAACGCCCTGTTGATCGATCAGGAGCGGGACGGCGTGCGCCTGTCGGGCTATGCGGGCCTGCCCACCTATTCGCGCGGCAATGCGGCGCATCAGTATCTGTTCGTCAACGGCCGCCCGGTGAAGGATCGGCTGCTGCAAGGGGCCCTGCGGGGCGCCTACGCCGACTTCCTGGCGCGCGACCGGCACCCGGCCGCCGCCCTCTTCCTCGACATCGATCCCCTCTATGTCGACGTCAACGTCCACCCCGCCAAGGCCGAGGTCCGGTTCCGCGATCCGGCCCTGGTGCGCGGCCTGATCGTCGGCGCCCTGAGGCACGCCCTCCACGCCGCCGGCCACCGCGCCTCCACCACCGTCGCCGCCGACGCCTTGAGCGGATTCAGGCCGCACACGGGCGTGACGCAGAGTGGCGAGTGGCGAGGGGCGAGTGGCGAGGGCTGGTCCGGCTGGACCGGCTGGGACGCTCCGGCTTCCCAGACCGCCCAGGTCCTTCCCGGCCTCAACGAACGCAGCGCCCGCGTCGAGCCGTCATGGGACAGCCCCTCGTGGCCGTCGCAACCCGCTCAAGCCAGCGACCTCGCCACTCGCCACTCGCCACTCGCCACTCAACCGCAAGACCCCCTCGACTACCCCTTGGGCGCGGCGCGGGGTCAACTCCACGCCAACTACATCGTCGCCCAGACCCGCGACGGCCTGGTCATCGTCGATCAGCACGCGGCGCACGAGCGGCTGGTCTATGAGCGGATGAAGGCCCAGATGGCGCAAGGGGCCGTGACCCGCCAGACCCTGCTGACGCCCGAGGTTGTCGATCTGGACCCTGCCGAGGCCGAGCGCGTCGCCGGGCGGGCCGAGGAACTGGCCGAGATGGGCCTGATCGTCGAGGCCTTCGGCGCCGGCGCCGTCCTGGTGCGCGAGACCCCGGCCATGCTGGGCGATACGGACGTTCAGGGCCTGATCCGCGACATCGCCGACGATCTGTCGGAACACGGCCAGGCCCTGTCGCTCAAGGAACGTCTCGCCGCCATCTGCGGGACCATGGCCTGCCACGGCAGCGTCCGCTCAGGCCGCGTCCTCTCGGCGCCGGAGATGAACGCCCTGCTCCGCCAGATGGAAGCCACCCCCCACAGCGGCCAATGCAACCACGGCCGCCCCACCTATGTGGAGCTGAAGCTGCACGATCTGGAGAAGCTGTTCGGGCGGCGGTGAGAAGTGGCATCTCGTCAGCAGCACCGCAGGTTGAGCCACTAAGCGTCGCCTCTAAGAAATGCGAAAGCCTTTGCCGTTTTCGAGGAACGACGCAGTTGGCTACGTAGTCGTGCTATTGCCGCCTCGATATCTCGCTCAATATCGTCAGTCAGTGGAACTGCATCCTCAGCTTTCGCCAACAAACCATCCAGCAAGACCAGTTGAGCCTTACACGATTTATAGGCTTCACCATCGATCACTTTTCGGCGGATATTTTGGCCGAGGCGACGACGCTTACTGACCAACCGCCGCAATGCAGAGCTACGATCAGCGATATCAGCGGGCATCTCAAAGATTTCAAAAAGCTCGTCTTCGACGGTATCTAGACGGACAAATTCCGCTTCTAAAGAAGCAACGCCCGCTTTTAAGCGCTCAATAGCTACTGCACCTAGTACGCCGCCAACAAGGCCCAAGGACGCGCTTAAAAGTGCTTCTGCGGGCGTTGCCACTACCTATGCTGCCTTCGCATCTCGAATGTATCCGAAGATCGTATCTACAAACGATGGATCTCGATCCGACTTAATTTGAAGGCGACTGGACAAATCTTTTGCAGCAAATCCTATGCGCACAAGGCCGCCAAAAGCTTCTTCCAAGAAAGAGGGCGAAAGCCCCCGGGCTCCGTCCAAATCAACTTCTACCATTTCCCCATCTTTTAAGGCGGGGGCGAGCCATTCGTCGCGGAAGCGTTGCCCGTTCCACTCCCCATGAGACGGATAGCGTCCAAAAGGGAAAGGATTGAAATCGGTCGCCAAGCGAATTGTCTTGGTCATTGCTGCCAACATCTCAACTCAAGCCTCGAATGCCTGCGCCTGTAGACGCCACACAATCAGCGTCCCCGGAAAATTGAACCCAAGAGAACTACAGTGTTCTTTGTCGCCCTCATTTGCGGCGGGAGTGCGATAGCCATAGACCGCATCGCCTGAAAAAATGTTTATGAAGCCCGCCGAAAAGCGATCAATTAGCGCGATCATATTGTTGAGGCCTTTGCCACGCTCGTCCAACCCGCTCACGCTACGGCGTTGATGTATCGTAGCCAAAAGAATTTGCGAGTCAGTTGGCTTCAAATTGATTTGCCGCCAACCGCGATCCTGCATCATCGCCTTGATAAGGCCCGTCAGAGAGTCGCCAAGATTCTGGGGTGCCGTCGTAGGGATTCCCGCCCCATGGTCCAACGCAACAAATGTGGCGCTTCTGGTCGTAAGCAAACCAGCAACCCACCATCGTTCAGACGCATTTGGTGGCGCATTCATGCCGTAAGCCCAGGAAAGAACGTTGTCAGCTGCCTCATTGAGCGCTGCGTGAACTCGGTCTGCAAGGGTTTCGCCCGCATCCAGTCGCTCAGCGAGACGCGCCACCTCAAAAGTTCTTTCACCGGGCGACGGGTCGCCTTTCATGCCCGAAGTGACCTTCATTACCTGTTCGACGATTTCGTCTGGGACATCGTCTCCAGCACGGGCGTCATCAGCAACTCCAAACACCTTGAGCGCAAACCGAGCGGAGCCGTTGCGAGGCATCCTCACGTCAATTTGCAACTTTCTCCCCAGCTGGCACCTTTGGATGGCTGCCGCTAGCATAACACAAGCAGTTAGATCGATATACTTGGTGTCATGGAGATCGAGCAGAACAGCATCTACGCAGTCAGCCGTTGAATCGGCGAAATGTTTCAGAAATTCTAGTGCGCTTCGAAGTTCTCGAGGATTTCCAGCAGAAAGTCGATTAGGACCTCTAAAGAATAAATGATGCGGATAACGGAGCCTTAGCGCCGACTGCTCTTTAGCGCGCCCCCTTGCACGGCGCTTTTGCCGCTTGCTAAAAGTCACAATCGCCCACCCCGCCTTACTACTTCTTATTCATTTCAGATCGTTCTCGACTGACTTGCATCAAAAGCATCTTATTCGACAAGCATTTTTGTGTCCCGACTACGCGATGATAAAGCATCCCGCGCCATGCCCTCCATCCTCTTCGTCTGCCTCGGCAACATCTGTCGCTCGCCCCTCGCCGAGGCCGCCCTGCGCGCCGAGGCGGAGCGGCTCCGGCTCGACCTGATCGTCGATTCCGCCGGGACCGGGGACTGGCATGCGGGCGAGGCGCCGGACCCCAGGGCGCAGGCGACGGCGCGGCGGCATGGGGTCGAGATTTCCGGGTTGAAGGCGCGGCAGGTGACGCAGGCGGACTTTCGCCGCTTCACCCATGTCATCGCCCTGGACCACGAGAACCTGAAAAACCTGCGCCGTCTGCGGCCCGCCGATGCGACCGCCGAGCTCAGCCTGCTGCTCGACCACGTCCCCGGCCGTGAGGGCCAGGCCGTCGCCGACCCCTATTTCGGCGACGACGACGGTTTCGAAATCACCTGGGCCGAGGTGACGGCGGCGGCGCGCGGCCTGGTCGCCAAACTCCGACCCACGTCCGCATCTGACGTAGCGCCGGTCTATGGCTGCGGTCATGACCGAGCCCTATCGCATCCGTGAAGCCGCCATCTGGGCCCAGGCCCGCGCCGACTATCTGTCGGGCCTCAGCGCCGAGGCCGTGTGTCGTCGCCACGACCTGGGCCTGTCCGCCTTTCGCCGCCGCGCCCGGAAATACGGCTGGCGGCGCAGCGATCAGGTCGAACCGCCGCCCGGCGAGCTCGACCTGAACCTCTATTCCGACATCGAAATGGACGACCTGGCCGCCACGGCGCGCCTACGCCTCGCCGAGGCGGTGGAGAACGGGCGCGCCACCGAGGCCCAGCGTTGGCGCCGCCTGGCCGCCGACCTGACCCGTCAGGCCCGCACCTTCGACGAGGAATTCTTCCAGGGCATGAGCCGCGAGGAAATCCTCGCCTCCCTGGAGACGATGCGGCGCGAAATCGCCGAAGAAGACGAAGCCCTCTTGGGACCGCCGCCCGAGGACTGAGCGGTTGCGACCCGCTCGCAAAAATCTGCACGAAAGTGCACTAAAAAAATCGGAGTGCACTTTATCCGCTCAGGCGGCGGAAGCCGTCGCCTTCAGGAACAGCACCCTGGCTGCCCCATAGTCGCGCGCGTCCAGCCGCTGATAGCCGGGGGTGTCGATCTCCGGCTCGTCCGACCCGCGCTCGAACACCACCAGGGCGCCGGGCTTGAGCCAGCTTCCCTCGATCAACCGCCCCAGCGTCTGCTCCCCCAGCCCCTTGCCATAGGGCGGGTCCAGGAAGGCCAGGTCGAACGCCTCGGCGATGGGGCCGGGCCGCACGCCCAGGTCCGTCGCGCTCCTGCGATGCACCCGCGTGCGTCCCATCAACCCATAGGCGTCGGCGTTCTCGCGGATGGCGCCGCGCGCCCCGTCGTCCGTCTCGACGAACAGGCAGAAGCCGGCCCCCCGGCTGACCGCCTCGAACCCCAGGGCGCCCGATCCGGCGTACAGGTCGATGACCCGCAAGCCTTGCAGGCTCTCGCCCCAGGCGGCGTGTTCCAGCACATTGAACACAGCCTGGCGCGCCCGGTCGGAGGTCGGGCGCGTGCCCTGCCCCTCCGGCGCGACGATGGCCCGGCCCTTCAGGCTTCCGGCGACGATCCGCATCAGGCCGTTCCGCCAAAGCGGCGTCCGACCCAGACCCGGCCGGCGATCAGCAGCGCCAGCGCCAGCGCCGTCGCGGCCGCCAGCAGCCCCACGCCCCGCGCCATCAGAAAGAAGCTCAGCGCGCAGGCCAGCCCCGGCATCAGGGCATGGGTCACGACCACCGTGGCGCTGACGGCCCGGTGCGGTCGCGGCCGGATCGCATCGGCTGCAAAGGCGGCCCAGCCATAGGCGCCGGCGTGCATCACGCCGACCGCCGCGACCAGGCTCAGATAGATCCACGCCCCCTCGCCATTGCGCGGCTGCTCGTACAACAGGGTCGTGGCGAACGGCATCAGCACCACCCCGGCCAGGGCCAGCATGTTGAAGATCATGACCCCGTTGCTGAAGCCGGTCATGCGGGCGAACACCCGCCGGTGCGTGTTCCAGAACACGCCTATGATGGCGAAGCTCAGCGCAAAGGCCGTGAACATCGGCCACCGCTCGGCCCACAGCGTCGCCCAGCGCCCGTCCCAGCCCTCCGGAACGTGCAGTTCGATGGCCAGCAGGGTGATGGCGATGGCGAACACCCCGTCCGAGAACAGCAGCAGACGGTCCAGGCCGTGATCCTTGTGCGCAACCGCGTCCGTCGTCTGGTTCGTCATGTCCTCATCCCCCATCAAACCGCGCCGTCGCTCAGGCCCCGGACGGCGCGAACCGGGCGTACAGTTCGTCCGTGGTCAGGCGTGGCCGATCCCCGGCCAGGGCATAGGTCGCGGGCTTGCTTTCGATACAGAACTCGTCTTCCAGGGCGAAGGCCGTCGGATCGTCGAACGCCTGGGCCGAAACCATCGTGACGGCCCCGTCGTTGGAGCGCCAGAACAGCCCCGTTCCGCAAGCCGGACAGAACTGCCGCACGGCCCATTCCGAAGAGGCGAAGGTCGCCACCTCGCCCGTGACCCGCACGCTGTCGCCGCAGTCTACGCTGAACAGCACCCCGCCCGACAGACGCCGGCAGGTGGCGCAATGGCAGGCGTGCATCCCGCCCTTGGGCGCGGCGGTGAAGGTCACGCCTCCGCAAAGGCATCGGCCGGTCGAAGTCGTCATCGCTCAGTCCCTTGCGGCGGTCTTCAGCGCGGCGAACGGGGCTTGCCGCCTGGGCCGCGTCCGCTGGTTCCCGATGGGCCGGCGGGCTTGCCGCTGCGGGGCCCATCGCTGCGAGAACCGTCGCTGCGAGGCTTGAAGTCGCGGCCGCCGGTCCTGGGGCCTGGCTTGTCGCCCGTCTTGAAGCCCGCCTTGAAGCCCGGCTTGGCCCCCTGCCGCCCGCCGGCGGGCTTCCTGCGGTCGTCGATGAACTGGTCGTCGCGGGGCTTGAAGGGGCGCCGGGGCCGGTCGTCGTCCGCCCGTGCAGGCCGCTCGCCCTCGGGCGCGGTGCGTTCGCGCGGCTTGAAGCTCTTCGAGTGTTCGAACTTGGGCTTGGCCTTGGCCCAGCCGTCCTTCTTGGGCGCCCGCTCGCGTCGTTCGACCGCCTCCGCCTGGGCCGTCTCGGCGGCGCGGACGCGGCTGGGCTTCCTCGACGGGTCCGACAGGGCCGAGCCCGAACGCCCCTTGACGATGGGCGTCGAGACCCGACGGCCGGGAATGGGCGCGGGCGTCTCGACCGTATTGCCGGTCGGCAGGTTCTCGGGCCGGATGTGGTCGGCCAGCAGTTCGCGGATCACGCGCGGCCCCACCTCCTCCACCGCTCCCACCGGCAGCACGTCCAGGCGGAACGGCCCATAGGCCAGGCGGATCAGGCGATTGACCGTCAGGCCGACCGATTCCAGCACCTTCCTGACCTCGCGGTTCTTGCCCTCGGTGATCGAGACCGAGATCCACAGGTTCGCCGGCGCCTTGCCGTCCTCGGACTTGGACTCCTTGGCCTTGTCCAGCTTGGCCTCGATGGGGCCATAGGAGACGCCGTCCACGACCACGCCGTCCTTCAGCGCGTCCAGCTGCTCCTGGGTGATCTTGCCCCGCGCCCGCGCCCGGTACTGACGCACCAGCGAAGTCGAGGGCAGTTCCAGCGCCCGGCTCAGTTCGCCGTCGTTGGTCAGCAGCAGCAACCCTTCGGTCGCAAGGTCCAGCCGTCCGACCGAGATCACGCGCGGCAGACCGGCCGGCAGGGCGTCGAACACCGTCGGCCGCCCGGTCGGATCGCTGTGGCTGGTCAACAGGCCGGCGGGCTTGTGATAGCGCCAGACCCGTGTGGCCTGGGCCGCGCCGATGGGCTTGCCGTCCACGGTGATCACGTCGTCGCGCGTCACCAGGGTCGCGGGCGTGTCCAGGATCCGGCCGTTGACCGCCACCTTGCCCAGGCCGATCAGCCGCTCGACCTCGCGGCGCGAGGCGATGCCGGCGCGAGCCATGGCCTTGGCGATTCGCTCGCTACGGACCGGGGCGGCGTCGGCCTTGGCCGGCTTGGCGTCCCGGCCGCCCGCGCGGGGGGCCTTGGCGTTGAATGGGGCCTTCCCGTCGCCGCTCTTGCGGGGACCGGAGGATTTGAAGGGCCGGGGCGTCCGTTCGTCTTGACGGGCGCGGGGCTTCTTGTCGTTGTCGTTCGTATGGCGGACCATGATGAGCGGTTCATGCGCATGGCGCTGGACCAAGCGCAAGCGGCGGCGGACGCAGGAGAGGTGCCGGTGGGCGCAATTCTGGTCGATCCCGCGACGAATGCGGTGATTTCGACCGGGGCGAACGGGCCGATCGGCGCCCACGACCCCACGGCCCATGCCGAAATCGTGGCCATGCGGCGCGCCGCCCAGGCGCTGGACAACTATCGGCTGACCGGCCTGACCCTCTATGTGACGCTGGAGCCCTGCGCCATGTGCGCCGGCGCCGTCAGCCACGCCCGCATCGGTCGCGTCGTCTGGGCCGCCGACGATCCCAAGGGCGGCGCCGTTCTCCACGGCCCCCGCCTGTTCGAACAGCCCACCTGCCACTGGCGCCCGGCGACCGATTCTGGCCTTCTGGCCGAAGAGGCGTCCGCCCTGCTCAGGACCTTCTTCCGGCAACGGAGGGGAACGGCGGCGGGCGGCGCACGTTAGACGGCCGCGCCAAGCGGCGCCGTGGGAGGAAATACGCCTTGTTCAAGCCGGGTCTGCCGCCGTCACTCGTCCTCAGCGGCGCCGCCGCTGTCCTGGTCCTGGCCGCCTGCGGTCCCGATCCCGACAAGGCCCCCCGCACCGGCGACGAGGTCAAGGAACGCGCCATCGAGGCCCAGACCGCCCGCCAGCGCACCGGCGCCGAGATCCAGGACCGCACCCTGAACCGCGTCGTCCACACCGTCTATCTGTGCGACAACGGCGAGCGGCTGTCGGTCGATTTCGACGACCCGCGCCAGATGGCGACGGTTCGCAACTCCTCGGGCGAGGCCGTTGATCTGTATCAGGAACGCGCCGCCGACGGCATCTGGTACCGGGCCTCCAACGTCGAACTGCGCGGCAAGGGCGTCCTGGCCACCTGGTCCGTCGAGGGCCGCCAGCCGACCCAATGCCGGGCTGTGGATTAGGCGAACGCCGCCAGCCGCCGATCCAGCCCCTCGCGCACCTCGGGCCAGTCGTCGTCTATGATGGCGAACATCGCCGTGTCGCGCGCTCGGCCGGTCCAGGTGGTCTTGTGCTTTCTCAGCACGCCTTCGGCCTTGGCGCCCAGCTTCAGGATCGCGGCCTGGCTCTGGGCGTTGACGGCGTCGGTGATGATCTCGACCCGCACAGCGCCGGCCTCAAAGGCGTGACCGAGCAACAGCCGCTTACAGGCCGGATTGATCGGCCCGCCCCGCGCCTCAGGCCGATAGAAGGTGGAGCCGATCTCGCAGCGGCGATAGGCGGGGTGGATTTCATACAGGCTGGTCGTGCCGACCACCGCCCCGTCAGATCGTCGGCGCACCGCATAGGCGATCCGCGTCCCCGCCCGCATCGCCGCCAGCGCCGCGTCCCACCAGCCGTCGAAATGCGCGCCATAGGCCGGCGCGACCATGATGTCCCAGGCGTCGGGGTCGCAATCCAGCGCCGCCCGCACCTCGGCTTTCAGCCCCTCGTCGAACGGCTCCAGCCGGACGAACCGATCCTCCAGCGGCGCGCAGGCGATCCGCATCACCCCGTCGCCCCTTCGGCGATCAGGAAGGCCCGGACCTTGGCCGCATCCACGCCCTTGGCGACGAAGGCCCGGCCGATTCCGTGCGCCAGGATCAGGGTCAGCGCCCCGCCCTCGGCCTTCTTGTCCCCCGCCATCAGGGCCAGCAGCCGGCCGGCGGCGAATGCTCCCGCCTGCTCCAGCCGTGTCGGCAGGCCCGCCGCCGCGACGACCGCCTCGACCCGCGCCACATCAGCGGCCGAACACAGACCCTGGGCTGCCGAATACCGGAACGCCATGCAGCACCCCAGCGCCACCGCCTCGCCATGCGCCAACGCCCCCTCGTCGAACCCGACCTCGGTCTCCACCGCATGGCCGAAGGTGTGGCCCAGGTTCAGCAGGGCGCGCCGCCCCGCCTCCTTCTCGTCCTCGCCGACCACCGCGCTCTTGATCTCGACCGAGCGGATCACCGCCCGTTCCAGCGCCGCCGGATCGCCCGTCGCTCCCACGGCGCCCTCGCCCGCCAACCAGTCGAAGAAGGCCGCGTCGCAGATCAGCCCGTGCTTCACAACCTCGGCCCAGCCGGACCGCACCTGCCGCTCCGGCAAGGTCGCCAGAACGTCGATGTCGGCCAGCACCAGACGCGGCTGATGAAAGGCGCCGACCAGGTTCTTGCCGCGCGGCGTGTCGATGGCCGTCTTGCCGCCGACGGAAGAGTCCACCTGGGCCAGGAGGGTCGTCGGAACCTGCACGAAGTCGATGCCCCGCATGTAGAGCGCCGCCGCCAGACCGGCCAGATCCCCCACCACGCCGCCGCCCAGGGCGATGACCACGTCCTTGCGGTCCAGGCCGATCTCCAGCAACCGGTCCAGCACCCGCTCCAACTGGGCAAAGGACTTGGACCCCTCTCCCGCCGGGACCGTGACCGTCTGGCTGGTCACGCCCGCCGCGCGCAGCGATGCGGTCAGGGCCGGGCCGTGCAGGGCGGCCACCGTCTCGTCGCTGACGATCACCGTCCGCCCCTTGGCCAGGGGCGCGACGCGCGCGCCGGCCTGGGCCAGCAGGCCGCGCCCGACCACGACCTCATAGTCGGCGAAGCCGCCGCCGCTGACAGGAATGGCGATCATGACTGGGTCTCCGTGCGCCGCCTCTGGCGCCAGTGTCGGCGCAGGCTCTTGTGAATGGCGTCCACCGCCTGACCGTGAGACCCCAGCCCCACGTCAACGACCACGTCGGCCTCGCCATAGATGGGATAGCGAACCTCGGCCAGGGCTGTCAGAACCTCCAGCGGATCCTTGTCCCGCAACAGGGGCCGGGTGTCGCGCCGCGCCACCCGTTCGGCGATCACCGCCAGGTCGGCTTTCAGCCAGACCGTGTCGGCCCGTTGCTTCAACAGGGCGCGGGTCTCGGGGTTCATCATCGCCCCGCCGCCGGTCGCCAGAACGATGGGCGGCCCCTCCAGCAGGCGCCGGATCACCCGGGCCTCTCCGGCCCGGAACTCGTCCTCGCCCAGGGCGGCGAAGATTTCGGACACCGTCATGCCCGCCGCCGATTCGATCTCCACGTCCCCGTCGGCGAACGGCAGCCGCAGCCGATTGGCCAGTCGCCGCCCCACCGACGATTTGCCCACGCCCATCAGGCCGACCAGGGCTATGGTGCGGGTCGGACCGGGATTCGCGCGCCGCCTCATCCGGCGGCTCCGGCGGAACGGCAGGCTTGGCGGATGGAAACGGCGAAGGCGCGGGCAGGCATGATCCCTGAAACCTCTACACCAAGCCTGGCCGTGCGCCATCCGTTCGCGGCGCCGATCGTCGCATGACGCCCCAGATCGAGGCCTTTCTGGAGATGATGGCGGTCGAGCGCGACGCCTCCCCCCACACCCTGGCCGCCTATGGCCGCGACCTGGCGGACGCCGAGGCGTCCCTGTCCGGCGCGGGCGGCCTGCTGGGCGCGGACGCGGCAGCGGTGGAGGGCTGGTTCGCCGAGCTGTCGCGGCGCGGCCTGTCCGCCGCGACGGCCGCGCGCAGGCGCTCGTCCGCCCGCCAGTTCTATCGCTTCGCCCTGGCCGAGGGCTGGCGCGCAGACGACCCGTCGCGCCGTCTGGATGCACCCAAACAGGGCCGCGCCTTGCCCAAGGTCTTGAGCCGCGCCGAGATCGACGCCCTGCTGGCCGCCTCAGCCGCCCGCGACGCCGCCGCCGGCCTGCGTCTGGTCGCTCTGGTGGAGATGGCCTACGCCTCGGGCCTGCGGGTGTCCGAACTGCTGGGCCTGAAGGTCGATGCGGTGCGGCGCGACCCGGCCTATCTGATCGTGCGCGGCAAGGGCGGCAAGGAACGACTGGCCCCCCTGAACCCCGCCGCCCGCGAGGCGATCAAGGCGTGGCTGACCGCCCGGGACGCCAAATTCAAGGGCAAGGCGGGGCGAAAGCCCCAGGCGCCGGAAAGTCCGTGGATGTTCCCCTCCTCGGGCCGCACCGGCCATCTGACGCCCCGCCGCTTCGCCCAACTGCTGGACCAGGCGGCCCTGACGGCGGGCATCGACCCGGCCCGCGTCAGCCCCCACGTCCTGCGCCACGCCTTCGCCACCCACCTGCTGGAAGGGGGCGCCGACCTGCGGGTCGTCCAGACCCTGCTCGGCCACGCCGACATCGCCACGACCCAGATCTACACCCACGTCGCCACCGACCGCCTGGCCCAGGTCGTCCACCAAAACCACCCCTTGGCGCGCGACGACTGACTGCCCGGTCGGAAAGACTGGCCGATTGAAATCATCGATTGTTTTCATCGTTCGTCCGCCCTGCGTTTGGCGCAAGCAAACTGCGCGGATTGAAGACGAAAGACCGAGCAGATGCCCAAGGACTTCTACCCTGGACTCACCGCCTTCCTCTTCGCCGCTGGCTGGCGTCGCGTCGTGAACGCCAAGGGCAGCCACGAGAAACGGAGACATTCCGACCAACCGCAGGCCGTCATCGTGCCGCGCTCCAAGAGCCGCCACACTGCCAATAGCGTTCTCAAACAAGCTGGCTTGCCGAAGGCTTTCTGACACCCGCTTGCCCGACGGCGTCGACGTCTCTAGTTTCGCCCGCCTTCCCTAAGGGCGCTTCGCCCGCCCCCAGTCCCGGACGCCTTTATGGCCACGCACTATCTCGACTTCGAAAAGCCGATCGCCGATCTGGAAGCCAAGATCGACGAACTGTCCGCCCTGTCCCAGACGACGGGCGGCTTCGAGACGGAAATCGCCGGCCTGCGCAAGAAGGCCGCCCAGCTTCGCAAGAAGACCTATGCGGGCCTCGACCCCTGGATGAAAACCCAGGTCGCGCGCCATCCGCAGCGGCCCCACTTCGTCGACTATGTCGCGGGCCTGTTCACCGACTGGAACGAACTTCACGGCGACCGCCAGTTCGGCGACGACCAGGCCATCCTGGGCGGCCTGGCCCGTTTTCGGGGCCGGCCCGTGGTCGTCATGGGCCATGAGAAGGGCCACGACACCACCACCCGCCTGACCCACAACTTCGGCATGGCGCGGCCAGAGGGCTATCGCAAGGCCGTGCGCCTGATGGACATGGCCGAGCGGTTCGGCCTGCCGGTGCTCAGCTTCGTGGACACCGCCGGCGCCTACCCGGGCCTGGGCGCCGAGGAACGCGGTCAGGCCGAGGCCATCGCCCGCTCCACCGAGCGCTGCCTGACCCTGGGCGTGCCCTCCATCGCCACCATCACGGGCGAAGGCGGTTCGGGCGGCGCCATCGCCATCGCCGCCGCAAGCCGGGTGATCATGCTGGAGCATTCGATCTATTCGGTGATCTCTCCGGAGGGCGCGGCCGGCATCCTGTGGCGCGACGGCTCGCGCGGTCGGGACGCCGCCATGGCCATGAAGATCACCGGCCCCGATCTTATCCAGCTCAAGATCGTCGATCGCCTGATCGAGGAACCCGTCGGCGGCGCCCACGCCGACCGCCAGGCCGCCATCGCCAATGTCGGCGACGTGCTGGCGGACGAGTTGAAGCGGTTCGACGGTCTGTCTCCCCAGCAGATCAGGAAGCAGCGCGCCGACCGCTTCTACGCCATCGGCGCCCTGGGCGGCTGAACCCAGACACCCGCTGCATTAACGCGCCGTCCACTCTCGAATGCCAAGATGGCGTTCGTGGGATATGCAAGCAGCAATGGGCGGTCAGCCATGATCGACACGGCCGTATGATCAGACCGAGTCGAACATGAGCACGCCCTCCTCTCTGCGCGACAGCGCCGTGTTCAACTTCAGCGAAGCCGTGACGATGATCGTCGACGACTCGCCCTTTTCCCTGACCTTGACGGCCAACGCCCTGGCCGGTTTCGGCATTCGTCCCACCTACGCCGTCGGAACCGGAACCCAGGCGCAGAAGCTGTTGAAGGACAAGACGATCGACCTTCTGGTCGTCGATACGGACATGCCGGACATCGACGGTTATGAACTGGTGCGCTGGCTGCGACGGTCGGCGCCCAACCCCAACGCCTTTGTCCCGGTCATCATGACCGCCAGCCACATTCGTCGGGGTCGCGTCACCGAGGCGCGCGACTGCGGCGCGAACTTCGTCGTCACCAAACCGTTCAGCCCCAGCCTGCTGCTGGAAAGGATCCTGTGGGTGGCGCGCGACAACCGGCCCTTCCTTGAGGTCGGCGACTATTTCGGACCGGATCGACGCATCCGCAACGAAGAATACGATGGAGAGGAACGTCGCGCCGACATGCTGCGCCGGCGTCAGAATTCGGAGAACGCCCTATGAGCGTGATCACGCATAAACAAGCCAGGTCGCGTCTCGGCCAGATGATGAACAAGCCCGGAGGCGTCAGCGTCGGGGTCGCCCTGGCGCAGGCCAAGGCCAATCTGGCCCCGCTTGAGGATCAGGCTCGAACGATCATCGCGGATAATATCGCCGCCCTGCTGGCGCCGACGCCCGCCGACATGATCGAGCCGATGCGGCTGGACATGGCCTACAGCGCCTCAAGCCAGATCATCGACGCGGCCAGTCCGTTCGAGATGGACGATCTTTGCAAGGCGGCCAAGGGGCTGTGCGACCTTCTGGACGCCGCGCCCCGTCAGGGCGGGTTCGATTGGCGGATCGCCACCGTCCACGCCCAGGCCATGAAGGTTCTTCTGTCGCTGCCTTCGACGGAGGCCGAGGCCCGCACCGCCATTATCGCCAATCTGCACGAGGTGCTGAAGCGCAAGCTGCCCGGTCAGCCTCAGGGCTGAACGACCTTTCCGGCTCGCGTCTGCTTTCTCCATAGGGCGGCGTACTCCCCGCCCTGGCGCGCCACCAGTTCGTGATGAGCGCCGCGCTCCACGATCCGCCCGGCTTTCAGAACCAGTATCTGATCGGCGTCGGCCACGGTCGACAGCCGGTGCGCGACCACCAGGGTCGTGCGGCCGTTGCGGGCCTTCTGCAGCGTCTTCTGGATCGCGGCCTCGGTGCGGCTGTCCAAGGCGCTGGTCGCCTCGTCCAGAATCAGGATGCAGGGATCGGCCAGCAGGGCGCGGGCGATGCCGACCCGCTGACGCTCCCCGCCCGACAGCTTCAGCCCCCGCTCACCCACCGTGGTTTGCAGGCCGTCGGGCAAGGCGCGGATGAAGTCCGCCAGTTCCGCCGCCTCGGCCGCCGCCCAGATCCGGGCCTCGTCCGCCTCGGGCCGGGCGAAGGCGATATTGGCCGCCAGGGTGTCGTTGAACAGGGCCACGTCCTGCGGCACCAGGGCCACCGCCGCCCGCAGCGACGCCTGGGTCACGTCGCGCGCGTCGTGGCCGTCGATCCGCACCTGCCCTTCCTGCGGGTCCAACAGACGCAGGGCCAGCTTGACGATGGTGGACTTTCCGGCGCCCGACGGCCCGACCAGCGCCGTCGTCGCGCCCAGCGCGACCTGAAAGCTGACATCCTCCAGCCCGTTGGCCCGCGCGTCGTGGCGGAAGCCGACATGGTCGAACCTCAGCTCCGCCCCGCGCGCATCGGTCGGGCGCGGCAGGGGCGCGGCGTCCGGCGCGTCGGCCACCTGCGGCGTCTGGCGCGTCACCTTCAGCATCTCCTCCATGTCGATGAAGGACTGGCGGATTTCCCGATAGGCGAAGCCCAGGATGTTCAGCGGCGCATAGAGGGAGATCATGATCAGCACGGCCGCCGTCACGTCGCCGGGTCCCATCCGCCCGGCCGCCGCCTCGAACCCGGCCATCACTGCCATGACGCCCAGACCCAGGTTCATGATCAGGGCCTGCGCCCCGTTCAGCAGGGCCAGGGAACTGTTGGCTTTCAGGGAGGCGGCGGCATAGTCGCCCAGCGCCCGGTCATAGGTGCGCGCGGCCCGCGCCTCGGCGCCGAAGGACTTGACCGTCTCATAGTTCAGCAGGGCGTCCACCGAAACGCCCGCCGCCTCGGAATCGGCGGCGTTCATGATCCGCCGGTGCTCCAGCCGCCAGTTGGACATGGCGAAGGTGGCAACGGTGTAGATGACGACGACCACCACGGCGACGACGGCGAAGCGCCAGTCGTATTTTCCGCCCAGAACGGCGGCGGCCAGCACCAGTTCCACCCCCGTCGGCGCCAGGTTGAAGGCCAGGATGCGCAGCAGGAAGTCCACCGCCCGCGATCCGCGATCCATGGTGCGCGACAGGGCGCCCGAGCGTTTGGTCTGGTGGAAGTCCAGCGACAGGCTCAGCGCATGGGCGAAGGCTTCGGCCGCCGTGGCGCGCTGGGCGGCGGCGCGGACGGGAGCGAACACCACGTCCGACGCCAGGGGCGACACCGTCGAAAGCAGTCGCACCAAGGCCCATCCGACCGCGAAGGCGGCGAAGCTCCAGCCCACGGCCGCCGCCGCGCCCTGCCCCGCCGCCAGGCGATTGACCGCCGCGCCCAGCACCAGCGGCGCCATCACCCCCAGCCCCTTGCCCGCCAGCGTCAGGGCGATGGCCGAGAACAGCCGCAACCGCAGGTGCGACGCCCCGGACCGTCCCACCAGCCGCGCCAGGTCCGCGAGCGCCGTCAGCGTCGCCGGTCCGTCTGTTCTGTCGTCCATGCTCCCGGCCTGCTGCGCCTTGACCATCGGGTCGCGCCGGCCGCCTGAGCGCTCACCACGCATCGCCATGATCCGCATATGGAAACCCGATGCGACCGGGGAAAGACCACGCTGACGCCGGGCGGGGGATCAGCGGTTCAATCCAGGCCGACGATCGTTTCGATCAGTTCGTCCACCGCCGCCTGTTGCGTGGCCCAGGAACAGACGAACCGAACCGATCCGTCGTCGAACGGATAGCAGGCCCAGCCCAGGGCGTTCAGACGGGCGTGCGCCTCGGACGGCATCCGCACGAAGACGGTGTTGGCCTCCACCGGATGGGCCAACACGAAGGCCGACCGCTGGGCGATGCCGGCGGCCAGTCGCTGGGCCATCAGATTGGCGTGGGCGCCGCCCGCCTCCCAGTCGCCGCTTTCCAGCAGACCCAGCAGGGGCCCCGACAGCATCCGCGCCTTGGAGGCCGTCTGCCCGGCCTGTTTCAGCCGATTGTCCAGCCGCCGCGACAGACCCTTGTTGAACAGGACCAGGGCCTCGACGCAGCTGGCGCCGGCCTTGGCCCCGCCGAACACCAGGATGTCGACGCCCAGGCGCGCAATATCCTTCAGATCGAACCCGGCCGCCACGGCGTTGGTCAGGCGCGCGCCGTCCATATGAACGCCATGGCCCGCCGCCTTCACCGGCTCGATCAGGTGGCGCAGCTCCTCCTCCGCATAGACGGCGCCGTATTCCGTCGCCTGGGTCAGGGACAGGGCTGCCGGCGGCTGGCGATGGCCGACCTCTTCCTCGGCCAGCTGAGCCTGCAGGGCCAGGGGATCGATCTTGCCGGAAAAGCCGGGCAGGCCGATCAGACCGGCGCCATGGCCGAAGAAGCCCGGCGCGCCCGTCTCGTCCGTGCAAATATGGGCCGAATGGTGCGCCAGCACCGCCTCGAACGGCTGGGCCAGCATGGACAGGGCGATGGCGTTGGCCGCCGTGCCGCTGAAGACGAACCGGATTTCGGCGTCGGCGTCCAGGCGGGCGCGGATGGCGTCGGCGGCGCGCGCCGTCGTCTCGTCCGCCCCATAGGACCGCACAAACCCCTTGTTGGCGCGCGCCAGACCTTCCAGGGCGCTCATGGCCATGCCGGCGGTGTTGTCGGAAGCGAAGTCGTAGCGCATCAGACCGTCTTGTCCTCTGGCCTGGAAGAGACGCCGCGCGGGTCGTCCCTGGCGTCGCCATAGGGCACGGCCACCTGGTGCGGGAAAGGAATCTCGATCCCGGCGGCGTCCAGCGCCTCCTTGCCGCCCTGCATCAGATCGGCCTGGGTCTGCCACCAGTCGCCGACCTTGACCCAGGCGTGCAGCGTCACCTGCACCGCGCTGTCCAGCAGCGCCGTCACCCCCGTCCAGGGCTTGGGATCGTCCAGCACCTTGTCATGGGCGGCGGCGACCCCGGCCAGCACCTGACGCGCCCGGTTCAGATCGTCGCCATAGCCGACGGTGAAATGGATCTCGATCCGCCGTGTCTGCTGGCCCGTCAGATTGGTCAGGGGGTCGCTCAGGACCTTGGAATTCGGGATGACGATCTTGTGGTTGTTGGCGTTGGACAGCTGGGTCGTGAACAGGTCCAGCCGCTGCACCGTGCCCGACATGCCCCCCACATCGACCACGTCGCCCACACGATAGGGCCGCAGCACCAGCAGCATGATCCCCGACGCCACGTTCGACAGCGTCCCCTGCAGCGCCAGGCCCACGGCCAGCGACGCCGCGCCCAGCACCGCGATGATCGAGGTCGTCTGTACGCCCAGGCGCTGCAGCACGGCGATCATGCCGACGATGACGACCACCACCCGCACCACCTGGACGGCGAAGCTCAGGACCGTCGGGTCGTGCCGGAAGCCCCGCACCCGCGACAGGGCCCGTCGCGCCGCGCCCGCCGCCCATTTCGCCGCGAACAGGGTGGCGACGAAGATCAGGATGGCGATGGTCAGATTGACCGCGAACTCGCCCGCCAGCTCGGTCAACTTGGTCAGCATCACCGCATCGACGGCGATGGCCTTGCGGCCGGCGGCGACCGCCTGGTCCAGGGAAGCAACGTCGAGGGGCGTGGGCGAGGACATGGGGCGGGTCTAACGCCTGACGCGCCGATTGTAAGCCCCGCCCCGGCCGATTTTAAGCCTTGGCCAGGCGTCCGCCGCCGCTTTCGATGGCGTCCAGCAGATCCATGACGGAATCCAGCGTATCGGCCTCTCGCGCCGGCTTGTCCCAGCGGATGCGGCTGACGCGCGGAAACCGCATGGCCACGCCTGACTTGTGCCGCGTCGAGCGATTCAAGCCCTCGAAGGCGATCTCCAGCACCAAGCCGAAATCCCGCTCGGCCCGCACCGACCGCACGGGTCCGAAACGCTCCACCGTGTGGTCGCGCACGAACTTGTCCAACTGCTTCAGCTCGTCGTCGGTGAAGCCGAAATAGGCCTTTCCAACGGGCGTCAGCGCCCCCTCCTCGGTCCAGACGCCGAAAGTGTAGTCGGAGTAGAAGCTGGAGCGTTTTCCGTGTCCGCGCTGGGCGTACATCAGGACGGCGTCGATGACGTGCGGATCGCGCTTCCACTTGAACCACGGTCCCTTGGGCCGTCCCGCCAGATAGGGGCTGTCCCAGCGTTTCAGCATCAGCCCCTCGGCCGCCGCCCCCACCGGCGGATCGGCCCGCAGTCGCGCCAGCTGATCCCAATCGGCGTAGTCGACCACCGGCGACAGTTGCAGCCGCTCGCCGATATGACCCTCGACCAAGGCTTCCAGGCGCGCCCGACGCTCGCGCAGCGGCAGGCCGCGCAGATCCTCGCCGTCCTGGGCCAGCAGATCATAGGCGACGACCGCCGCCGGAAAGGCCTGCATCGCCTTGTCGTCCACCGTCTTGCGGTTCAATCGCTGCTGTAAGTCCCCGAACGGCGCGACAGCCCCGTCGCGCCAGACGATGAGTTCGCCGTCGATGGCGCCCTGAAACGCCAGCGCCTCCATCACATCGGGAAAGGCGGCCGAAATCTCGTCGCCGGTGCGGGAATAGAGTTTGCGGACCTCGCCCTCCAGCACCGCCTGCACGCGGATGCCGTCCCACTTCCATTCGGCCGCATAGTCGTCCGGCGACAGCTTGGGCAGATCGACCGCCTCGTCGATGGCGACGGCCAGCATGACCGGCCGGAATCGGCCGGGCGCATCCGGGCTGGGCCGCTCCGCCCTGCCCTCCAGCCAGGCGAACAGGTCGGCGTAGGGCGGCTCGACGGCGTGCCAGACCTCCTCGATGGCCGAGGCGTCCAGGGCCTCCAGCGTCATCTGCGCTTCATCGCCCTCCGGCGACGGCGGCGCCATCACGGCGTCCGGCCGCATCATCGCCGCCGCCGTCTTGGCCAGCCGCGCCGACAGACCGACACGCAAGGCCCCGGTCATCAGCTTCAGCAGCGCCCATCGTCCTTTCGGCTCCAACGCATCCAGCCACCCTTCCAGAAGACCGCGCACCTCGGTCCGGGTCGCTGTCCTTAGCGCCTCCACGACCTCGGCCAGTTCGGGCTCGCGGTTCGGTCGATGGTCCGGCGTCACCGGCCAAATCAGGGCCACCGTCTCGGCCAGATCGCCCACATAGTCGTAGGACCAGCCGAACAGCACGCTGTCCACCCGTCCCTCCACCGCCTTTCGGATCATCGCCGGCTTGGCGGCGTCGAAGGTCAGGTCGCCGGTCAGGGCCGCCAGGGCCCAGCCCCGATCCGGATCGGGCGTGACGCGCAGATAGTCGCGCACCAGCACCAGTTTGGCGTTGCGCGAGGCCGTCAGGGACAGCCGGTCCAGAAGTTCGGCGAAGGCGCGCATTCAGGGTCCATCCGGCGCGGCCGTGACGCGCCTTCCCACAACGAAGAACGCCCCGGAGGTTTCCCGCCGGAGCGTTCGCGTCTGCGACACCTTCGATCAGGCGGCGGCCGAACAGAGGCACTCGACCGTTCGCAGCGCCTCTCGCCCGCCGGCCACTCGCACCATCAGCTCGGCCAGGGCCCCGAAGTCGATGGGCTTGTTCAGATAGGCGTCAGCGCCCGCCAGCAGACCGGCCTCATGGTCCTCGCTGCGCGCCGAAGCCGACAGGACCACGATGGGCGTCTGGTCGTTCGGCCCGTCTCCGGCGCGGATCAGCCGGGTCGCCGTCAGGCCGTCCATGACCGGCATGTTCACGTCCATGATGATCAGGTCGAACGGCTGTTCCGCCGCGGCCTCGACCGCCAGTTGCCCGTTCTCGGCCGCGGCCGTGACGTGCGAGGCCGAACGCATCCAGGCTTCCAGGATCATGCGATTGACCGGGTGGTCCTCCACGACCAGCACACGCAGGGATGCGGCCGTCTGTACCTCGACATTCTCCTCCTGGGCGACGACCGGCCTGGCCCATTCGACCACCTCCGCCTCTAGCGACAGGGTGAAGCACGACCCCACGCCCATCTCGGAGGTGACGGTGATGTCGCCCCCCATGATGTTGGCCATCCGTCGCGCGATCGTCAGGCCCAGGCCCGTGCCGCCGAACCGGCGCGTGGACGAGGCGTCGACCTGGGTGAAGGGCTGGAACAGGCGCGACAGATCCTCCTGGGAAATGCCCGACCCGCTGTCCGTCACCACGAAATCGAAGCCGACCCGCTTGCTGGAGATGCGACGCCCGCGCACCAGGAAATGGACCTGCCCCCGGTCGGTGAACTTGACCGCGTTGGACAACAGGTTCTGCAGCACCTGGCAGACCCGCAAGGGGTCGCCGCGCACAACGGTCGGGATTTCACCTTCGAAGGCGGAGACGAACTGCAGCCCCCGCGCCTCGGCCTGGGCCTCGAACGGTCCCGTCACCCGTTTGTGCAGATCGTCCATATCGACGTCGATGATCTCGAAATTCATCTTGCCGGCCTCGATCTTGGTCATGTCGAGGATGTCGTTCAGCAGGCTCAGCAGATTGTCGCCCGAGTTGCGGATGATCGACAGATACTCCCGCTGCGTCGCCTCGAGTTGGGTGGCGCTGAGCAGTTGGGCGGCGCCCAGAACGCCGTTCATAGGGGTGCGCAGCTCGTGAGAGATGATCCCGAGGAAATTCGACTTGGCCTGATTGGCCGCATCCGCCTTGTCCCGCGCAGCTTCCAGCTCTTCGATCAGATGCGCCTGATGCGCCTGGAACGCCCTGATCCGATCCTCGCGCAGCATGGTCATGATCACCAGGACGAACAGGCCGGCGGCGGTGAATGGCACCACCCCCAGCATGGACCAGAACTCGGGGGTCCCCCACAGGCTAGCCAGGATGATGGCCGCCGACGCGCCATATGGCGACGAGATGATCAGGGCCTGACGCGGCGAACTGCGCAGCTGGGTGAAGACCAGCACATAGCCCGAGATGATCAGGGCGATAGCCAGCGGCTGGCCGAAGGAGGCGTGAGAAAACCAGGCGAGAAGCGGCGCGACGGCCCAGGCGGCGGTCGTCACCGTGGCGACGATGGGAAACAGCACGCCCCAGCCGGTCTCGACATTGTGGCTCAGACGATGCTCGACGACCCCCCGCACCGAACCGGCGATCACCGTCAGCAGGAACCACAGAGAGGCCTGGGCCGGCCCCACCGTGCCCAGAAGACCCAACGCCCAGGACGAGATGATCAGGTAGCGCAGATATTGGGTCTGCAGGATGGCGGTCAGAGATTGCGCCGCCTCGCCGACCAGTTGATCGCCAGGTGCGGCCTTCATGACGCCGTCCGATTCCACCATCGACCTGTGTCCCCACACCCAGTTCAGTGCAAAACACTATGGCGAAGATTCTAAGACGAGGTGAACGCTGCCTTTTCCTTCTTCAGCCTGCCTCTCCCGGCGTCAGGGCCTTGATCGACAGGGCATGGACCGGGCCGGCCAGTTCGGCCTTCAGCAGGGCGTTGACCATCCTCTGCCGCGCCACGCGCGACTGCCCGTCGAACGCGCGGGAGACCACCGTGAGGTTGAAGTGGCTCTCGCCGCCGGGCCGGGCGTCCATCCCGCCCTCGTGATGATGGCCGGCATGGCGCCCGCTGTCGTCCTCCAGTTCCAGCCGTTCGGGCGCCAGGGCGGCGGTCAGTTTTTCACGGATAATCGCCGCCACGGGGCCGTCGGACATGATCGTTTCCTTGAAGAGGTCCAATTACGGACTACACTTCGGGTGATGACCGCTTCCTTTCAATACAAGCCGCGCTTCACCGACATCCGCGTGAAGCCGCCCAAGGCCGAGGAGGAAGCCGCCCAGGCCGACGTCCTGCACCTGAAACCCGGCGAAAGACCGTGTCAGTGGCCCGACTGCCGCCGCGCCGCGACGGCCAAGGCGCCCAAGTCGCGCGAAAGGCTGAACGACTTCTACGAGTTCTGTCAGGCCCACGCCGGAGAATACAACAAGGGCTGGAACTTCTACGCCGGCATGACCGAGGGCGAGATTCGCGCCGCCCAGGAGAACGAGGCCATGACCGGCGGCCGTCCGACCTGGGAGATGAAGGCGGGCAAGTTCACGCGCGAGGCCGCCGCCTTCGCCGCCAAGATGGGCACGGCCAACACCACCGGCGCCGGATCCTGGCGCGACAGCTTCGGCCTGTTCGGGCGCAAGGGCGATCAGACGCCGCAATCCCCCACCGAGGATCGCCGCGTCGGCAAGCTGGAACGCGCGGCCCTCGCCGATCTGGACCTGGAGCCGGGCGCCGACCGGGCGGCCGTCAAGGCGCGCTATCACGACCTGCTCAAACGCTTCCACCCCGACACCAACGGCGGCGACCGGGGCGCCGAGGCCAAGCTCCAGCGCGTCATCAAGGCGTGGAAGACGTTGAAAAAGGCCGGCCTGGCCTGAACCGTCGCTAGTCGGCGTAGATCATCTTGCGCGTCATCCCGCCGTCCACCGTCAGAACCTGGCCGGTGACGAAGCCCGCTTCGGCCAGATAAAGCACGGCCTGGGCGATGTCGTCGGCGCGGCCCACGCGGCCGACCGGATGCTGGGCGCGATCGACGGGTCGCAGGTCGACGTCGTCCGAAATCCAGCCGGGGGCGATGGCGTTGACGCGCACCTGTGGCCCCAGGCTGATCGCCAAGGCGTGGGTCAGGGCGACCAGCGCCCCCTTGGACGCCGCATAGGCTTCCGTCTCCGGCTCGGACATGAAGGCGCGGGTCGAGGCCATGTTGACGATGGCGGCCGGCGACCGGAAACGGGGAATGGCGGCGCGCGTCATCAGGAAAGCGCCGGTCAGATGGCTGTCCACCGTGCGTCGCCAGTCCTCCAGCGACAGGTCCGCCAGGGGACCGTTGACCGGATTCGCCACCCCGCCGTTGTTGACCAGAAGGTCCAACCCATCCCAGGGCAAGCCCTCGAAGGCGCGGGCGACCGCCGCCTCGTCGCCGATGTCGCATCGAACCGCGCGCGCCGGCCCCTCTGCGGCCTTCAGGTCGAAGGCGGCGACGTCCCACCCCCGTTCGATCAGGCTGCTGCAGATCGCAGAGCCGATCAGGCCCGCGCCACCCGTCACGATCGCTGTCTTCATGCCCCACCAAACCGGCCCGAGCGCACTTGGTTGCGCGGTCGCCTCAGCTGTTGGCGCTGGGGGTCGAGGCCGTCATGACCGGCGCGGAAGGTTCGCGGAAATAGCGGTCGATGCCGTCCGCGACCGCCTTCATCAGCCGCCGCCGCGCGCGTTCGTCGGTCAACAGGCGTTCATCGTCCGGATTGGTGATGAAGCCCATTTCCAGCAGGACCGCCGGCACGTCGGGCGCCAGAAGGACCGCCAAACCGGCGTCGCGGTGGCTGCGGCGCAGCAGCGGATGCTCGGACGCCTCCAGATGGGTCAGGAGAACGCGCGCGAACTGGGCCGAGCGGTTCTGGGTGGCCCGCTGCGTCATGTCCAGCAGGATGCGGTCCACCGACGGGTCGCGGCCGGGCAGATGCAGTTCGCGGCGCCAGTTGTCGGTGCGCGTGAACTCGCGCACCGCCCGGCCGGCGCCCTGCTCGGACAGGGTATAGACGCTGGCGCCCCGGACCGCAGGGTCGGACCCCGCATCGGCGTGCAGAGAGATGAACAGGTCCGCATCCGCCTGGCGGGCGATGGCGACGCGCCGGTACAGATCGACATAAGTGTTGGTTTCGCGCGTCAACCGCACACGATACCGCCCGGTCTTCTCCAACTCGGCCTTGAGCGCCAGGGCGGCGGCCAGCGTCACCTGGCTTTCGTTGACCGTGGCGCCCCGCGCGCCGGGATCGCGGCCGCCGTGGCCGGCGTCGATCACCACCAGCGGCCGCTCGGCCCGACGCGGGGTCGGACGCTGCGGCGGGCGCGAAGCGGACCGCGTCGCCGCCGCCCCGGTCGCCTTGATGTCCACCACATAGCGATAGTGCGCCACCCCGTCGCCGGGCGGCAGCAGGAAGCGGCGTTCGATCTCGCCGCCCCGCGCCAGCTCCAGCTCGACCCGCGAGGCCCCGCCGGACGACGACACCTGATAGGACCGCACCAGGCCCGATCCGCCGCCGTCCAGCCCGCGCCCCGGCGAAACGCCGTTCAACGCCAGGGTGACGCGCCCGTCCGCGCCCGTGTCGATCACCCGCCCCTGCGCGGCCTTTTCCAGATCGATGACCACGCGGGTCCGATCACCGTCGGCGCCGAAGCGGATGCCCAGCACGTCGCCATTGCCGCCCCACGCCAGGCCGCGCGTGGCGAACAGGCCGACCGCGCAGATGACGACGAAGGCCAGGGCGGTCATCGCCCATTCCTTCGCGCCCCAACGCCGCAAATCTGTCATAACGCGACCGTCCATTGCGACGTCGAACCTGCGTAAAACTACTAGATCGGCACCTTGGCACGGCGCTCGTATGCAGGGGGTTAAGGCGAGGCGCTTTTAATTCGCGTCTGGCGTGGCTATGATTTGATCCGCTCGCGAACCGATCGCGCCGATTTCGCCCTTGGCGAAGACTGGCGCGCCCTCCTCGCGGCGTTGACTTTCACCTATCCGAGAACCGCCCCGGCCCTGCCGATGGTTCGAAGAGCGGACCAGGGACGCGGCCTTCCCAAGGATTGGCGCGCCCGGTTCAGGACCGACGACTTCATGGGCCTTTCCGCCTGCGCTCCCCAACGGCTTGACCAAGCCTTCTTCGCCGTTCTCGGCGGGGGGATGTCGCGCGCCTCGGCCCCCTCACCCGTTCGGCGAGCCGCCATGACCCTGCCCGGTGTTCCGGGACGGTCGGCCTGCGCGCGCCAGAGAGAGACTTTCCATGTCAAAGACCATGCTGATCGATGCGGCCCACCCGGAAGAAACCCGGGTCGCCATCGTGGACGGACGCCAGATTGAGGAATTCGATTTCGAATCCCGTGCGAAGCGCCAGCTTCGCGGCAACATCTATCTGGCCAAAGTCACCCGCGTAGAGCCCAGCCTTCAGGCCGCCTTCGTCGAATACGGCGGCAACCGCCACGGCTTCCTGGCCTTCAACGAAATCCACCCGGACTACTATCAGATACCCGTCGCCGACCGCGAAGCCATCATGGCCGAGGCGCACGACGACGAGGACGAGGACGATCTGGATCGCGAGTCCACCGGCGACGACGTCGACCCGGAAGCCGCCCTGGCGGACGAGGAGCGTCTGAAGCGTCGCTTGATGCGCCGCTACAAGATCCAGGACGTCATCAAGCGCCGCCAGATCCTGCTGGTCCAGGTCGTCAAGGACGAGCGCGGCGCCAAGGGCGCGGCCCTGACCACCTGGCTGTCGCTGGCCGGCCGCTACTGCGTCCTGATGCCCAACACGGGCAAGGGCGGCGGCATCAGCCGCAAGATCACCAACACCTCCGACCGTCGCCGCCTGAAGAGCGCCGTCGCCGCCCTGGACGTGCCCAAGGGCATGGGCCTGATCATCCGCACGGCCGGCGCCAAGCGCACCAAGGCCGAGATCAAGCGCGACTATCAGTATCTGCTGCGCCTGTGGGAGACGATCCGCGAGACCACCCTGGCCTCTCACGCCCCGTCCCTGATCTACGAAGAAGAGAACCTGGTCCGCCGCGCCGTGCGCGACATGTTCGACAAGGACTTCGACGGCATCCAGGTCGAGGGCGTCGAGGGCTTCAAGGAGGCGCGCGACTTCATGCGCGTGCTGATGCCGGCCCAGGCCAAGAAGGTTCACCTTTATCGCGGCTCGCGTCCCCTGTTCGCGGCCAACGGCATCGAGGAACTGCTGACCCAGATTCACCAGCCGGTCGTGCCGCTGAAGTCCGGCGGCTATCTGGTCATCAACCAGACCGAGGCCCTGGTGGCCATCGACGTCAACTCGGGTCGCGCCACCAAGGAACGCAACGTCGAGCAGACGGCGTTCAAGACGAATATGGAAGCGGCGGAAGAAGCCGCCCGCCAGCTGCGCCTGCGCGACCTCGCCGGCCTGGTCGTCATCGACTTCATCGACATGGATGAGGGCAAGAACAACCGCGCCGTCGAGCGCGTGCTGAAGGAGGCCCTGTCCTCCGACCGCGCGCGCATCCAGATGGGCCGCATCTCGCCCTTCGGCCTGATGGAGATCAGCCGCCAGCGCCGCCGCCTGGGCGTGATCGAGGGCGCGACCGAGGCTTGCCCGCACTGCCAGGGCACCGGCCGCATCCGCTCGGCCGAATCCGCCGCCCTTATGACCCTGCGCGCCGTCGACATCGAGGCCGGCAAGAACGGCGCCGGCGTGGTGATCCTGAAGGTCTGCACCGCCGTCGGCCTGTACATCCTGAACCACAAGCGCGCCTATCTGCAGTCGCTGCTGGAACGTCGCGGCCTGAACGTGATCGTCCAGATCGACGACAGCCTGGGTCAGGGCGAACACGGCATCGAGCGCACCGAGACCAACGAGGACTTCGTCGCCCCCGAGATCGAACTGCCCGACCTGAACGATGACTTCGACGCCGACCTCTATGAGGACGAAGACGAGGACGATGACGAGGAGATCGTCGGCGACGACGAGGACGACGACGTCGAGGCGCTGGAGCGCGAGGACACCGACGACGACGAGCCGCGCGAGCGCCTGGATCGTCAAGACGGCCGGGGCCGCAACCGCCGTCGCCGTCGCGGTGGTCGTCGGGACGAGGAAGTCGCCGAGGAAACGCCCGCCCTGGCCGATCTGTCGGACGACGAAGAGGACGAGAACGGCCGTCGTCGCCGTCGCGGTCGTCGCGGCGGTCGCCGCGCCCGCGAGGACGGCGAACGCGACGTCTACACCTGGGTGCGGGGCCGCACCCCGTCTCTGGACGACCCCTATGTCTGGTTCGACCCGCTGAACCCCGGTCGCGCCGATAGCCGTCCCGAGCGTGGCGAGCGTCCTGAACGCGCCGAGCGCCCGGCCGTGACGCAGGAGCCCGTCGAGGGTCTGGACGCGGTCGCCGACGACAACGCCGGCGAGGAAGGCGGCCGTTCGCGCCGTCGTCGTCGTCGCGGTCGGGGTCGCAACGGCGACGGCCTTGTCCATGAGGTCAAGGTCGAGAACCGCGCCACCAACGAGGGCATGCCGGCCGACGGTTCGCCCGACACTCCCATGGCCGTGACCTTGCCCGTCGCCGACGACGTCGAGGCGCCCGCCGTCGCCCCCGTGGCGGCGGAGCCCCAGCGCCGCCGGGTCCGCCGCAAGGCCGCCGTCGTCGCTCCGGAAGCCGCGGACCTGGCCGCTCAGACGGTCGACGATCCGCACGTCGAGGCGCTGGAAACCGCCATCGAGCCCAACGAGGCGCCGACGGCGGGCGAACCCGTCGTCCTGGATGTGACGCCCGCGGAAGCCGCCGTCGAACAGGGCGTCATCGAGGCCCCCGCGCCCGAGCCGGTCATCCTGGCCGAGCCCGTGGTCGCGCCCAAGCCCGAGATCGACGTCGAGGCCCTGATCGCCGAAGACCCGAACCAGATCGTCGCGCCGCCCGAAAAGCCCAAGCGCGGATGGTGGCGCCGCTGATCGGTCACGATTAGACTGTCAGGATGCAGGCGGGGGCCGGTCGTACTTGGAGCATGCCATGACGTGGCTTCCCCGATCTGCATCCCGCCTTCTGGCGGCGACGACGGCGGGTATTGCGGCCCTCCTCGTCGCAGGCCAGGCCTCGGCCCAGAGCCTGATCCGCGACACGGAGGTCGAGGGGATTATCCGCGAATGGGCGGACCCGGTCTTTTCGGCCATGGGCCTGAACCCGGCGGACATCGAGGTCCTTCTGGTCAATGACAACGACCTGAACGCCTTCGCCACGCGCGGGCGGATCATGGGCGTCAACACCGGCCTGATCCTGCGGACCCGGAACCCCAGCGAGCTGCTGGGCGTGATGGCGCACGAGGCGGGCCACATCAAGAACCGCCACACCCTCAGCGACGGCGCCCAGAACGCCGGCAAACAGCCTATGTTCATGACCATGGCCCTGGGCGCCCTGGCCATCGCGGCAGGCGCGCCGGACGCCGGCGTGGCCCTTTTGGGCTCCAGCCAGTATTTCGGGACCCTGGGCGCCCTTCGCTATCTGCAGGGACAGGAGGGCGAGGCCGACCTGACCGGCGCCCGGGGCCTCGAGGCGGCCGGCGAGTCGGGCGCGGGCCTGGTGTCCTTCTTCGACAACTTCCGCTCCCAGGAGGTCTTCTCCGACGCGCGCCGCTATCCCTATTTCCGCAGCCACCCCCTGTCGGCCCAGCGGATCGAAAGCCTGCGTCGCTTCGTGCAGGAGCAACCGCACTACGAGCACCGCGACAGTCCCGAACGCCTAGCCCAGCACGCCCTGATCCTGGCAAAGATCCACGCCTTCATGGACCAGCCGGCGGCGACCCTGCGCGACTATCCCTCCACCGACACCTCCCTGCCCGCCCGCTACGCCCGCGCCATCGCCCTGTATCGCGACGGACAGACGGAAAAGGGCCTGGCGGCGGTGGACGCCCTGATCGCGGGCGATCCGACCAATCCCTATTTCCACGAGTTGAAGGGCCAGATCCTGTTCGAGGAGGGCCGCCCGGCCGAGGCCATCGCCGCCCACCGCGAGGCGGTGCGGCTGAAGCCCGACGCCCCGCTGCTGCGGATCAACCTGGCCCACGCCCTGATCGAAACCAACGACAAGGCCAATCTGGACGAGGCCATCGCCCAGCTAAAGCACGCCGTGGTGGCCGAGAAGGACAACACCCTGGCCTGGCGGCTGCTGGCCCAGGCCTACGCCTCCCAGAACAAGGAGGGCGAGGCCCGCCTGGCCTCGGCCGAATACTATTTCGCCGCCGGCGACGACAAGCAGGCGACCCAGTTCGCCCTACGCGCCCGCTCCATGCTGGACCCCCGCTCCATCGAATGGCGCCGCGCGGTGGACATCGTCCTGGCCTCGGGCGCCACGCCTGAAGACCTTCAGGACCTGGACCGGCGCGAGGCGGCGCGCCGCCCGGCCCTCAACTGACCCCCGCAGTGATCCGAGACGACAAAGAACCTTCATGACCGATCAAACCCCCTCGCCCCCGCCTGCCGCCGCCCCTAAGTCCGGTGGCCTGGGCGCGCGCGCCGGCTATCTGGCCCTGGGCCTGTCGGTCATCGCCCTGGGTCTGGCGGCCGCACCCTATTTCACCGGCGCCGGCGACGTGCGCGGCTATCTGCTGAAGCATCCCGAGGTCCTGCAGGAAGCCAGCGCCGCCCTGCAGCAGAAGGAGGCTCAGGCCCGCGTCGACGAGATCAACCAGGCCGCCGCCGCCAACGCCGGCCTGTTGGCTCCCGACAGCCGCGATCCCAGCTTCGGTCCCGCCGACGCCAAGGTCACGGTGATCGAATTCTTCGACTTCCGCTGCCCCGGTTGCAAGGCGGTGGCCCACGACTATCGCGCCCTGATGGCCGCTCATCCCGAGGTGCGCTTCGTCTTCAAGGACTGGCCGATCCTGGACCGGGGCCAGGACGTCACCTCGCAATACGCCGCTCGCGCCGCCCTGGCCGCGCATCAACAGGGCAAGTATCTGGAGGTCTATGACGCCCTGATGGAGGCCCGCGCCCTCAGCATCGCCTCCATCGACCAGATCCTGGCCCAGCACGGCGTGGATATGACGCGCGCCAAGGCCGCCATCGCCGCCCCCGACACCACCCGCCACATCGCCGACATCCACACGACCGCCGCCGCGCTGCGCCTTCAAGGCACGCCCAGCTTCTTCGTCAACGGCAAGGCAAGCGCCGGCATCGACCCCGCCGAGATCGGCCAGATGATCGAGGCGGCCAAGCGTTAGCTCTGATCGACCGTCAGGCTGCGCCCGTCATTCTGCTGCGTCGGCAGCCCCGGAATGACGAACTCCGGCGTCGCCGAACGCCTGCGGATTGGACCTGAAACTCTAAGCCTCGGCCAGGCTCATCGCCCCGCCGATCCATTCGACCCCGGCGTGGCGCAGGGCGTCGTTGGCCGCCGTCTCGTCGCCCAGGGCCATCTGCGCCCGATACAGGACGTAATAGCTGTAAGGGTCGCTGGGCCAGTCCTTCAGCAGTTCGCCGATCTTGTCGCGCGCGCCGGCCGCGTCGCCCGAGGCCAGCATCGCCGCCGCCAGGCTGCGCCGCGTCGGATACCAGATCAGGGGCGGATCGCCGCCTTCGGGCGTCATCGCCTGAATGGCGGCGGCGCGGCCATAGGCGGCGACGGCGGCCGGATAGTCGCGGTCGATCATGGCCGCGCGGCCTTCCAGCACTTTCTGGAACAGCTCGGCGAAGCCCTTCTGCTGGTCCGCCATCGGCCCCTTGAAGACCCCCTCGGCCAGCAGGGCGGCGATGGCCGCCGCCTCGGTCCGCACGGCCGACGCATCCCTGCGCCGCGCCGCCGCCTCGCCCCGCGCATAGCGCCAGCCGACCCGCATCAGGGGCCGCCCGGCGTCGGGCTCGGCCAGGGCCGCCACCTGCCGCGCGTCGCCGAACCGGCCGTAAAGCGCATAGGCGTCCGCCGCCATGATCTGGCGGAAGGTCTGATAATCGTCTTCGCCCGGCTTGGGCTCGGCCAGCAATTCCGGATAGGTCTGCATATACCAGTCGGCCAGTTCCAGCCCCCGCGCGGCGCCGCCCGCCATCAGGGCGCCGCCCATGCCGAAGTGGATGTTGTGGGCGTGCAGCCGCATGCCCTTGATCCCGCCGGGCGGCCCGACCAGCCGATCGTAATTCTTGTCCAGCGCCACGGCCCGGACGTTGGACATCATCGCGTCCTTGTAGCGCCCGACGCGATAGAAGGTGTGCGAGGGCATATGCACCAGATGGCTGGCCCCCGGCGCCAGTTGCGCCAGCCGCTCGCCATAGGCCAGGGCCCGGTGCGGGTCGTCCGACCATTCGGTCAGGTGGATATACAGGTGGATGGCGCCGGGATCGTTCGGCTTGACCTCCAGCGCATGCTCCAGAATGGCCATCGCCCGCGTCACGGCCGGGTCGGCGGCCTTGCCCTCGTCGTCCCACCACTCGCCTTCGGGCTTCAGCATCCAGGCGTCGGCCGTGATGGTCGCCACCGAGACGTCGTCCGGATGACGTTTGGCGATCCGGTCTATAGCGCGGGCGAAGCGGGTCGCCCGGCTCTTCTCCCCGCCCGAATAGCGTTGGATCAAGGCGTCGATCATCTGGCGCTGCATCGGCGTTGCGTCGCCTGCCAGCCGTCGCGCCTCGCGGGCCACGCGCAGGCCGGTCGCCACCGACTCCGGATCATGGCCGCCGCCGTTCAGGTTCGGCCCGATGGCCCAGGCCTCGCCCCAGGCGCACATGCCGCAGCTGGGGTCCAGCAGCCGCGCCTTGCGGAAGGCGCGCACCGATTCCGTATGCTCGAAAGCCCAGCGCAGACGAACGCCATAGTCGAACCAGGCTTGGGCTTCGGCATTGGCGGTATCGACCTTGAAGCCCTCGTCGCCGAAGCCGGGAACCATGACCATGTCGGCCGTGGGCTGGGCGTCGCCCACCGCCCCGACCCGGCCGCAGATTTGCGGATTGGCGATCAGGGCCAGGGTCGCCGCCGTCGCGGTCGCATCGGCCACCGCGACCGGCGCCACCAGACAGGCGGCGGCCGCCGTCGCGATCAGAACAGTCCTGCGCATCCCAAATCCCCGCCCCTTTCGGCCATTGTGCGCCCGAACGTCCGACGATCCAAGCGTTGCCGGCGGCTCAAAGATCGCCGGTCTCCAACATTGCCGATCGTTAATGCGACGCCGCATCGCGGCGGCTTGTGGAGACGCCGTCGTCAGGCCAAGCTCGACCGATGCAAACCGTCATCGACATCCGCGACCTGACCAAGCCCTATGGTTCGGTGAAGGCCCTGGACGGCCTGACCCTGTCGATCCCGCGCGGCGGGGTCTATGGGATTCTCGGGCCGAACGGCGCGGGTAAGTCCACCCTGTTCCGCACCCTGCTGGGCCTGATCCGCCCGACCGGCGGCGAAGCGACGGTCATGGGCGGACGCATCGGCGACCCGGCCGCCACCCGGCGCATGGGCTCCATGATCGAGACGCCGCGCTTTCCCCCCTTCCTGACCGCACGACAGGTGTTGCAATGGCTGGGCCGCGCCCACGGCGGCGTCCCGGGCCAGGAGATCGACGGCTGGCTGGCCCGCGTGGGTCTGACCGAGGCGGCGAACCGCAAGGTGCGCGGCTTTTCGGTCGGGATGCTGCAGCGCCTGGGCGTCGCCGCCGCCTTGATGACCAAGCCGGACCTGGTCATCCTGGATGAACCGACCAGCGGCATGGACCCGCCCGGCATCCAGGAGATGCGCGCCCTGATCCGCAGCCTGGCCGACGACGACGGCGTGACCATCATTCTGGCCAGTCATCAGTTGCAGGAGGTCCAGCGCGTCTGCGACCGCGTCGCCATCTTCAACAAGGGCCGGGTCATCACCGAGGGCCGGGTCTCGGAACTGACGGCCTCGGGCGAACGTCTGCGCCTGTCGGTCACGCCCCTGGCCAAGGCCCTGAGCGTTCTGGGCGATCGCGCCAGTCTGGACGGCGACGCCCTGGTGGCCGCCATCGCCCGGTCGGAAACCCCGGCCGTCATCTGCGCCCTGGTCGAGGCCGGGGTCGAGATCGAGGAAGCCCGCTGGATCGGCGCCGACCTGGAGGACGTCTTCATGACCGAGACCGGCTGGACCGGCGTGCAGGCCGACGCCGCGAAGGGGACCGCCCATGCTGGTTGACGCCATCCGCGCCGAATCCTATCGCCTGTCGAAGAACCGCACGGCCCTGTTTTGGAGCCTGCTGTTCGTGCCGGTCATCGGCCTGCTGATCTCGACCGCCACCTTCATCGTCGCCAAGGCCAACGAGGCCAAGCTGGCCGGCAGGCTGCCGCCCGAACTGGGCCTGAACACCTCTCCGCTGGACCTGGGCGCGGGCCTGGTCGCCAGTGCGGCCCAGTTCGCCAATCCGGCGGTGCTGATGTTCGTGCTGATCGGCGCGGCCACGATCTTCGCCGGGGACTATCGCTGGGAGACGTGGCGCCTGACCACGGCCCGAAACAGCCGGCCCAACCTGTTGCTGGGCAAGGTCGTGGTGGTGGTCGGCCTGACCATCGCCGCCACGATCGCGGTGTTGATCGGCGACATCGCCTCCAACCTGGTCAAGGCGATGGTGTTCAAACGCGCCCTTACCTTCAGCCTGACCGGCGACCAGCTGGCCGACATGGCCTGGCTGACCCTGTTGGGCTGGGGCCGCATCGTCCAGTTCGTCATGCTGGGTCTCCTGGCGGCGGTGACGACCCGTTCGCTGCTGGCGGCCCTGTTCGTGCCGCTGGTCGTCGGCGTGGGGCAGTTCTTCCTGCCCAATCTCCTGGCCTCCATGGGCGCCTCGCCCAAAGGCTGGCTGATGCCGCTTCTGACGCCTGGCATGGCCGCCGATCTGTTGCAGGCCGTGATTCAGGGCGCTCCAGCCGCGGCCCTGCCGCCCCAGGCCCTCGCCAAGGGCCTGCTGGGCCTTGGCCTGTGGACCGGGGTTCCCCTGATCGGCGCCATTCTCTGGTTCCAGCGTCAGGACCTGTCCAAGGAATAGGGCTAGAGCCGCTTTTCCATGAAGACGTCGGCCCGCGCATAGGGCGTGGGCCGCGCCGGCAGGGGGACGAAGCCGAAACTTTCGTACAGGGCGATGGCCGGCGCCAGGCCGCTGTTGGTCTCCAGATACAGCCGTTTCGCCGCCGCCTCGCAGGCTTCAAGCAGCCGCCGCGCCAATCCCTGACCGCGCGCGGCGGGCGCGACCGTCATCTTGGCCACCTCTAATCCGTCCTCGATGCGGATCAGGGCGCAACAGCCGACCGTCTGCCCATCTTGCTCAACGATGAAGATGCGGCCGCCGTCCGCCAGAAAGACGCCCTCGGGGTCGTCGATGGCCCGCCGATCCTTGGCCTCCACCGCGAACCCGCCCTCGGCCAGCCACGCCCGGTTCAGCCGCGCCCAGTCGGCCGCATGCTCGGAACGATAATCGACGATGGCGAAGGTCATGCCGCTCAATGCCCCAGACCGAAGGGGGTGAGAAGAGGGTCCTATCCTGACGGCCCCGACGGCGTCGTTTTCCGACCGGCAAACGGAACCCCGACCCGCCGCCCAGGGTTTCCTGGTCAAGCGTGGCGTTAAAGCGACCCATCCCTCCCCAACCGTCGCGCTTCACGCCGAAAGGATGTCCGCATGGGCCTGCTGTCTCGCAAATCCGCGCCGCGCACCGTGGCCGATCTGATCGTAGCCACCCTTCACAGCGCCGGCGTCCAGCGCATCTGGGGCGTTACGGGCGACAGTCTGAACGGATTGAACGACAGCCTCCTGCGCTCGGGCGAAATCGACTGGATGCACGTCCGCCACGAAGAGGTCGCCGCCTTCGCCGCCGGCGCCGAATCGGCCCTGACCGGCGAACTGGCCGTCTGCGCGGGCAGTTGCGGGCCGGGCCATCTGCATCTGATCAACGGCCTCTACGACTGCCAGCGCAACCATGTGCCGGTTCTGGCCATCGCCGCCCACATCCCGTCCAGCGAGATCGGCCTGAGCTACTTCCAGGAGACCCGTCCCACCGAACTGTTCCGGGAGTGCAGCCACTTCTGCGAAATGGTTCAGGACGCCCGCCAGATGCCCGAGATTCTGCACCGGGCCATGCGCACCGCCATCGGACGAAAGGGCGTCGCTGTCCTGGTCATTCCCGGCGACGTATCCCTGCAATCCGCGCCGGAAAACGCCTCGACGGACTGGCCGCCGTTGGCGCAACCGCGCCTGACGCCAGACCCCGGCGCCGTCGAGCAGATGGCCGACATCCTGAACGACTCCAAAGCCGTGACCCTGCTGTGCGGCTCGGGCGTCGCAGGGGCCCACGACGAGGTCGTGGCCCTGTCCCAAGTCTTGAAGGCGCCTGTCGTCCACGCCTTTCGCGGCAAGGAATGGATCGAGTGGGACAATCCCAACGATGTCGGCATGACCGGGCTGATCGGCTTTTCGTCCGGCTACCATGCGATGATGGAGTGCGACACCCTTTTGATGCTGGGCACAGACTTCCCCTACCGCAACTTCTATCCGCCCAAGGCGCGGATCGTTCAGGTCGACTACGACCCCGGCGCCCTGGGCCGTCGCGCCCCCCTGGCCCTGGGTGTCGTCGGCGACGTGCGAGAGACCATCGCGGCCCTGACGCCCCGGCTCGACCGCGACCGCGACGACGGCTTCCTGAACGGCGCGCGCAAACACTATGCCGAGGCGCGCAAAGGTCTGGACGAACTGGCGACGCCGCGCGACGGCGACCAACCCCTCCATCCCCAGTTCGTCGCCAAGACGCTGGACGCCGTGGCGGCGGACGATGCGGTCTTCACCGTCGATGTGGGCACCCCGGCCGTCTGGGCGGCCCGCTATCTGAAGATGAACGGTCGCCGACGCCTGATCGGCTCGTTCAACCACGGTTCCATGGCCAACGCCCTGCCTCAGGCCCTGGGCGCCAAGGCCGCCATGCCCCAGCGCCAGGTCGTCTCCCTGTCCGGCGACGGCGGCCTGACCATGTTGATGGGCGACCTGTTGACCGCAGTGCAGATGAAGTTGCCGATAAAGATCGTCGTCTTCAACAACGGAACTTTGGGCTTCGTGGAACTGGAGCAGAAGGCAGCGGGCTATCTGGACGCCAATGTCGATCTGCAGAACCCCGACTTCGCCGCCGTCGCCCGCGACATCGGTTTCTTTGGCGTGCGCGTCACCCGTTCTGACACTCTGGAGGACGCCCTGCGCCAAGCCCTGATCCACGACGGTCCGGCGCTGGTGGATGTCGTCACGGCCCGGCAGGAACTGGCCCTGCCGCCCAAGATCAAGGCCGAAGAGGCCAAGGGCTTCAGCCTGTTCGCCCTGCGCGCCGTAATGAGCGGCCGCGGCGATGAACTGATCGAACTGGCTAAAACCAACCTGCTGCGTTGATGTCCTCAGCGGCCAAGCAAAAGGGCGGCCGGATCATTCCGGCCGCCCTTTCGGCGTGCAGTCTCGAAAGAGACGAAAGGCTCAGGCCTCGTCGTCGCCTTCATAGGCCAGGACAGGACCCGAGTCCTTGCCCTTGGCTTCGACGTCGCGGTCGACGAACTCGATCACGGCCATCGGGGCGTTGTCGCCGTGGCGGAAGCCGGCCTTCATGATGCGGATATAACCGCCGTTACGGTCGGCGTAGCGCGGGCCGAGCGTTTCGAACAGCTTGCCGACCTGCGGCACGTCGCGGACCTGGCTGATGGCCTGACGACGCGCGTGAAGGTCGCCCTTCTTGGCCAGCGTGACCAGCTTCTCGACGAAGGGACGCAGTTCCTTGGCCTTGGGCAGGGTCGTGGTGATCTGCTCGTGCTTGATCAGCGAGGCGGCCATGTTGGCGAACATGGCGGTGCGGTGGCTGGTCGTGCGACCGAGTTTACGATGGGCGGCGCCGTGGCGCATCAGGGTCTCTCCTACTCCGGGCCCGGTATCTCCTGATCGGAGACCTAGACCCGTAATCTTCTAACCGCCCCGACATTCTCCCCGAGAGGAAACGGGCGGAGGGTTGAACTTAGATCTGGTCGTCGAACTTCTTGGCCAGATCTTCGATGTTTTCGGGCGGCCAGTTCGGCACGTCCATGCCGAGGCTCAGGCCCATCGTCGCGAGAACTTCCTTGATCTCGTTCAGCGACTTGCGGCCGAAGTTCGGGGTGCGAAGCATTTCGCCCTCCGTCTTCTGGATCAGGTCGCCGATATAGACGATGTTGTCGTTCTTCAGGCAGTTGGCCGAACGGACCGACAGCTCCAGCTCGTCCACCTTCTTCAGCAGGGCCGGGTTGAACGGCAGGTCGGGCTTGCCGTCGGCGGCCTCGACCGCCTTCTTGGGCTCTTCGAAGGTGATGAAAATCTGCAGTTGGTCTTGCAGGATGCGCGCGGCGTAGGCCACGGCGTCGACCGGCGTGACCGCACCGTTGGTTTCGACTTCCAGCAGCAGCTTGTCGTAGTCCAGCGACTGGCCCTGACGGGTCGGCTCGACGCGATAGGCGACGCGCTTGACCGGCGAATACAGGGCGTCGACGGCGATCAGGCCGATCGGCGCGTCTTCCGGACGGTTGAACTCGGCCGCGACATAGCCCTTGCCGTTCTGGACGGTCAGTTCCATGCGGATCGAGGCGCCGTCATCCAGGGTGCAGATGACGTGATCGGGGTTCAGAACCTCGATGTCCGCCGGCACGTCGATCTGGCCGGCCGTCACCGCGCCGGGGCCGGTAGCGCGCAGGGTCATGCGCTTGGGGCCCTCGGCGTGCATGCGCAGCGCCAGTTGCTTGATGTTCAGGACGATGTCCACGACGTCTTCCCGCACGCCTTCCAGCGACGAGAATTCGTGCACGACGCCGTCGATCTGGATGGCCGTGACCGCCGCGCCTTGCAGCGAGGACAGCAGAACGCGACGCAGCGCGTTGCCGAGCGTCACGCCGAAGCCGCGCTCCAGGGGTTCGGCCACCAGACGCGCCTTGCGTTGCGCGTCCGAACCGGTTTCCACCTGCGGCTTCTCGGGACGGATCAGCTCTTGCCAGTTTCTTTCGATCATTTTGTCCCTCGAACGGGTTTCGTCGGCTCCGGCCTTGTCGACGAGGCCATGGTGGAGCCGACGGAGATTGGGGGTGCCTGGAACGCGGTCGCGATTAGACGCGACGACGCTTGGGCGGACGGCAACCGTTGTGCGGCATCGGCGTAACGTCGCGGATGGTCGTGATCGTCAGACCGACGGACTGCAGGGCGCGCAGAGCCGATTCACGGCCGGAACCCGGTCCCGAAACATTGACTTCCAGCGTCTTCACGCCGTGTTCCTGGGCCTTCTTGCCGGCGTCTTCCGCCGCCATCTGGGCCGCATACGGGGTCGACTTACGCGAACCCTTGAAGCCCATGTGGCCGGCCGACGACCAGGAAATCGCGTTTCCTTGCGCGTCGGTGATCGTCACCATCGTGTTGTTGAAGCTGGCGTTCACATGGGCGACGCCCGAGGTGATGTTCTTGCGTTCGCGGCGCTTTACGCGACCCGGTTCCTTGGCCATCGGTCAGCTCTCTCTTACTTCTTCTTGCCGGCGATCGGCTTGGCCGGACCCTTGCGGGTGCGAGCGTTGGTGTGGGTGCGCTGACCGCGGACCGGCAGGCCCTTGCGGTGACGCAGGCCGCGGTAGCAGGCCAGGTCCATCAGGCGCTTGATGTTCATCGAGGTTTCGCGGCGCAGGTCGCCTTCCACCGTATAGTCGCGGTCGATCGTCTCGCGGATCGACAGGACTTCGGCGTCCGTCAGCTGGTTCACGCGACGGGCGGCTTCGATGCCGACCTTTTCGGTGATGTCCTTGGCGGCGGCGGGGCCGATGCCATGGATGTACTGAAGCGCGATTTCCACGCGCTTGTTGGTCGGGATGTTGACGCCAGCAATACGGGCCACGAAATTCTCCAGATTCGCGTTAGTCAGACGCAACAAACGCTCCGGTCAACAGACCAGGAGCGTGGCGCCCTTCGCGGGAAGGCGCCCTTATACAGATGATTCACCGGGCGTCAACGTCTCAGACGCTCAGCGCGGCGGACGACCGAAATCGACCCCAACCGTCACCTGCTGGCCCTCCACAGGACGACCGTTCTCGATGGGCGGCTGGAACCGGAACAGGCCGGACACCGCCAGCCCCGCCTCGCCGAAGCCCAGACCCGCCGGCGTCTCTCGTATCACGCGGCAGCCATCCAGGCGGGTGTCCAGCCGGATCCGGCACGACAGTTCGACCCGGCCATAGCGGCTGCGGGCGCCGGGTGGATGGCTGGCGCGGACCTGGCCCATCGTCGGGCCGGTGATCAGGCGTGGTCCGCTGGAGCCGCTGCCGGGACCGTCGCCCGCGCCGACGCCCGCGCCCTGGCCCGCCCCCTGGCCGCCCTGGCCGAAACCGGGCTGGGGCGACGGGGCCGGCGCGACACCCACGATGGGGGCGGGCGTCGGCGCGGGCTTGGGCGGCGCGGGAACTTCGCGCGGCTGCTGAACCTGGGGCGGCGGCGGAATGTTGATCTTGGAGGCCGCGGCCGGAGCGCCGCCGCCGCTGACGAGAGCCGGCGGCTGCTGAATCGGCGGCGGCGGATCGTACAGGACCACCTCGAAAGGCCGATCCTCGACCACGGCGACCTCGGGCGCGCGCCCCTTCACCTGACCCAGCAGGACGAACAGGCCGATCTCGACGGCGGCCACACCGACGAAGATCGCCGGGGCGCGCCAGCGGCGCAGGTTTCGGGCGGTGTCGGCCGGTGCGGTTTCGGACATCGGAGCCTTCAACGCCCGACGCCGGATTTGGTCACGCCAAGGCTTCGTCGATGGCCCTGGCGACCGACTCGATGGAGCCCATGCCATCCACTTCCGTCAGCTTCCCCTGCCCCTGGTAATAGGGCAGCAGCGGCGCGGTGTTGCGGTTGTAGGCGTCCAGACGAACCTTGAAGGATTCGGGATTGTCGTCGGGCCGCCCCTGTTCGGCGAACCGTTTGGCGATCCGGTCGGTCAAGGCCGCGTCGTCGACCTTCAGCCGAACGACGGCGTCGATCCGGGCGCCGCGCTGGGCCAGCATGGCGTCCAGCGCCTCGGCCTGGGCCACGGTGCGGGGAAAGCCGTCGAAGATCGCGCCGCCGGCGGCCTCGGCTTCCGGCAGGCGATCCTCGATCAGGGCGATGACGATCTCGTCCGTCACCAGATCGCCGCGCGCCAGCACGTCCTTGACCTTGACCCCCAGTTCCGAGCCCGAGGCGATGGCCGCGCGCAGCATGTCGCCGGTGGAGAGCTGGACCATGCCCTTCTCTTCCACCAGCCGCTTGGCCTGGGTGCCCTTGCCCGCCGCCGGCGGTCCGAACAGGATCAAGTTCACGCTTCAGCTCCCCTAGACGTCTTCAACCCGCTGCGATCAGCGACGCACCGGCGTGGGCGCGCCACGCCCGCCGCGCCCGCGCAGCTTGGCCTTCTTGATCAGCCCCTCGTACTGGTGCGCCAGCAGCTGCGACTGGATCTGCGCCACCGTGTCCATCGTGACGGACACTACGATCAGGATCGACGTACCGCCGAAATACAGGCTGTTGCCGAACTGGCTGACGATGAACTCGGGCAGCAGGCAGACCGCGGTGATATAGGCCGCGCCGATCACCGTCAGGCGGGTCAGGACATAGTCCAGATAGTCCGCCGTGCGCTTGCCCGGGCGGATGCCCGGCAGGAAGCCGCCGTATTTGCGCAGGTTCTCGGCCGTCTCCTCCGGATTGAAGGTGATCGAGGTGTAGAAGAAGCAGAAGAAGATGATCAGGGCGGCGTACAGCGCCATGAACAGGGGCTGGCCATGCGTCAGCTGCGCCGTCAGCAGCGGCAGCCAGCTCAGCCAGCTGGGCAGATCGGCGCCCGCCGTCATGGTCGCCACGGTCGTCGGCAGCATCAGCAGCGACGAAGCGAAGATCGGCGGAATGACCCCGGCGGTGTTGACCTTCAGCGGCAGGAACGAACGCTCTCCGCCGGCCATGCGATTGCCTTCCTGGCGCTTCGGATACTGGATCAGCAGGCGGCGCTGGGCGCGTTCCATGAAGACGATGAAGACCACGGTCGCCACCGCCAGGATGGCGATAAAGAACAGGGCGAAGGGTGACATCTGGCCCTGTTGGGCCAGGCTCAGCAGCCGCACGATGGTGGACGGCAGAACCGCCACGATGCCCGCGAAGATGATCAGGGAGATGCCGTTGCCGACGCCGCGCGCCGTCACCTGCTCGCCCAGCCACATCAGGAACATGGTGCCGCCCGTCAGGGTCACGACCGTGGAGACGATGAAGAAGATTCCGGGATTGTCGACCAGACCGGCCTGGGCGTTCAGCCCCGCCGCGATGCCGAACGACTGCGCCAGCGCCAGGAACACCGTCAGATAGCGGGTGTACTGGTTCAACTGCTTGCGGCCGCTTTCGCCGCCTTCCTTCTTCAGCTTCTCCCAAGGCGGATACACCGTGCCCATCAACTGCACGATGATCGACGCCGAGATGTAGGGCATCACGTTCAGCGCGAAGATAGCCATCCGTTCGACGGCGCCGCCCGAGAACATGTTGAACATGTCCAGGATGCCGCGCTGACCCGACGGGTCCTGGAAGAACTGCAGGAAGGCCTGCGAATTGATGCCCGGGATCGGCACATAGGTGCCGATGCGATAAACTAGCAGGGCGCCCAGCGTGAACAGCAGGCGCTTGTGCAGCTCGGTCGCTTTCGCGAACGAGCCCATGTTCATATTGGCGGCGAGTTGTTCTGCGGCCGAAGCCATCTATGCGTCCCCACGACTGAGAGAGTCGTCAGATAGGCGGAAAGCGGCCCCCATGCGAGGGCCGCTTCCGTTCTTTCGTCGTCGTCGGTGTAATCAGGTCACGGCCCGACGCCGCGACGACGGTGTGATCAGGCCTGGGCGGCGGCGCGCTTGGCGCGGGCCGAGACCTTGTTGGCGTCGCCCTTGGGCGCCTTGGCGGCCGGAGCCTTGCCCTTGGCGGCGTTGCGCTTCTCGACGCGCGCGGCGGCCTTGGCCTCGGCTTCGATCCGTTGTTCGACGACCGAACCGCCGGCGGCTTCGATGGCCTTCTTGGCGCCGGCCGTGGCCGACCAGACGACCAAGTTCAGCTTGGCCTTGATCTCGCCGGTGCCCAGCAGGCGCACGCCGTCCTTGACGCGACGGATCACGCCGGCGGCGACCAGGGCGTCGCCCTTGATTTCCGAGGCGGCGTCCAGCTTGCCGGCGTCGATGGCGTCCTGCAGGCGCCACAGGTTCACCTCGGCCAGCTTCAGGGCGTTCGGATTGTTGAAGCCGCGCTTGGGCATGCGCATGTACAGCGGCATCTGGCCGCCTTCGAAGCCCAGCAGGCTGACGCCGGTGCGCGACTTCTGGCCCTTGACGCCGCGACCGGCGGTCTTGCCCTTGCCCGAACCGGGGCCGCGGCCGACCCGCATGCGCTTCTTGTGGGCGCCTTCGTTGTCGCGGATTTCATTCAGTTTCATGTGCCTGATCCTTTCGGGTGCTAGCGCCCGGACATCGTCCGGACTCGGCTCGGAAAAAAGAAAACGGCGAGTGGCGAGTGTTGAGCGACGAGTCAAGGAAAATCGGCCTAGCCGGTCCTGACCCGCGCGCCACTCGCCACTCGCCACTCGCCACTTCGCGTAGCGATAACGGCTTACTTCTCGACCACTTCCACCAGGTGGTGGACCTTGGCGATCATGCCGCGAACCGAGGGGGTGTCCTCCAGGGTCGATTCACGACCCAGACGGTTCAGCCCCAGGCCCACCAGGGTGGCGCGCTGGTCGTTCTTGCGGCGGATCGGCGAACCGATCTGCTTGATGGTGACGGTCTTCTTCTCGGCCATGTCTTAGGACTCCACGGCTTCGGGCGCCGAGGCGCCGTCGTTGCGGCGGCCCATCAGGTCGGCGACCTTCTTGCCGCGCTTCGAAGCCACCTGACGGGGCGACGACTGGACCTTCAGAGCTTCGAAGGTGGCGCGGATCATGTTGTAGGGGTTCGACGAGCCGGTCGACTTGCCCACGACGTCCTGGACGCCCAGGGTTTCGAGGACCGCACGCATCGGACCGCCGGCGATGACGCCGGTGCCGGGAGGGGCCGCGCGCATCATGATCTTGCCGGCGCCCCAACGGCCATTGCCGTCATGGTGCAGGGTGCGGTTCTCGCGCAGCGGAACGCGGATCATCGTCTTCTTGGCTTCTTCGGTCGCCTTACGGATGGCTTCCGGCACTTCGCGCGCCTTGCCGTGACCGAAGCCGACGCGGCCCTTGCCGTCGCCGACGACCATCAGGGCCGCGAACGAGAAACGACGGCCGCCCTTGACGGTGGCGGCGACGCGGTTGATGTGCACCAGCTTCTCGATGATGTCGCTTTCGGGGGCGTCGGCCGCCGGAGCGTTGCGGTCACGACGATTGCGATCGCCGCCGCCGCGTTGGGGTTCACGAGCCATGCTTGCCGTCCCTTAGAAGTTCAGGCCGGCTTCACGCGCGGCTTCCGCCAGCGCCTTCACCCGTCCGTGATAGATGTATTCGCCCCGGTCGAAGACGACGTCCTTGACGCCCTTCTCGATGGCGCGTTCGGCGATCAGCTTGCCGATGGCCGAGGCTGCGGCGATGTCCGAACCCTTGGCGCCCTTGCCGCCTTCCAGCGACGAGGCGGCAGCGACCGTGACGCCCTTGGCGTCGTCGATGATCTGCGCCGAGATGTTCTTGTCCGAGCGATAGACCGACAGACGCAGACGACCGTTGGCGACGGCCTTCAGGCGGCGACGGGTGCGCTCGGCGCGGCGCTTGGCTTGTTGTCGAAGAGAGAGAGCCATGACTTACTTCTTCTTGCCTTCCTTGCGACGCACGGTCTCGCCGGCGTAACGGACGCCCTTGCCCTTGTAGGGCTCCGGCGGACGCAGCTTGCGGATGACGGCGGCGATCTGACCGACGGCCTGCTTGTCCGCGCCCGAGATCTTGATCTCGGTCTGCTTGGGAACAGCGAAGCTGACGCCGGCCGGCGGGTTGATGTCGACTTCGTGCGAGAAGCCCAACTGCAGCGACAGGGCGTCGCCCTTCATCGCGGCGCGGTAGCCCACGCCGACCAGTTCCAGCGACTTTTCGAAGCCCGAGGTGACGCCCGTGACCATGTTGTCAACCAGGGTCCGCGACAGGCCCCACATCGCGCGGCCGCGCGGCGTGTCCTGACGCAGGGCCAGCGACAGTTCGTCGCCTTCCTGCTTGACTTCGATCTCTTCGGCGACGGTCCAGGCGCGTTCGCCCTTGGGACCCTTGACCGTGACGTTCTGGCCGTCGAGCGTGACAGTCACGCCCTTCGGCACGGCGATGGTTTTCTTGCCAATACGGGACATATCAGTAGACCCTGCAGAGGACTTCGCCGCCGACGTTGGCGTCGCGCGCGGCGGCGTCGGACATGACGCCCTTCGAAGTCGAAAGGATCGAGATGCCGAGGCCGTTCTTGACGGGCTTCAGATCGCCGATCGCCGAATAGACGCGGCGGCCCGGCTTGGACACGCGCGCGATCTCGGCGATGACGGGCTGACCGTCGAAATACTTCAGCTCGATCTCGAACTGCGGAAACTCACCCGGGTTCTGAACCAGGCTGTAGCCGCGGATGTAACCTTCGTCCTGCAGCACGTCGAGGACGCGCTGGCGCAGACGGGAGGCCGGGGTCAGCACCTTGGAACGCTTGCGGGTCGCCGCGTTCTTGATGCGAGCGATCATGTCGCTCAGGGGATCGTTGATCATCATGACTGTATGCTCCCCTTACCAGCTCGACTTGGTCAGGCCGGGGATCTGCCCCAGGTTGCCCAGTTCGCGCAGCGCGATCCGGCTCATCTTGAGCTTGCGATAGAACGCCCGCGGACGGCCCGTGACTTCGCAGCGGTTGCGAACGCGGGTCGGCGCGGAGTTGCGCGGCAACTCGGCCAGCTTCAGGCGCGCCTCGAAGCGCTCCTCCAGCGGCAGGTTTTCATCGTTGGCGGTCGCCTTCAGGGCGGCCCGCTTCGCGGCATACTTCGCAACCAGGGCCTTGACGGCTTCGTTGCGGTTTACGGCGCTCTTCTTAGCCATTGTTCTCTTCCCTTCCCGCTCAGTTCTTCACGAACGGGAACTTGAACTCGGTGAGGAGAGCCTTGGCTTCCTCATCGGTCTTGGCCGTGGTGCAGACGACAATGTCCATGCCCCACATCTGGTCGATCTGGTCGTAGTTGATTTCCGGGAACACGATGTGTTCCTTCAGACCGGTGGCGTAGTTGCCGCGACCGTCGAAGGACGTGCCCTTCAGACCGCGGAAATCCTTCACGCGCGGCAGCGCGATCGTGATGAACCGATCCAGGAACTCGTACATCTGGTCGCCGCGCAGCGTGACTTTGCCGCCGATGACCATGCCTTCGCGCAGCTTGAAGCCGGCGATGGAGTTACGGGCCTTGGTCGGCACGGCCTTTTGGCCGGCGATGGCCGTCAGATCCTTGAGGGCCGCATTGACCTTCTTGGAATCCGCGACAGCTTCGCCGACGCCCATGTTCAGGACGATCTTGTCCAGCTTGGGCACCTGCATCTCGTTCGTATAGCCGAACTTAGACTTCATCTCCGCACGGATGCGGTTCTGATAGTCCGTCTTCAGGCGGGGGGTGTATTTCTCGGTCGCCATCAGATGACGTCTCCCGTCGTCTTGGCGAAGCGGACCTTCTTGTCCCCTTCGATCTTGAAGCCGACGCGGCTCGCCTTGCCGTTGGCGTCGGCGATGGCGACGTTCGACAGGTGAAGCGAGGCTTCCTTGTTCTTGATGCCGCCTTGCGGATCAGCCTGGCTCGGGCGCGTGTGGCGCTGAACCATGTTGACGCCTTCGACGACGACGCGGTTTTCGGAAGGCAGGACCTTCAGCACGGCGCCCGTGCGGCCCTTGTCCTTGCCGGTGAGGACGACGACGCGGTCGCCCTTCTTGATCTTGGCGGCCATGTTACAGGACCTCCGGAGCCAGCGAGATGATCTTCATGTGGTTCTTGGCGCGCAGCTCGCGCGGAACCGGGCCGAAGATGCGGGTGCCGACCGGCTCGTTCGCCTTGTTGACGATGACGGCGGCCGACTTGTCGAAGCGGATGACCGAGCCATCCTTGCGTTGGATGTCCTTGGCGGTGCGCACGACGATGGCGCGCACGACGTCGCCCTTCTTCACGCGGCCACGCGGGATGGCTTCCTTCACGGAGGCAACGATGGTGTCGCCGATCGAGGCGTAGCGGCGCTTGGAGCCGCCCAACACCTTGATGCACATGACCCGGCGGGCGCCCGAATTATCGGCCACATCCAGGTTAGTTTGCATCTGGATCATAAGATCAGATCCTTCTGATTACGAGGCCGAGGCCGGGGAGAGGACTTCCCAGCGCTTCAGCTTGGACTTCGGGGCGCACTCGACGATGCGAGCGATGTCGCCGACCTTGAGCGCGTTGGCTTCGTCGTGCGCGTGATACTTCTTCGAAAGACGCACGGTCTTCTTCAGAACGGGGTGCAGCAGGGTGCGCTCCACCTTCACGACGACGGTCTTGTCGCCCTTGTCGGACACGACCACGCCTTCGAGAATTCGCTTGGGCATATTCGTTTCCTTACGAGGCCGCACGCTTCTCGCGCAGAAGCGTCGAGATGCGGGCGATGTCTTTGCGCACTTCACCCACGCGGTGGGTCTTTTCCATCTGGCCGGTGGCCGCCTGGAAGCGCAGGTTGAACTGTTCCTTCTTGAGCTTCAGCAGCTCGTCGGCCAGTTGGTCGGTCGTCTGAGACCGCAGATCGGCGATCTTGGTCATTACGCGGCTTCCTCAACGTGAGCGATGCCGGCGTCGATGCGGGTCACGACCTTGGTGCGGACCGGCAGCTTGGCGGCGCCGAGACGGAGCGCTTCGCGGGCGATGTCGTCCGGAACGCCGTCGATTTCAAACAGGATGCGGCCGGGGTGGCAGCGGGCGGCCCAATGGTCCACCGCGCCCTTGCCTTTACCCATCCGGACTTCGGCCGGCTTGCCCGTGACGGGCAGGTCGGGGAAGACGCGGATCCAGACGCGGCCCTGGCGCTTCATCTGGCGGGTGATCGCGCGGCGGGCCGCTTCGATCTGACGCGCCGTGATGCGCTCGGGTTCCAGCGTCTTCAGGCCATACGACCCGAAGTTCAGCGAAAAGCCGCCCTTGGCCGAGCCGTGGATGCGGCCCTTGAAGGCCTTGCGGTACTTGGTCTTCTTCGGTTGCAACATGACTTAGTTCTCACGTCCCCGGTCGCGACGCGGACCGCGGTCGCCACGGGGGCCGCCGCGTTCGCGGCCTTCGTTCGAGGACGGACCCGACGCTTCCTGGGCCCAACGCTTGTCCTGGGCCATCGGGTCGTGCTCCAGCACCTCGCCCTTGAACACCCAGACCTTCACGCCGATGATGCCGTAGGTCGTCTTGGCTTCGTAGAAGCCGTAGTCGATGTCGGCGCGCAGCGTGTGAAGCGGCACGCGACCTTCGCGGTACCATTCCATACGCGCGATTTCCGCGCCGCCCAGACGACCCGAGACGTTCATCCGGATGCCCTTGGCGCCCAGACGCATGGCCGACTGCATGGCGCGCTTCATGGCGCGACGGAAGGCCACGCGGCGTTCCAGCTGCTGGGCGATGTTCTCGGCGATCAGTTGCGCGTCGGTTTCCGGCTTGCGGACTTCGATGATGTTCAGGTGAACCTCACCCTCGGTCCGGGCCGAGATGTCCTTGCGCAGCTTCTCGATGTCCGCGCCCTTCTTGCCGATCACGACGCCCGGACGGGCGGCGTAGATGGTGATGCGGCACTTCTTGTGCGGGCGCTCGATGATGATGCGCGACACGCCGGCGGCCGACAGGCGTTCCCGCAGCCACTCGCGCAGCTTCAGGTCCTGGTGCAGCAGGCGGGAATAGTCGGCGCCGGCGGCGAACCAGCGGCTGTCCCACGTGCGGTTCACGCCGAGGCGCAGACCGACCGGATTGATTTTCTGTCCCATCAGGCGGCCTCGCCGGCTTCGCGGACCACGATGGTGATCTCGCTGAACGGTTTCAGGATGCGCGACGAGCGACCACGAGCGCGGCTCGCGAAACGCTTCATCACCAGGTTCTTGCCCACGAAGGCCTCGGCGACGACCAGATTGTCGATGTCGAGGTTGTGGTTGTTCTCGGCGTTGGAGATCGCCGAATACAGGACCTTGCGGACGTCGCCGGCGATGCGCTTACGGCTGAATTCCAGCTCGTTCAGCGCCTTCTGAACCGGCATGCCGCGGATCGAGGCGGCCACCAGGTTCAGCTTCTGCGGGCTGATCCGCACGTTCACCAGCTTGGCGCGAGCTTCGGTCTGACCGACGCGGCGCGTGTTCTTGGTCTGGGCCATCGGTTACTTCCTCTTGGCCTTCTTGTCCGCCGCGTGGCCGGGGAAGTTCCGGGTCGGGGCGAACTCGCCGAGCTTCATGCCGACCATCTCTTCCGAGACCGACACGGGCACATGCTTCTGGCCGTTATGCACGCCGAACGTCAGACCGACGAACTGCGGCAGGATGGTGGAGCGGCGCGACCAGGTCTTGATCACGTCCTTGCGGCCCGACGATTGAACGGCGTCGGCCTTCTTGAGCAGATACCCGTCGACAAACGGGCCTTTCCAGGAGGAGCGGGCCATTCTTAGCGAGCCTTCTTAACGTGGCGGGTACGGATGATGAACTTGTCCGTAGCCTTGTTCTTGCGGGTACGGGTGCCCTTGGTGTCCTTGCCCCACGGCGTGACGGGGGTGCGACCACCAGAGGTCCGGCCTTCACCACCACCGTGCGGGTGGTCGATCGGGTTCATGGCGACGCCGCGGACGTGCGGACGCCAGCCCATGTGACGCTTGCGACCGGCCTTGCCCAGGTTCTGGTTCATGTGGTCGGGGTTCGAAACCGCGCCCACCGTGGCGATGCAGCCGTCCAGGACCATGCGCAGCTCGCCCGAGCCGAGACGGATCTGGGCGTAGCCCTGATCGCGGCCGACCAGCTGGGCGTAGGCGCCGGCCGAACGGGCCAGCTGGGCGCCCTTGCCGGGCTTCATCTCGATGTTGTGGATGATCGTACCCACCGGCATCGAACGCAGCGGCATGGCGTTGCCCGGCTTCACGTCGGTCTTTTCGCCCGCGATGATCGTGTCGCCCGCCTTAAGGCGTTGCGGCGCGATGATGTAGGTCTTCTCGCCGTCGGCATATGTCACCAGGGCGATGAAGGCCGTGCGGTTCGGATCGTATTCCAGACGCTCGACCGTGCCGACCACGTCCCACTTGCGACGCTTGAAGTCGATCTTGCGGTACAGGGTCTTGGCGCCGCCGCCACGGAAGCGGACCGCGATGCGACCGCCCTGCCCGCGTCCGCCCGACTTGGTCAGGCCCTCGGTCAGCGACTTTTCCGGACGGCCCTTGTGAAGTTCCGAACGGTCGACCAGCACGAGGGCGCGACGGCCCGGCGAAGTCGGATTGTAGGTTTTCAAGGCCATCTGATCAGAGCCCCGTGGTGACGTCGATCGACTGGCCGTCAGCCAGGGTCACGATCGCTTTTTTGATATCGACGCGACGACCGAGGATGCCCCGGAAGCGCTTGGTCTTGCCCTTTTGGACCAGGGTATTGACCTTGACGACGTTGACTTTGAACAAGCTTTCGACCGCTGCTGCGATCTCGTCCTTGGACGCCGTGTCGGCGACGCGGAAGACGACCTTGTTCTGCTCGGACAGGATCGTGGCCTTTTCGGTGATCACCGGGGCCAGGATGGTGTCGTAGTGCTTGGCGGTAGGTTGAGCGGCCATTACGCGGCTTCCTTGTCGCTGAAGCGGGCTTCGATCGCCTCGACGGCGGCCTTGGTCAGCACCAGCTTTTCGGCCCGCAGGATGTCATAGACGTTCAGGCCGGCGTTCGGCAGCACGTCGATGTGCGGGATGTTGCGGGCGGCCAGGCCGAAGTTGGCGTCGACTTCCGGACCCGCGATGATCAGGGCCTTGGTCCAGCCCAGCTTGCCGAAGGTCTCGCGCAGGGCGGCCGTCTTGGCTTCCTTGACCGAGACGCTGTCGACCAGGATCAGGTCGCCGGACTTGGCCTTGGAGGACAGGGCGTGCTTCAGAGCCAGGGCGCGGATCTTCTTCGGCAGCGAGAAGCCGTGGTCGCGGACGACCGGACCGAACGCGCGCGAGCCGCCGACGAACTGCGGCGCACGGCGCGAACCGTGACGAGCGCCGCCGGTGCCCTTCTGCTTGTACATCTTCTTGCCCGTGCGAGAGTTCTCGTTACGGGTTTGAACCTTGTGCGTGCCGGCGCGGCGCTTGGCCAGTTGCCAGTTGACGGTGCGGGCCAGGATGTCGCCGCGGATGTCGGAGATGCCGAAGACGGCGTCCGACAGGTCCAGGTCGCCAGCGGCCTTGCCGTCGAGTTGGATGACAGAGAGTTTCATTACGCTTCACCGCCTTCGGTCGCTTCGGCCGGGGCTTCTTCAGCCGGGGTCGAGGCGGGTTGAGCGGCAGCCCCAGAGGATGTGGCGGCCGACTTGACGGCGCCCGGGAACGGGGCCTCGGCCGGACGGGCCTTCTTGATGGCGTCACGAACCTTGACGTAGCCGCCGTCGTGACCCGGGACAGCGCCCTTGATCAGGATCAGGCCGCGCTCGGCGTCCACGCGCACGACGGTCAGGTTCTGGGTGGTGACGGTCTCGGCGCCGTAGTGGCCGGCCATCTTCTTGCCGGGGAAGGTGCGGCCCGGATCCTGACGGTTGCCCGTCGAACCGTGCGAACGGTGCGAGATCGACACGCCGTGCGTGGCGCGCAGACCGCCGAAGTTCCAGCGCTTCATGGCGCCGGCGAAACCCTTACCGATGGTCTCGCCCTGGATGTCGACCTTCTGACCCACGACGAAGTGTTCGGCCGACAGCTCGGCGCCCACGTCCAGCAGACCGTCCGCATCGACGCGGAACTCGGTGACATAGGCTTTCGGCTCGACTTCCGCCTTGGCGAAGGTCTCGCGTTGAGCCTTGTTGGTGTTCTTAGCCTTCTTCGCGCCAGCGCCCAGCTGAAGAGCGACGTAGCCGTCGCGCTCCTGGGTACGTTGGCCGACGACTTGGCAGCCGTCGAGCTGCAGCACAGTGACCGGAACGTGCGCGCCGTCATCGGCGAACACGCGGGTCATGCCCAGCTTCTTGGCGATCACGCCCGTGCGCATCGGATCCCGCCTCTTTCTACTTTAAATCTTGATCTCGACGTCCACGCCGGCGGACAGGTCGAGCTTCATGAGCGCGTCCACGGTCTGCGGGGTGGGGTCGACGATGTCGAGCACGCGTTTGTGCGTGCGGATTTCAAACTGCTCACGCGACTTCTTATCGACGTGCGGCGAGCGGTTCACGGTGAACTTCTCGATCAGGGTCGGCAGCGGAATCGGACCGCGAACGGTCGCGCCGGTGCGCTTGGCGGTATTAACGATCTCGCGCGTCGAGAAATCGAGGACGCGGTGATCAAAGGCCTTGAGCCTGATGCGGATGCTTTGATCCATATCGGTGCTTACTTCCAATGCGGTCGGAGGACCGCGTCCCTGTGAACCATTTCAAAGACCGAAGGCCTTCGGGCACGAGGCCCTCAGGAAACGCAAATCCGCAAAAACGATCGGCCCACGCAGTCGCCCGCGAAGGCCGTTGAAGTCCCAAGAAGCTGCAAAGAACAGTGACTTAGGTCGTTCTTGCGAACCGCGTCTGCACCGAAGTGCACAGCCGGTCCAACAAGAGTGGCGGCTTATGCCTGCCGATTCCGATTTCGTCAAGCGGCGAAACCGGGCCGTGGGAATTTCCCTCTCCGACCGTCACGCCCCTTCCGCCGCGCCAATTTCTGTCTCCGCCTTACCCCCTCGCCGTACGCCCCCGGTACCGGCGACACATTCCCGCCACAAGGCGTGGCCGATGCGCCACATGACGTTTGCAAGACACTTAGGTAACGACGGTTTAATGCTCAGGCTCGCCGCAATGGGCTAGCAGCCCACCTCCCCGGACCCCCATCGGGGAACAGACTGCTAAGGAAAAAACAAAATGAAGACGATCCTTCTCTCCACGGCCGCCGCCGTCACCCTGATCGCCGCCCCGGCCTTCGCTCAGGACGCCATAGGTTCGGTCGGCGTGACTTACGCCAACCCCTCGGTCGATGTCGTCGGCTCCAAAGCCGACGCCGACGTCTGGACCGTCGACGGTTCGGTCGCCCTGCCGGTCCAGGACTGGACCGTGACCTTGAACGGAGCCGTCGACCATATGAAGGCTTTCGGTGAAGACGACACCTCGGGCGTCGTCGCCGCGCACGGCACCAAGATGTGGGCGCCGGACGTCCGCGCCGGCGGTTTCGTGGCCGCTAACGGCATCGGCACGGGCGACACGGTCTGGACCGTCGGCGCCGAAGCCCAGAAGTACTTGGCCAACGCGACGCTGACCGGCCTGGTCGCCTGGACGGACGCCGACGCTGGCGACATCTGGACCGTCGGCGGCGACGCCGCCTTCTACGTCATGCCGAACCTGCGCCTGAACGCGGGCGTCGCCTATAACGATATCGACGGGAACACCGGCAGCGTCGACGCCTGGACGTATGGCGTGGGCGCCGAGTACGAGTTCGAGAACACCCCGTTCTCGCTGGGCGCCTCCTACACCCGCGCCGATCTGGACGCGGCCGACATCGACACCTGGTCGGTCGGTCTGCGCTACTCGTTCGGCGGCGGCCTGCAGGCCCGTGACCGCGCCGGCGCCAACCTGGGCGTTTCGGCCATCACCAGCGTCCTGGGCGTCCGCTAGGGCCTGATCGCTTCGGCCGACATGGCCTAGTGGTTCCGCCTCAACGGATCACGCCCCAGGCAGCCCGAGCGATCCGATACGAAGAGCCCCGGCGGAGCGATCCGCCGGGGCTTTTTGATGGGGCTGACAGGAAAAGGCCCCCGGGGTTCCACGACCGGGGGCCTTTCCTCGTCGGGACGGGTCCACGGCCTCAGCGGCCTATAACCAGCGTCCCCGAGCCGATGACGGTGCGCGAGACATCGCCGGTCGCGGCGCCCACACGCACATCGCCAGAACCGGCGATGCTGACGCTCAGATCGCGGGTCGCCCCGCCGTAGCGCACACTGCCCGAGCCGCCGATGGCGACCGACAGGTCGCTCATCTGGCCGTCGCGGACGATCACGTCGCCCGAGCCGCCGATAGCGATGTCGCCTTCGCCACGCGCGCTGGCCACGGTTATGGCGCCGGAACCGCCGATATTGGCCTCCAGGTCCCCGGTCGCGCCGGCCCAGATCGAGCCCGAGCCGCCCACATTGGCTTCCAGCGAGCGCGAGGTTCCCGCCCGGATCGAGCCCGAGCCGCCCAGCGCCAACTCCATCGGCCCGTCCACATTGGCCACGTTCCACCCGCCGCAGCCGCCGTTGCTGAGCGTCACCGAGCGGGCGTTGCGCCCGATGGAGCCGAACACGGCCCCGCCGGCGCTAAGGTCCACGGCGCGCGGCGTCCGCAGGATGATGGTCGGCGCATCCTCTATCCGGATCACGCCCAGGTTCCGCACCTCGACGGTCGCTCCATTCGCCGGCTGACCCGGATCGCCGCGGCCTGTGTTGCAGTTGCGGATGGCGCTGCCGCCGCCCCACATCCGGTTACGCGGCAGGCCCCCGTTGATCTCAACGTCGCGGCCGTTGCGGCGAACCTGAACGGCCGGCAGGCGCGAGCGGCCCTGCCGGACCTCCACCGCAACATCCTGCCGATCCTCCACGATCACGACCACCTGGGCCACGGCGTCGCGGATCTTGACCTCGGCGGCCGAGGCGGGCGCGGCCCAGGCGATGCCGGCGACGGCGATTCCGGCCAGGGCGGCGGTTGCGATAAGCGTGCGGTTCATCAGGGGCTCCCTTCCCATGTGTCTGAGGAAAAGGTGCCCGCCTGCCAAGGCGAAGTCATTTTAACTTCAGGTCATGAACGCAATTTAACCCGGACCGCCTTTCAGGACCCCGTCAGCGCCCCCGCCCCGTCCGCCGCCCCGACCTGGGGCTCGAAGTCGCGCTCGAAATGGGCGATCCGGCTCTTCATCGCGCCCGCCTTCTTCAGCGCCAGCGACGCGGCCCAGCGCGCGGCCAGCTCCGGCGTCGTCATGCCGTCGGTGAAGCGCGGCCTGCCGCCGCGGCTGCGGATCACCGCATTGGTGAACAGGGCCCCGTTCCGGAACCGCGAGGGCCAGGTCTGGAAATCCATCGACAGGCTGACGCAGAACCGATCCAGGTTCTCGACCCGATGCGGCGCGTACAGCGGCCAGGTCAGCGCCCGGCCGGGCTCCAGGTCCATGACCTGGGCGTCCTGCTCGAAGGCCAGCGTATAGGGCAGTTCCTCGGTCGTCTGGCGCGCGACCACCTGCTCCATGTTCCGCTCGGGCAGATGCTGCTCGTCGCCCGGATAGATGAACAGCCGCTTGCGCCCGCGCAGGTGGAACAGCACCACCCCCGCCGCGTCGAAATGATAGGGCACCCGCGCCTTGGGCGAAGACAGGATAAGCTGCCCGGCGTTCCGCACGGCCCGCATCCCCGGATAGGTCGCCTGGATGGCCGCGAAATCCTTCATCGCCGCCGCCCAAAGCTGGGGCCAGCCGCGTTCGACCTCGCGCAGATTGACCCACAGCCGCCCCTGTTTGATCGCCTCCAGCAGATCCTGGCCCGACAGCCGCCCGCGCGCGCCGGTGCGCAGGGACACCTGCCCCTCGTCGTCGAAGTCATACAGATTGATGTCGAACAGTTCGGCCGGGTAGCGATCCAGCACGGCGGCAAGGGCCGCGTCCTCGGCGAAGCCCTGCGCCACCAGGGTGTGCGGATGATCCTTGGCCTCGGCGATCGGGCCGGGATAGCGGGTGCGGCGGTCGGTCATGATCGGTCCCTTCAGACGTGCGCCACGCGCGCGGTCGTCGTCTTGCCGGCACTCGCCTTGCGAACCAGGGCCCGCGCCGCCACGGCCGCGCCGCGCAGCTGCCCCAGCGGCGTCGGCTCGCACGCCTCGATGGTGGACCAGCGCCGGCGCAGAGAGGTCCGCAGCGCCTCGCCCCGTCCGCCGACCCGGCTCAGCGCCGCCGCCGTCAGGTCGCCCAGCGCCTGGCCCAGGCCCGGCCGCACCAGGATGGCTTCGCGCACCGTCTGGCGCGCATTGACGAAATACTTCTTGTAGGTCTCGCCCTCGAAGCCGAAGTCGAACACGCGGAAGCCCTCCGCTGCCGCCAGCCGCATGGTGTCCATGCTCAGCAGGATGCCCGGCGAACAGCGCGCCAGGGCCGGCTCATAGACCGGGAACCAGAAATGGTAGTGCCGCCCGGCGTGCAGTGAGAACTCCACCGCCACCAGTTTGTCGCCCGCGTGCATCGCCGCCATCGAGGCGCCGAAGTCCGCGCGCAGGTCGGCCATCAGCGCCTGCAGCAGATCCCTGGTCCAGCCGCAGGCGAAGATGTCATGCAGGCCCGAGCGCCGATACTGCGCCGCCTTCAAGGCGATCAGACGATCCAGCAGGGCCGGATCGCGCAGCCCCCGCTCCACTCGGATCGGCCCCAATTCGGTCGCCAGGCTGCGGCGCGCCCGCTCCTTGTCCTTGAAATACTTGCCGTAGGTCGCGCGACGCTCGGCGTACCAGGCGTCATAGCCGCTGTCCGGCATGGCGACCTGCACCGTCTGCCGGGCGTGCCCGGCCTCGCCCGCGCCGATCCAACCCGGCACGCTGAAGCGGCTGGCCTTCAGCAGACGTGCGACCACTTCCAGGCTGATCGCCTCTTCGACCGGGGCGATCACCCCGTGATAGTCGTTCATCGGCGCGCCCAGCGGCTGCACCGCCCGCCCGCGCCGCTGGAACGGGAAGAAACCGACGATCCGACCGTCTCGCCGGAACACCGCGAGCGCCGCTCCCGGACAGATGCGCCCGGCGATCTCGGCATAGTCCCAGCGGAAATAGGGACTGGTCAGAGCGGGATTCGTCGCCGTCCATTCGCGCCACAGGGCGATGCCGGCGGCGTCGATCGCCTCCGTCTTTATGATCTCGACCTCAAGGGTGTCGGGCATGGGCGTCCTAAGCGGACCTGGCGCGGCCAGGTCAAGTCCAGCAAACACCCTGGCCCGCCGGCCGTTTCGTTAAGGTTCACCGGCATGGTGAACGAACGTTGACGGCCGATGGCGGGAGCCGGAGCCGCCCGCGCGCGTTGCCCTATCCGATCCCAACCTTCGCCGGAACCGCCTCATGTCCGATCCCCGCCCCGACGACCGCGCCGTCGAGAATGAAAACCAACGCCCCGACGGCGAGGGCCACCCCCCGCGTCCGGCGACCGAGCCCAAGGGCGCCGAAGGCTCCAGCAACTCGGGCGAAACGGCGACCGATCCCGCCACGGGCGAAGAGAACTGATCGCACCTGTCCGCCCCCTGTCGTCCCTGTCGCCGTTCGAAAGTCCCCGATGAACCGTCGCCTCCTGCTTGCGTCCACCCTGTCTCTTACCGCCTGTTCGCGCAACGAGACGTCCGACCGCCCCTCGGCCGACGCCCAGGTCGGCGCCACCGGCCCGTTGTCGCGCGAGGCCATAGAGACCGCGGCCTATGCCCCGGCTCCAACGGAGGGCCCGGCGAACCCGGCCCAACTGGCCCAGCCCCAGCCCGCCCTGATCCGCGCCCAGATCCTGCTGGAACGCGCGCGCTTTTCGCCCGGCGCCATCGACGGCCTGGAGGGTTCGAGCATGAGACAAGCCGTCGCCGCCTATCAGAAGGCTAATGACCTGCCGACGACCGGCCGGTTGGACGCCGGCGTGCTCGACCGTCTGCGCCGGCAGGGTCCCGGCCCCGTCACCGCCGCCTATCGCATCACCCAGGCCGATCTCGACGGCCCCTATCTCGGCGTGGTCCCGACCGACCTCGAAGCTCAGGGCCAGGCCCGCACATGGGGTACGCCAATATCGTAGAGGCCCTGGCCGAGCGGTTCCATGTCACCGAGGCGCTGTTGCGAGCCATGAACCCCGACGCCGACTTCGCTCGCGTGGGGCAGGCCCTGCTCGTACCCGCCATCAACACCGCGCCTCTGGCCTCCGAGGTCGACCACATCGATGTGGACAAGGGCGAGGGCTCGGTCCGCGCCTTCGCCGCCGATGGCCGGCTGTTGGCCTATTTCCCCGCCACCATCGGCAGCGGCGACAATCCGACGCCCAGCGGCACGGTCAAGGTCAACGGTGTCGCCCGCAATCCCGACTACCTCTACGACCCGGCCAAGCTCAGCTACGGCGACGGCAAGAAGAAGGTCCTGGTCAAGCCGGGTCCCAACAATCCGGTCGGCGTCGTCTGGATCGACCTGAACAAGCCCAGCTACGGCATCCACGGTACGCCCGACCCGCATCTGGTCGGCAAGACCGCCTCCCACGGCTGCGTCCGCCTGACCAACTGGGACGCCTGGACCCTGGCCGACAAGGTCAAGCCCGGCGTGATCGTGCGGTTCCTCTAGGACCGGATCGTTTTGGACGGTACCGCGTCGCGGTTCCGGCTGAAGGGTGAATCCAGGTTCTCGCTTGAATCTGGGGTCTCAATGGACGGCGCCGAACGGCGTGCCGTCCCAGAAGTCGCACTGGTGGCGGGCGAAGAAGGTCTCGTCCAGCCGATCGCCTTCGGGCGCGAACACCCGCACCGGCCCGGCGCCTTCCACGGTCGGCCAGTCGGCGCCGAAGTCCGTCTGGCCGAACCCCGCCCACAGCGCCTGCATCCGTTCGGACAAGGCTCTCTGCTCGGGCGTGAATCGCTTCACATCCGCGAATATCCAACGGGTCCCGAACACATAGGCCAATTCGCTGGCGTGGTACGCGCCCAGGTCCAGCCCGACGATCCAGTCCGGCAGGACGAAGGGCGCATTGCGATCCGCGAACTCATAGCCGCGCACGGGTACGAACCGCGACAGCTGACGCCGCAGGGCCTGGGACGGACAGGCGAACCTCTGGTCCGTGAACTGGGCGGCGATGGCGTAAGCGGGCCCCTCCGGCCCGACGGGATAACGCGCCAGCACCCGCGCGCCCTCGTCGCCGTACATCCAGACCGTCTCCTTGTTGTAACGGTCCAGGGTCTTGACCTCGTTGGCGAACAGCCGCCCCTCGTCCAGGTTGGAGCCGACAATGACGGGCACGCGCGTGAACCGGCCGTGGGCGAAGGCGACGGCGGGGTTTTCCGGCACGGTGGCGTCCGTGTGCACCGGCCCCCAAGAGCCGGGACCGTTGATCCCCGCCCGCACCGACGGCGCCCGCGACAGCCGCCAGGCCGGCAGCGCCTTCAGACAGTCGGTCTGCCCCTCCCCCGTGCAGCCCAGACGTTCGGCGAACAGAGGGCCGGATGCGGCGGCCGTCTCGGCGCTGACCAGAGACGAGGGCTCCAGACAGCCCCCGCTCTGCAGGATCGCGCGCTGGAACAGTCCTTCCGATCCCGGCGACGTCATCAGATAGCAGGCGGTCCACGCCCCCGCGCTTTCGGCGAACAAGGTCACATTGGACGGATCGCCCCCGAAGGCCGCGATATTGCGATGCACCCAACGCAGCGCCGCCTGCTGATCCATCAGGCCGAAATTGCCGCCAAATCCCTCGCCCTCGGCCTGAAAACCCGGATGGGCCAGCCACCCCAGCGCCCCCAGGCGATAGTTCAGCGTGACCACCACTCGCTTCTGTTGGCGCGCCAGTCTGGAAGGATCGTAGTTGGCGCCCGCGCCGATGGTGAAGGCCCCGCCGGGCGCATAGACCATGACCGGCAGACCCGTCGCCTCGCCCGCGGGCGCATAGATGTTCAGGAACAGGCAGTCCTCGGACCCCACAACGATCCCGCCGCCTCCGCCCAGGATGGCGCGCCGCCCGATGGCCTGGGTGCAGTCGGCCCCGATCCGCGTCGCGTCGCGTACGCCCGACCAGGGCTGAACGGGCTGGGGCGCCCGCCAACGCAACGGGCCCACGGGCGGCGCCGCATAGGGCACGCCCAGGAACGCCCTGACCCCGTCGCCCTCGACCCCGCCCAAGGTCCCCGCCTCGACCGCCGCCGACACCGGCCGCGCATCCGTCGCGAAACGCACAGGATCGACCGTGCCCGGGTGGGTGGCGCAGGCCGCCAGGGCCATGAGGCATGAAAGCAACGCGATCGGACGCATGGAGAACCTTGACTGTTCGGCGGCTCCTCCGAACGTCCGGAAAGGCAAGTCGTTGCAGACGCCTCGGCCGACGCAAAACGGCCCCCGGATATCTCCGGGGGCCGCTCTGTTACGCGACTGTTTCGTCTGTCTCGTCCGGCCTCAAGCAGCGCGAAGCGCGTTAGCCCGGAGAGAAGCCTTACTCGACGATCTTGGCGACGACGCCGGCGCCGACGGTGCGGCCGCCTTCACGGATGGCGAAGCGCAGGCCCTGGTCCATGGCGATCGGCGTGATCAGCTCGACGTTCAGCTCGGCGTTGTCGCCCGGCATGATCATCTCGACGCCTTCCTTCAGATGCACGATCCCCGTCACGTCGGTCGTGCGGAAGTAGAACTGAGGACGGTAGTTCGTGAAGAACGGCGTGTGGCGGCCGCCTTCTTCCTTCGTCAGGATGTAGGCTTCGGCCAGGAACTTGGTGTGCGGCGTGATCGAACCCGGCTTGCACAGAACCTGACCGCGCTCGACGTCTTCACGCTTGGTGCCGCGCAGCAGAACGCCCACGTTGTCGCCCGCCTCGCCCTGGTCCAGCAGCTTGCGGAACATTTCCACGCCCGTGCAGGTCGTCTTCTGCACCGGACGGATGCCCACGATCTCCACTTCCTCGCCGACCTTGACCACGCCCTTCTCGACCCGACCCGTCACCACGGTGCCGCGGCCCGAGATCGAGAACACGTCTTCGACCGGCATCAGGAACGGCTGGTCCACCGGACGCGCCGGTTGCGGGATGTAGGCGTCGACCGTTTCCATCAGGGCCAGAACGCGCTGTTCGCCGATCTCCGGGTTCACGCCGTCGGTCGCGGCCTTGGCCGAGCCCTTGGTGATCGGAATGTCGTCGCCCGGGAACTGGTACGACGAGAGCAGCTCGCGCACTTCCATCTCGACCAGTTCCAGCAGCTCTTCGTCGTCGACCAGGTCGACCTTGTTCATGAAGACCACCAGGGCCGGAACGCCGACCTGACGAGCCAGAAGAATGTGCTCGCGCGTCTGCGGCATCGGGCCGTCGGCGGCCGAAACAACCAGGATCGCGCCGTCCATCTGCGCCGCGCCCGTGATCATGTTCTTCACATAGTCGGCGTGGCCGGGGCAGTCGACGTGCGCATAGTGACGGTTCGCCGTCTCATACTCGACGTGCGCCGTGTTGATCGTGATGCCCCGCGCCTTCTCTTCCGGCGCCGCGTCGATGTCGGCGTAGTTCATCGCCTTCGCGCCACCCGCCTTCGCCAGCGTCATCGTGATCGCAGCCGTCAGCGTCGTCTTGCCGTGGTCAACGTGACCAATCGTGCCGATGTTGCAGTGCGGCTTCGTGCGTTCGAACTTTTCCTTGGCCATTTTCTAGCTCCTAGGTCCCCGAACCGGGGTTCCTGTGGTTTGGGGTTAAGGACGCCCGGTCCTTGCGGTCCGGGCGTATTTGGGTGGATTTTCCCGAAAGGGAAGGTTTAGGCGTACTTCTTGATCACTTCGTCGGCGACGTGTTGCGGCACCGGCTCGTAGTGGTCGTATTGCATGGTGAACTGGGCGCGGCCCTGCGACATGCCGCGCAGCGTGTTCACATAGCCGAACATGTTGGCCAGCGGCACGAAGGCGTTCACGACGGTGGCGTTGCCGCGCATGTCCTGACCCTGGATCATGCCGCGACGACCGTTCAGGTCGCCGATCACCGAACCCAGATACTCTTCCGGGGTCACGACCTCGACGGCCATGATCGGTTCCAGCAGCTTGGGGCCGCCCTTCTCGCGCAGTTCCTTGAAGGCCGCGCGCGAAGCGATTTCGAACGCCAGGACCGAGGAGTCGACGTCGTGGAAGGCGCCGTCCACCAGGGTGGCCTTGACGTCGATGACCGGGAAGCCGGCCAGCAGGCCATTGTCCTTGGCCGACTTCAGGCCCTTTTCGACGCCCGGGATGTATTCCTTGGGCACCGCGCCGCCGACGATGGCGGATTCGAAGACGAAGTCCGAACCCGGCTCGCCCGGCTCGAACACCAGCTTGACGCGGGCGAACTGACCCGTACCGCCGGTCTGCTTCTTGTGGGTGTAGTCGATCTCGGCCTTGCGGCTGATGGATTCGCGATAGGCGACCTGCGGCGCGCCGATGTTGGCCTCGACCTTATAGGTGCGCTTCAGGATGTCGATCTTGATGTCCAGATGCAGCTCGCCCATGCCCTTCAGGATCGTCTGGCCCGACTCGTGGTCGGTCGAGACGGTGAAGGACGGGTCTTCCGAGGCCAGCTTGGCCAGGGCGACGCCCAGCTTTTCCTGGTCCGCCTTGGACTTCGGCTCGACGGCGATTTCGATCACCGGGGCCGGGAATTCCATGCGCTCCAGGATGACCGGCGACTTGATCGGGTCGCACAGGGTGTCGCCGGTGCGGGTGTCCTTCAGGCCGGCCAGGGCGACGATGTCGCCGGCGTAGGCTTCCTTGATGTCCTCGCGGTTGTTGGAGTGCATCAGCAGCATACGGCCGACGCGCTCCTTCTTGTCGCGTGTCGAGTTCAGCAGGCCCATGCCCGTTTCCATCTTGCCCGAATACAGGCGGCAGAAGGTCAGCGAGCCGACGAAGGGGTCGTCCATGATCTTGAACGCCAGGACCGACAGGGGCTCGTCGTCCGAAGCCTTGCGCACGACCGGCTCTTCGGTCTTGAAGTCGATGCCTTGGGTCGGCGGGATGTCCACCGGCGAGGGCAGGTAGTCGACCACGGCGTCCAGCAGGGTCTGCACGCCCTTGTTCTTGAAGGCCGAGCCGCACAGGATCGGATAGAAGGCGCCGGTCAGAACGGCCTTGCGGATGCACTTCTTGATGGTTTCTTCCGAAGGCTCGTTGCCCTCCAGGTAAGCCTCCATCGCCTCGTCATCCAGCTCGACGGCGTTGTCGATCAGGTACTGGCGGGCTTCATTGGCCTTGTCGACCAGATCGGCGGGGATTTCTTCGTCGCGGAAGGAGGCGCCCAGGCCGTCGTTGTCCCAGACCACGGCCTTCATGCGGACCAGGTCGACCAGACCCTTCAGGTTCGACTCGGCGCCGATCGGGAACTGGATCGGCACAGCCTTGGCGCCCAGGCGGTCACGGATCGATTCCACCGACTTGTCGAAGTCGGCGCCGATCTTGTCCATCTTGTTGACGAAGACGATGCGCGGCACCGAATATTTGTCGGCCTGGCGCCAGACGGTTTCGGTCTGCGGCTCGACGCCGGCGTTGCCGTCAAGCACCGTCACGGCGCCGTCGAGCACGCGCAGCGAACGCTCGACCTCGATGGTGAAGTCGACGTGGCCGGGGGTGTCGATGATGTTGAGGCGCTTCTCTTTCCAGAAGGCGGTCGTCGCGGCGGACGTGATGGTGATGCCGCGTTCCTGCTCCTGGTCCATCCAGTCCATGGTGGCGGCGCCGTCGTGCACTTCGCCGATCTTGTGCGACTTGCCGGTGTAATACAGAATCCGCTCGGTCGTCGTGGTCTTGCCCGCGTCGATGTGGGCCATGATGCCGAAGTTGCGGTAGTCTTCGATTTTATGTGTGCGGGGCATTGGAGCGTCCCTTGGGGGCTTCGGACGCCGAAAGCGCCCATCGGAATGTCGGATAAGACGGCGCGGGCGATTTAGCTCAAACCGCCCGCGCCGGATAGTCTCAGATAGTCACCGCAGTTGGCGGTTTTAAGACGCTTACCAGCGGTAGTGGCTGAAGGCGCGGTTCGCTTCGGCCATCTTGTGGGTGTCTTCGCGCTTCTTGACCGCGGTGCCGCGGTTGTTCGAGGCGTCCAGCAGCTCGGCGGCCAGCTTCTCGGTCATGGTGTTCTCGCCGCGCTTGCGGGCGGCGTTGACCAGCCAGCGGATGGCCAGGGCGCGACGACGATCCGGACGGACCTCGACCGGCACCTGATAGGTGGCGCCGCCGACGCGACGCGAACGGACTTCGACCGCCGGGGCGACGTTGTCGAGCGCGGAATGGAAGGTCTCGACCGCGGTCTGGTCCTTCTTCTTCTCGGCCAGGATGTCGAAGGCGCCATAGACGATGTTTTCGGCGACGGCCTTCTTACCTTCGTACATGACGTAGTTCATGAACTTGGTGACGATCAGGTCCCCGAACTTGGGATCCGGCAGAACTTCACGCTTCTGGGCGCGGTGACGACGCGACATGGGTTATTCCTTGCAGTGCCCGGCCGACGCCGGGAAGATCTCGAAAAGGCGACCGGGCGCGACGGCCCGGACGCAAAGGGCTTACTTCGGACGCTTGGCGCCGTAGTGCGAACGGCGTTGCTTGCGGTCCTTGACGCCTTGGGTGTCCAGAACGCCGCGCAGGATGTGGTAGCGCACGCCGGGCAAGTCCTTCACGCGGCCGCCGCGGATCAGAACGACCGAGTGTTCCTGCAGGTTGTGGCCTTCGCCGGGGATGTAGCACACGGCTTCGTAGCCGTTCTTGGCCAGGCGGACCTTGGCGACCTTACGCAGAGCCGAGTTCGGCTTCTTGGGGGTGGTGGTGTAGACACGGGTGCAGACGCCGCGACGCTGGGGCGAACCCTCCAGGGCCGGAACCTTGTTGCGGACGGGCTTGGGCTTGCGCGGCTTGCGGATCAGTTGGTTGATCGTAGGCATTGAGACAGGTCTCGACTTCTATTGGGGGGCGTGTGTCTTTCGACCGAGGCGCCCCACGCCTTCTTTTGTGAACGAGGGACCATTCCCCCGCCCGGGTGTCATCGAGACTGAGCGCGACCGCCCAAACAGAAAAACCGGAACGCGCGCTTCGGGCGTTCCGGCGGCGCACAGGCCGTCCGTTCGATTGTCACGATCTCAGCGACCGGCGAACCGGCCACGCCTCGAAAGTGCGCGGCTTCTACGCGCGATAGGGCCGAAGGTCAAGACGCGCCTGCCCGCCGGTCCCTCCGCCGCGAAGCGAGCGCGGCCCCGCCCGAAAGCCGCCACGCTTCTCTTACAACTTGCACGCTGCAGGGGGAGGCAAACTGTGCGGGTATCACGATCCGACGGCCCGGACTGGCGCGGCAAGGTTGGACTGGCGGGCCTGTCGGTCGCGTTCAACGCCGCCCTGGTCGCCGCCCTGTCCTACGCCGCCCTGGGGTTCGAGGAACGGGTCTGGGTCGAGGACGAGCCGACCATTCTGCTGGATATTCAGCCCCGCCGTCTCCTGCCCGACGAGCGCCCGCGCCCGCCCGTCGTCGCCCCGCCTCAGGCTCAGCCGAACGTGGCGCGTTCCGACGCGGCCGACCGGCGCACGCCGATTACGTCGGCCGCGCCTGGGGCCGTCGATCAGCCGGCGCCGCTGCGACCGCGTCTGGCCGCGCCCGCCCCCGTCAATGCGCCGTCACCGCCAGGCGACGCCTGGCGGGTCGATCCCGCAGACCGTCAGGCCGCCATGGCCCGCGCCTTGCGGCAGGGGCTGACGGGTTGCGCCTCGCCGGAATTGCTGAACGACGCGGAACGACGCCGCTGCCGTGACGACTTCGGCCGCCGCGCCGCCGCCGCCCCGCCGATTCATGGAACCGGAAATCCCGAACGCGACGCGCGTTTCGCGCGCGAAGGCGCGCGTCGCCTGGCGGAATGGGAGATGATGAACCGCCCCCTGTCCGGCGGCGTCGGCGTGGTCGGTCCTGCGGACTGCGTCGGCTCAAACTTCGGCACAGGCTGCGCCGGGGCCCAGTTGAACCCGTCCCTGGCGCCGGATTCGACGCGAAACATCCAAACCCGACGCGACGGCCACCGGGCGAGCGGCGCGCCGATCACCCCAGGCGCGGCGGCCCCGATGGAGCGGTGGAAGGACTAGAGTCGACCGCAATCGATTTATCACCGTCATTCCCGGGCGTCCAAAGGACGAACCCGGAACCCGGAGGCGGGCATCCAGCGCCGAATGCATCCAGAGAAACGAATGCGGCCCTTGCTGCCGGGTTCTTCGCTCCGCTCAACCCCAGACTGACGAGCCGGGATGTCGATCAACTGAATGTCGCTTGAACCCGGAAAGAAAAAGGGCGGCCCCGTCGCCGGCGCCGCCCTTTTCAACCCTTGTCATCCCGGACCTGATCCGGGGCGGGAGATCAGACTTCGCTGCTCTCCAGCTCCAGTTGCAGATCGGCCGGCAGGGGCTCGATCGCCTCTTCGCGGGCCTGCGTCAGTTCGGCGTCACGCTCGTTGGCGATCTTCTGCAGCGAGCGCAGATAGGCGCCCGTGCCCGCCGGGATCAGGCGGCCGACGATGACGTTTTCCTTCAGACCTTCCAGCATGTCCTTCTTGCCGTGGACCGAGGCGTCGGTCAGGACGCGCGTGGTTTCCTGGAAAGACGCCGCCGAGATGAAACTGCGCGTTTGCAGCGACGCCTTGGTGATGCCCAGCAGAACCGGCTGGGTGGTGGCCAGACGACCGCCGCGCTTCTCGACCTTGGCGTTCTCCAGCACGGCTTCCGCCACCTCGACCGTGTCGCCACGGATCAGGGTGGTTTCACCGGCGTCGATTACCTCGACCTTTTGCAGCATCTGACGCACGATGACTTCAATGTGCTTGTCGTTGATCGGCACGCCCTGCAGGCGATAGACCTCCTGCACCTCGTTCACCAGATATTCGGCCAGCGCCTCGACGCCCTGGATGCGCAGCAGATCGTGCGGATCCGGGTTGCCGTCGATGATGTAGTCGCCCTTCTGGATCAGATCGCCGTCGTGGACGGAGATGTGCTTGCCCTTGGGGATCAGGAACTCGACGGGTTCACCCTGAACGCCATCGGCGTTGGGCTCCGGCGTGATCTTGATGCGGCGCTTGTTCTTGTAGTCGCGGCCGAATTCGACGCGACCGTCCATCTCGGCGATGACGGCGCAGTCCTTCGGACGACGCGCTTCGAACAGTTCGGCGACGCGCGGCAGACCGCCGGTGATGTCGCGGGTCTTGGCGCCTTCGGTCGGAACGCGGGCGATAATCTCACCCGGCTTGACCTCGTCGCCGTTCGCCACGGACAAAACCGCGCCGACGGGCAGCAGGTAACGGGCGTCGGAGCCCGAGGCCAGCTTGGCGTAGGCGTCGCCCAGGGTGACGCCCATGGCCGGACGCAGATCCGAGCCGCGCGGGCTGGCGCGCCAGTCGGAGACCACGCGCTGGGCGATGCCCGTCGCTTCATCGGTCTCTTCCTTGACGGACAGACCCTCGACCAGGTCCTCGAAGCGCACGACGCCGCCCACTTCCGTCAGGATCGGGGTGGTGTAGGGGTCCCACTCCGCCAGGCGTTGGCCCTTCTTCACTTCGCCGCCGTCCTTGACGCGGATGCGGGCGCCATACGGGGCCTTGTGCGTCTCGCGGTCCTTGCCGTCCACGACCACGGTGACGACGACGTTGCGGCTCATGGCCACCAGGTCGCCGTGCGCCGCGACGACGGTGGGGCCGGTGATCTTGGCCGTACCGGCGTTGGTCGCCTCCATGAAGGAGGTTTCCGCCACCTGGGCCGTGCCGCCGATGTGGAAGGTCCGCATCGTCAGCTGGGTGCCCGGCTCGCCGATCGACTGGGCGGCGATGACGCCGACCGCTTCGCCGATGTTGACGTTGGTGCCGCGCGCCAGGTCACGACCGTAGCAGTGGGCGCAGATGCCCGCTTCGGCTTCGCAGGTCAGGGCCGAACGCACCTTGACCGATTGGACGCCGGCGGCCTCGACGGCCTCGACGACTTCCTCGACCAGATAGGTGTCGGCAGGGAACAGGACGGTGTCCGTACCCGGCTCCTTGATGTCCTCGGCCGCATAACGGCCCAGGATGCGCTGGCCCAGCGAGACCAGGACGTCGCCGCCCTCCATCACCGCGCGCAGGGTGATGCCGCGGGTCGAACCGCAGTCCTGCTCGGTGACGATGGAGTCCTGCGCCACATCCACCAGACGGCGGGTCAGATAGCCCGAGTTGGCGGTCTTCAGCGCGGTGTCGGCCAGACCCTTGCGGGCGCCGTGGGTCGAGTTGAAGTATTCGAGGACGGTCAGACCTTCCTTGAAGTTCGAGGTGATCGGCGTCTCGATGATCTCGCCCGAGGGCTTGGCCATCAGGCCGCGCATGCCGCCCAGTTGCTTCATCTGGGCCTGCGAACCGCGGGCGCCGGAGTTGGCCATCATATAGACCGAGTTGATGTCGGGGTTCTCGCCCTCGATCAGAACGCGCGGCTGCGCGATCTCACCCATCATGGCGTCGGCGATCCGGTCCGTGGCCTTGGCCCAGGCGTCGACGACCTTGTTGTACTTCTCGCCGCGCGTGATCAGGCCGTCGGCGTACTGTTGCTCGTACTCCTCGACCTGGGCGCGGGTTTCGGCGACCAGTTCGACCTTCTTGGCCGGGATCACGATATCGTCCTTGCCGAACGAGATGCCCGCCTTGGCGGCTTCGCGGAAGCCCAGGCCCATCATCTGGTCGGCGAAGATGACCGTCGCCTTCTGACCGCAGTGGCGATAGACCACGTCGATCAGGTTCCCGATCTCCTTCTTGGTCAGGTTCTTTTCGAGCAGGCGATAGCCGACGTTCGGATTGCGCGGCAGCAGGGCCGCCAGCTTCATACGGCCGGGCGTGGTGTCGATGACCTTCGTCACCTCCTTGCCCTCGGCGTCTTGTTCGGTCCAGCGCGCCTTGATGCGCGTGTGCAGGGTCACGACCTTGGCGTCCAGCGCCGCGTCGATCTCGCCGATGTTGGCGAACAGCTTGCCCTCGCCGGGCTCGCCGTCCTTGACCAGCGACAGATAGTACAGACCCAGGACGATGTCCTGCGACGGCACGATGATCGGCTTGCCGTTGGCGGGCGACAGGATGTTGTTCGTCGACATCATCAGGACGCGCGCTTCCAACTGGGCCTCGAGGCTCAGCGGAACGTGAACGGCCATCTGATCGCCGTCGAAGTCGGCGTTGAAGGCGGTGCAGACCAGCGGGTGCAGGCGGATGGCCTTGCCCTCGATCAGCTTCGGCTCGAACGCCTGGATGCCCAGACGGTGCAGCGTCGGCGCGCGGTTCAGCAGAACCGGGTGCTCGCGGATGACCTCGTCCAGGATGTCCCAGACGGCGGGCTGCTCGCGCTCGACCATGCGCTTGGACTGTTTGACCGTGCCCGACAGGCCCTTGGCGTCAAGGCGCGCATAGATGAACGGCTTGAACAGCTCTAGAGCCATCTTCTTGGGCAGGCCGCACTCGTGCAGCTTCAGTTCCGGTCCCACGGTGATGACCGAACGGCCCGAATAGTCGACGCGCTTGCCCAGCAGGTTCTGACGGAAGCGACCCTGCTTGCCCTTCAGCATGTCGGCCAGCGACTTCAGCGGACGCTTGTTGGCGCCGGTGATGACGCGACCGCGACGGCCGTTGTCGAACAGGGCGTCGACGGATTCCTGCAGCATCCGCTTTTCGTTACGGATGATGATGTCCGGCGCCCGCAGCTCCATCAGGCGCTTCAGGCGGTTGTTCCGGTTGATGACCCGGCGATACAGGTCGTTCAGGTCGGACGTGGCGAAACGGCCGCCGTCCAGCGGCACCAGAGGACGCAGTTCCGGCGGGATGACCGGCACGATGGTCAGGATCATCCACTCGGGCTTGTTGCCCGATTCCAGGAAGGCCTCGATCAGCTTCAGGCGCTTGGACGCCTTCTTGGCCTTCATTTCCGAGGGATTGTCGGCCAGTTCGCCGCGGTGCTTCTCGGCCTCGGCGTGCAGGTCGATGCCCATCAGCAGGTTGCGGACGGCCTCGGCGCCGATTTCGGCCGTGAAGCCGTCGTCGCCGTACTCTTCCTGATAGCGATAGAACTCGTCTTCCGTCAGCAGCTGGTTCTGCTTCAGCGGGGTCAGGCCCGGCTCGGTGACGATGTAGTTTTCGAAATACAGAACGCGCTCGACGTCCTTCAGCGCCATGTCCAGCATCAGGGAGATGCGGCTGGGCAGCGACTTCAGGAACCAGATGTGGGCGACCGGGGCGGCCAGGTCGATGTGGCCCATCCGCTCGCGGCGAACGCGGGCCAGGGTGACTTCGACGCCGCACTTCTCGCAGATGATGCCCTTGTACTTCATGCGCTTGTACTTGCCGCACAGGCATTCGTAATCCTTGGTCGGGCCAAAGATACGCGCGCAGAACAGGCCGTCACGTTCGGGCTTGAACGTGCGGTAGTTGATGGTTTCCGGCTTCTTGATCTCGCCGAACGACCACGACCGGATCTTCTCCGGCGAGGCCAGGGCGATCTTGATCTGGTCGAAGGTCGGCGTGACCGGGACCGGGTTGAAGATGTTCAGGACTTCCTGGTTCATCTTGGTTTCCTTGCTGCGGTTTGAGACCGCGAAAAACTTAGTGGCGAGTGGCGAGTGGTTAGTGGCGAGTAAGAAGGGCGATCACGGCGCGGAATCTCTTCACTCGCCACTCGTTACTCGCCACTCTGAGGCGCTACGCGCCTCAGCTGTTCTCCAGCTCCACGTTCAGACCCAGCGAACGCATTTCCTTGATGAGCACGTTGAAGCTCTCGGGAATGCCGGCCTCGAAGCTGTCGTCGCCGCGGACGATGGCCTCGTAGACCTTGGTCCGGCCGGCCACGTCGTCGGACTTCACCGTCAGCATCTCCTGCAGGGTGTAGGCGGCGCCGTAGGCTTCCAGAGCCCAGACCTCCATTTCCCCGAAGCGCTGACCGCCGAACTGCGCCTTGCCGCCCAGCGGCTGCTGAGTGACCAGCGAGTACGGGCCGATCGAACGGGCGTGGATCTTGTCGTCGACCAGGTGGTGCAGCTTCAGCATGTAGATGTAGCCGACCGTGACCGGACGCTTGAACTGCTCGCCGGTCTGACCGTCGTACAGGATCGACTGGGCCGACTTGTTCAGCCCCGCCTCTTCCAGCAGGCGTTCGATGTCGCCGATGTGCGCGCCGTCGAAGACCGGGGTCGCAAAGGGCACGCCCTTGGACAGGTTCTTCGCCAGTTCGATCAGTTCTTCCTCATCCTGCGGCAGAGGGGTTTCCTCGCCGTAGATATGCGTCAGACGATCGATCAGCGCCTGCTTCTGACCACCCGCTTGCCAGGCTTCCAGCAGACCGGAGATCTGCTTGCCCAGACCGGCGGCGGCCCAACCCAGGTGGGTTTCGAAGATCTGGCCGATGTTCATGCGCGACGGCACGCCCAGCGGGTTCAGAACGACGTCGACGTGGGTGCCGTCTTCCAGGTGCGGCATGTCCTCGATCGGCAGGATCTTGGAGATGACGCCCTTGTTGCCGTGACGGCCGGCCATCTTGTCGCCGGGCTGAAGCTTGCGCTTCACGGCCACGAAGACCTTGACCATCTTCATCACGCCGGGGGGCAGTTCGTCGCCGCGTTGCAGCTTCTCGACCTTGTCTTCGAAACGACGGTCCAGTTGCTTGCGGGCGTCTTCGAACTGGCGCTTCATCGCCTCCAGCTCGCCCATGGCCTTTTCGTCGTCCAGGGCGATCTGCCACCACAGACCCCGGCTGACCTCGGCCAGCTTCTCTTCGGTCAGTTCGCCACGGCCGATGCCCTTGGGCCCCGACACGGCGTTCTTGCCCAGGATCAGCGGCTTCAGGCGGCCATAGACGTTGCGCTCCAGGATCTTGAGCTCATCGTCGCGGTCCTTGCCCAGACGTTCGATTTCGGCGCGTTCGATCGCCATGGCGCGCTCGTCCTTGTCGACGCCGTGACGGTTGAAGACGCGAACGTCGACGATCGTGCCGGCGACGCCGGGCGGCAGGCGCAGGGAGGTGTCGCGCACGTCCGAAGCCTTCTCGCCGAAGATGGCGCGCAGCAGCTTCTCTTCCGGCGTCATCGGGCTTTCGCCCTTCGGCGTCACCTTGCCGACCAGGATGTCGCCCGGCTGGACCTCGGCGCCGATGGCCACGATGCCAGCTTCGTCGAGGTTGCGCAGGGCTTCCTCGCCGACGTTGGGGATGTCGCGGGTGATTTCTTCCGGGCCCAACTTCGTATCACGCGCCATCACTTCGAACTCTTCGAGGTGGATGGAGGTGAAGACATCGTCGCGCACGATACGCTCGGAGATCAGGATGGAGTCTTCGAAGTTGTAGCCGTTCCAGGGCATGAAGGCGACCAGGGCGTTGCGGCCCAGCGCCAGTTCGCCCAGGTCCGTCGACGGGCCGTCGGCGATGACATCGCCGGCCTTGACCTGGTCGCCCACGCGCACGATCGGGCGCTGGTTGATGCAGGTCGACTGGTTCGAACGCTGGAACTTCGACAGGCGATAGATGTCGACGCCCGAGCGGGCCGCATCCACGTCGCCGGTGGCGCGCACGACGATCCGGGTGCCGTCGATCTGTTCGACGACGCCGTCACGACGGGCGACCACGACGGCGCCGGAGTCCACGGCGACGACCGCTTCCATGCCGGTGCCGACCAGCGGCGCGTCCGACTGCACCAGCGGCACGGCCTGACGTTGCATGTTCGCGCCCATCAGCGCGCGGTTGGCGTCGTCGTTTTCCAGGAAGGGGATCAGGGCGGCGGCGACCGAAACGACCTGTTTCGGCGACACGTCCATCATGTCCACAGCGTCCTTGTTCAGGAGCTGGGATTCACCGTTGATCCGGCCGGGGACCAGTTCTTCGACGATCTGGCCGTTCTTCAGTTCGATGTTGGCCTGGGCGATCGTGTATTTCGACTCTTCCATGGCCGAGATGTAGACCACCTCGCCCTGGGCCTGGCCGTCCTTCACGCGACGATACGGGCTCTCGATGAAGCCGTACTTGTTGACGCGGGCGTGGGTGGCCAGCGAGTTGATCAGACCGATGTTCGGGCCTTCCGGCGTTTCGATCGGGCAGATGCGGCCGTAGTGGGTCGGGTGGACGTCGCGAACTTCGAAGCCCGCGCGCTCGCGCGTCAGACCGCCCGGGCCAAGCGCCGACAGACGACGCTTGTGGGTGATTTCCGACAGCGGGTTCGTCTGGTCCATGAACTGGGACAGCTGCGACGAACCGAAGAACTCGCGCACGGCGGCGGCGGCCGGCTTGGCGTTGATCAGGTCGTGCGGCATGACCGTGTCGATATCGACCGAGGACATGCGTTCCTTGATGGCGCGCTCCATCCGCAGCAGACCGACGCGGTACTGGTTTTCCAGCAGCTCGCCGACCGAACGGACCCGGCGGTTGCCCAGGTTGTCGATGTCGTCGATCTCGCCCCGGCCGTCCTTCAGGCCGACCAGGATCTGCAGCACCTTCAGCACGTCGTCCTTGCGCAGGACGCGGATCTCGTCGGAGACCTCGGGGGTCTCCAGACGCATGTTCATCTTGACCCGGCCGACGGCCGACAGATCATAGCGTTCGCTGTCGAAGAACAGCGAGTTGAACATGGCCTCGGCGGCTTCCGGGGTGGGCGGCTCGCCGGGACGCATCACGCGATAGACGTCGAACAGGGCGTCCTCGCGGTTGTCGTTCTTGTCCACGCGCAGGGTGTTGCGCATGTAGGCGCCGACTGTGACGTGGTCGATGTCCAGCACCTCGATGGTGGTGAAGCCGTTTTGCTCCAGCACTTCGATGGTCGGAACGTCCAGCTCGTCGCCGGCCTCGGCGAAGATTTCGCCGGTCTCGAAGTTGACGGCGTCGTTGGCCAGATACTTCGTCACCAGGGCGTCGGCGGCCAGCGACAGCGAGGTGGTGGTTTCACCCAGCTTCTTGGCGGCGCGCGCGCTGATCTTCTGACCGGCCTGGGCCACCACCTCGCCGGTGTCGGCGTCGATCAGGTCGAACTCCGGCTTCACACCGCGCCAGCGTTCCGGCTTGTACGGCGTGACCCAGCCTTCGCCGCGCTTCTCGTAGGGCACGGTCTCGTAGAAGGTCTTCAGGATTTCCTCGCCGTCCATGCCCAGACCCATCAGGAAGGTCGTGGCCGGCAGCTTCCGGCGGCGGTCGATGCGCACATAGACCACGTCCTTGGCGTCGAACTCGAAGTCGAGCCACGAGCCGCGATAGGGGATGACGCGGGCGGCGAACAGCAGCTTGCCCGAAGAGTGCGTCTTGCCCTTGTCGTGGTCGAAGAAGACTCCCGGCGAACGGTGCATCTGCGAGACGATCACGCGCTCGGTGCCGTTGACGATGAAGGTGCCCTTGTCCGTCATGAGCGGGATGTCGCCCATGTAGACGTCCTGCTCCTTGATGTCCTTGACCGAACGGGCTCCCGTTTCCTCGTCGGTTTCGAACACGATCAGGCGCAGCTTGACCTTCAGCGGCGCGGCGAAGGTCATGTCGCGCTGGATGCACTCCTCGACGTCGTACTTCGGATCCTCGAACTCGTACGAGACGTATTCCAGGATCGCGCGTTCGTTGAAGTCCTTGATCGGGAAGACCGACTTGAAGACCGCCTCGATGCCCTGCTCCTTGCGCTGGCCCGGACGGACCTCGCGCTGCAGGAACTGCTCGTAGGAGGCGCGCTGAACCTCGATCAGGTTCGGCATCTGCACGGCCTCGGGAATGCGCCCGAAGGATTTGCGGATGCGCTTCTTACCGGTGAACGAGGTGGCGGAGGCGATCTGACCGGGAATGGCGAGATCGTGGGAGGCGTCGGTCATTCAGTGTTTCCCATGCGCACGACCCGGGAAAGCCGTGCGTGAAATGCAGCAGCCACGGCCCGCCTTTTCAGCGTCCGCAGCCAGTTTTTCGGCGTCCACCCTCGGTCCGCTGCCGGACCAGGACGCCTGAAATGGACCGGCTCCCTGGGAAGGAGCCGCGCCTTCGCTCCGGTCGGAGGGCGACGGACCGGGCCTCGGCGCTTGCGCGCAGACTCATGGAGGAGTGTTGCGGGAACGCGCACATATACGCGCTTTCGCGACGAAATAAAGGCCCGAGGAAACCTTTTTGGCGCGTGATTGACAGGCGCCGAGTCGCCGGTCCTGCCTAGCGGCAGGGGAGACATCGCGCCATGTTCAGACTTCGCCGTTTCAGCGTCGGCCGCACGGCTGCGGCCCTGATCGCGCCTGCCCTTTTGGCCGGCTGCATGAGCGTGAATGTGCCGGAATCCGCCTTCTTCTATCCGAACGCGCGCGTCGCGGCCGAGAAGATCGAACTGCCGACCGACCGGCCGATGGCCTTTCCGACCGACAGGCTGAACGTCGCCTACGCCGGCGGGCCGGTCGGGGTCACGCGGGTCCGCACGGGCCGGGCCGACGCGCCCCTGATCCTCTACTGCGGCGGGAACCTGTTCCGGCGCAGCAGCGGCGCGGGAACGGTCGCGTCGGAACTGGCGCCCTTCGGCGACGTGGTGACGTTCGACTACCCTGGCTATGGCGAGACGGCGGGCCAGGCCGACTACGCCGCCTTCGTGGCGGTCGGGACCGCCGTGGCCGACGCCGTCCGGGACCTGGCCCTGGCCGAACATCGCAAGGTCATCGTCTGGGGCCACTCGCTAGGCGGCCCGGTCTGCGCCCAGGCGGCGTCGCTGGTCCGCGCCGACGCCGTCGTGCTGGAGACGACGACCCCCAGCACGCGCGCCGCCGTGGACGCCATGGTCGGCTGGGTTCGCCCGCTGGTGAAGGTCAATATCGCCCCCAACCTGGCCGCCATCGACGTGCCCGCAGCCCTCAAGGACTATCGCGGCCGCGTTCTGGTCCTGGAGGCCGGACGCGACGACACCCTGCCGCCCGCCCTTAGCCGCGTCCTGGCCCGCGATCTTCAGCGCCAGGGCGTCGACGTGCGCCGTCTGGTCTTCCCCCAGGCCGGCCATGGCGACGTGGGCCGGCAGCCCGACTTCCAGCCCCGCATCGCCGAGGCCCTGACCGGCCTTTGACGGGACCTCTGGCGCCACCGTTGCGTCCCGCCCGCCCCTCCTCTAGCGTCGCCGTCATGATCCGCACCGCTTCCGCCGTCCTCGCCCTTGTCGCCCTGTCCGCCTGCGCGCACCGCGAACCCGTGACCTATGCCGAGACCGCCTCGGTCGCCGCGCGCGCCGCCGCGCAAATTCAGGCCCGGGCCGAGCTGACGCCCCAGCAGGTCTGGGACCAGGGCAACGCCGCCTATCTGGAATGGAACGGCGCGCGGCGCGGCTGGACCACCACCCCCAGCGGGCTTCAGTACCGCCGCGTCGGCAAGGCTCATCCCGAGGGCGCCCAACCCTCCGGGTCCGACACGGTCAAGGTTCACTATCGCGGCACCTTCATCGATGGGCGCGAGTTCGACAGCTCCTATTCCCGCAACGAACCGGCCGAGTTCCCCCTGAACCGCGTCATCAAGGGCTGGACCGAGGGCGTCGCCCTGATGCGCGTCGGCGAGATCTACGAGTTCGTCATTCCCGCCTCGCTGGGCTATGGCTCGCGTTGGGTCGGCGGCGACGAACTGCCGCCCAACTCGACCCTGCGGTTTTCGGTCGAACTGCTGGGCGTGACGCCGGGCTGATCCCCCTCGAATAATCGCCGGAATAGGGGCGCAAACCTGCGCCTGATCCCCTAATTCGGAAAACAGGCATCGTTCTTTCAACGACTTGTCGAAAAGTCGAACCGATTTGGTCGTCCTGATCGGCGCCGGCGCCATCATCGTCGGCATGACCGATCCTATAGAAGACACCGCCTCATCGAGACCGTGGACACGGCGTTCTGCGACCGTCTGGGCTGCCGCGCGCGCCGACTATCTGGCCGGCGGGTCCGCCGCCGAGGTTTGCGAACGCCACGGCCTCAGCCTTTCCACCTTCCGCTGGCGCGCCCGCACCGAAGGCTGGCGTCTGGCGGACCAGCCCCACGGCGCGGTTGTGGAACCTCAGGAGGCCGACGACCTTGCCTTCGCCGACGCCCACCCGCCCTGCAACGCCGCCGAGATGGCGCGGCTGGCCTGGTCCAACGCCTCGCGCGCCATGCGCGACGGCAAGCTGATCGAGGCGCGCGGCTGGTCCCGCCTGCACGTCGATCTGGAGAAGATGGCCAGGGACGACCGCCAACGCCTGCGGACCTATGCAAAATGGGCCGAACACCCTGCGAACGCCGGCTTCATCCCCACCACCCCGCCCTACCGGCCGATGGAAGAGGACTGAGCGAATTGCACCCCTTTGCATATTGCACCGTTTTCGACGGCGCAGTGCAATTTCGGCCCGGCGAAACTTGACGCCCCGGCCCCTGCGGCGGACTGTCGCGGCTTCCCCGCCTCCGTCCGACAGAGTCCGTGATGATCCGTTCCCGTTTCCGCGCCGCCGGCCTGGCGCTTCTGCTCGTCTCCGCCGCCCCCGCCGCGCTGGCCCAGCAGGCTTCGACCTATCCGCCTGCCCTGCCCGCGCCCCTGCCGGCCATCCCCGAGGCGCGGGACGCAGCCTATCCGGGCGTCATCGACCTGGAGGTGGACGCCACCAACCTGGCCCAGCACATCTTCGCCGTGACCGAAACCCTCCCGGTCGCCCAGGCAGGGCCGATGACCCTGTTCTTCCCCGAATGGCTGCCCGGAAATCATGGCCCGGTCGGCCCTATCGCCCAGTTGGCGGGAATCGAGGTCGCCGCCGACGGCCAGCGCGTGGAATGGGTGCGCGACACCCTGCACCCCTTCGCCTTCCACATCGTCGTGCCGGCGGGCGCGCGCGAGCTGAAGATCAGGCTTCAGCATCTGTCGCCGACCGCCGGCGCCCAGGGCCGCATCACCATGACGCCCGAGATGCTGAACATTCAGTGGGAGAAGATGCTGCTCTATCCGGCCGGACACTGGTCGCGGAACATCATGGTGCGTCCGACCGTGACCTTGCCCGCCGGCTGGCGGTTCGGCACGGCGCTGGAGCCTGACGCCCGGTCCGGCGACGTTCAGACCTTCAAGCCGGTGAACCTGGAGGTTCTGATCGACAGCCCCGTCTTCGCCGGTCTCCACTATCGCCAGATCGACCTGGATCCCGGCGGCCGCTCCCCGGTGCGGGCCAATATCGTCGCCGACGAGGCCGACAGCCTGGAAGCCACCGACGCCCAGGTCCAGATCCTTCGCAATCTCGTGACGCAGATGGACCGCCTCTACGGCGCGCGCCACTTCGACCACTACGACTTTCTGATCGCCATGACCGACAAGCTGGGCGGTATCGGGCTGGAGCATCACCGCAGTTCGGAAAACTCGGTCGATCCGGCCTTCTTCACCGGCTGGGACAAGCATCTGTCCGACCGCGATCTGCTCAGCCACGAGATGAATCACTCCTGGGACGGCAAATGGCGCCGCCCGGCCGACCAGTATGCGCCCAACTTCAACGTGCCCCTGCAGAACAGCCTGCTATGGGTCTATGAAGGCCAGACCCAATACTACGGCCAGGTCATCGCCGCCCGCTCGGGCCTTCTGACCCGGCAGCAGGCCATGGACTCCCTGGCCCTGACGGCGGCCACCTACGACGCGCGCGTCGGCCGGAGATGGCGCCCCCTTCAGGACACCACCAACGACCCGATCATCAGCCAGCGCCAGCCCAAGGGCTGGCTGTCGTGGCAGCGCGACGAGGACTACTATTCCGAAGGCCAACTGATCTGGCTGGATGTCGACACCACCATCCGGGAAAAGACGGGCGGTAGGAAGTCGCTGGATGACTTCGCCCGCGCCTTCTACGGCGTCCAGGACGGCAGCTATACGCCCGCCCCCTACACCTTCGAAGACGTGGTCGCGGCCCTGAACGCCGTAGTTCCCAACGACTGGGCCGCCTTCCTGCGCGCGCGGCTGGACGCCGATGGCCCGAACGCCCATGCGCCGCTGGACGGGCTGGAGCGCGGCGGCTGGCGGCTGACCTATACGGACAAGCCGACCGACTACATGAAGACCCTGTATGCGGAGCTGAAGCGTAACGACTTCACCTATTCGCTGGGCTTCCAGACCAGCGAGGGCAACAAGATCCGCAGCGTCCAATGGGGCGGCCCGGCGTTCAAATCCGGCCTGGCCGCGGGCATGGAGATCGTCGCCGTCAACGGTCAGGCCGCCAACGGCGACCGGATCTCCGCCGCCGTCACCGCCGCCAAGGACCCGGCCGTCCCCGTCACCCTGATCGTCAAGACCGACGACCAGTATCGCACCGTCGTCTTCGACTATCACGACGGCCTGCGCTACCCGCGTCTGGAGCGGATCGTCGGCACGCCCGATCGCCTGGGCGACATCCTGACCCCCCGCACGCGCTGACCGAAGAGGGTGTCTCCTCCCCGTGAAATGGGGAGGGGGACCACGAGGTGGTGGAGGGGCTCTTAAAGCTTGTGACGTATCGCACAGCCCCCCCGTCCGTCCGCTTCGCTCCTTGCCCCCCTCGCTTCGCGGGAGGAGACACAAGGCCGCGCTTGACGCATCGCCCCTCGCCCTCGACGGTGGGCGCCTGCCCTTCTGTTCGGATGATCTGATGCCGCGTACCCGCCTGACCGCCGCCTGCCTCGCCGTTCTGATGGCCGCCGCCGTCCCGGCCGCCGCCCAGACCTTCCGCTCCACGCCCGTCGTCACCGACGCCAGCCAGGCGCCCCTGGCCCTGGGGCGCGCTCAGCCCGCCATCCCCGCGCCGCAGGACCGGCCCTATCCGGGTGTGATCCAGTACAGGGCCGACATCACCGACCGCGACCGCCGCATCATCGGCGTGACCCAGACCATTCCCGTCGCGGGTCCGGGACCGCTGACCCTGCTCTATCCGAAATATCTGCCGGGCAACCACGCCGCGACCGGCCCGATCCAGCTTCTGGCCGGCCTGACCGTCACCGCCGAGGGCCGGCGCATCGAATGGCGGCGCGACACCCTGGACCCTTACGCCTTCCACCTCGACATTCCGGCGGGCGTGACGGCCATCGACGTCGCCTTCCAGCAACTGACCCAGCCCGACAGCGCCAACTGGCGCGTGCTGATGACGCCGAACCTGGTCAATCTGCAGTGGGAGAAGGCCATCCTCTATCCGGCCGGCTATTTCAGCCGCCAAATCCAGGTCGCCCCTTCGGTCGTCCTGCCCGCCGGCTGGCAGTACGGCACGGCGCTTGACACCGCCTCGCGCGACGGCGACGTGGCGACCTTCGCCACGACCGACCTCTACACCCTGATCGACAGTCCCGTCTTCGCCGGCGCCCACTATCGCCGCATCGACATCGACCCCAGCGGCGACCGCGTCCACCTGAACATCCTGGCCGACGAGGCCAAGGGCCTGGCCGCCACCGACGACCAGTTGAAGCTCTACGAGAACATGGTCCAGCAGGCCGATCGCCTGTTCGGCGCCCGCCACTTCGACCATTACGAGTTCCTGTTCGCCCTCAGCGACCAGTTGGGAGGCATCGGGCTGGAGCATCATCGCAGTTCCGAAAACACGGGCGCGCCCGAATTCTTCACCGACTGGAAGAAGAGCGCCGGCGACCGCAGCCTGCTGCCGCACGAGTTCACTCACTCCTGGAACGGCAAGTTCATGCGGCCGGCGGACGAGCTGACCGCCAATCACAACGTCCCGACCCAGAACACCCTGCTGTGGGTCTACGAGGGCCAGACCGAATACTGGGGCGAGGTCCTGTCCGCCCGCTCGGGCCTGCACACGCGGGACGTGGCCCTGGCCACCCTGGCCAATATCGCCGCCTTCTACGACGAGCAGCCGGGCCGTCAGTGGCGGTCCCTGCAGGACACCAACAACCACAACCTCATGGGCTATCGCGTAGCCGGCCAGTATCCGTCGTGGATGCGCGGCACGGGCGACTATTACCGCGAAAGCCTGCTAGTCTGGCTGGACGCCGACACTCTGATCCGGGAGGGCACGCGGGGCAGGAAGTCCCTCGACGACTTCGCCCGCGCCTTCTTCGGCCACGACGACGGGCGATGGGCGCCCCAGGGCTACACCTTCGACGATGTCGTGAACGGCCTGAACGCCGTCTATCCCTACGACTGGGCCGGCTTTCTGCGGACGCGGCTGGACGCGGTCGGCCCCGACGCCAAGGCGCCCCTGGCCGGGCTGACGCGCGCGGGTTGGCGCCTGACCTACACCGACACTCCGACCGAGGCCGAAAAGGCCGTCCAGAGCGGCTGGGCCAACGACTTCCAGTATTCGCTGGGCTTCACCCTGTCGGGCGACAAGCTGACCAACATCCGCTGGGGCGGCCCGGCCTTCCAGCAGCGGATCGGCGCCGGCTGGTCCCTGGTCGCCGTCAACGGCAAGGCCGCCTCGGCCGAGGAGCTGCGCGACGCCGTCACCGCCGCCAAGGAAACCGACGCCCCCATCGAACTGCTGCTCAAGTCCGGCGACCGCTTCCGCACCGTCGCCTTCGACTATCACGACGGCCTGCGCTACCCGCGCCTGGAGCGGATCGAGGGAACGCCCGACCTCCTGTCCGACATCCTGGCCCCGCGCCGACGCTGAGCGTCGATCCGCCCTGAAGTCGCGCGAAACGCGATCGGCCAAACAAAAAGGCCCCGAGGTTTCCCTCGGGGCCTTTCCGATCTTCAGCGGATGCTGAGATCCAGATTACTTGATCTGGACCTTGGCGCCGGCTTCCGTCAGCTTCTTGGCGACTTCTTCGGCGGCTTGCTTGGAGACGTTTTCGACGACGTTCTGCGGAGCGCCTTCGACCAGGTCCTTGGCTTCCTTCAGACCCAGGTTCCGAACGGACGCCGCGGACTTCCTTGATCACGTTGATCTTCTTGTCGCCGCCGTCGACCAGGACGACGGTGAACTCGGTTTGCTCTTCGGCGGCTTCAGCCGGAGCGGCGGCGCCGCCGGCCGGCATGGCCATGGCGACCGGAGCAGCGGCGCTGACGCCCCACTTTTCTTCCAGCAGCTTGGACAGTTCAGCGGCTTCCAGAACGGTAAGCGCGGACAGGTCTTCGACGATCTTGGCGAGGTCGGCCATTGTCAGTTTTCCTTCGGAGGATGAGGTTTAGAGAGGGATGCAGAGATGAAAGCCGGGGCCGCTTACGCGGCTTCCTTGGTGGCGTAGGCGTTGAACACCCGGGCCAGCTGACCGGCGGGCGCTTGCAGCACGCCGGCGATCTTGGTCGCGGGCGCGTTGAGCAGGCCGATGAGCTGAGCGCGGACTTCGTCGAGCGTCGGGAGCTTGGACAGAGCCTCCACACCCTTCTGATCGACGATGGTTTCGCCCATGAAGCCGCCGACGATCTTGAAGCGATCGTTGCCCTTGGCGAACTCGGTCACGACCTTGGCGGCCGTACCGGGGTTCTCGGCGTAGGCGATGCCCACGGGGCCCTTGAACAGGCCGTGGTAGTCGCTGCCGTCTTGGGCTTCGAGCGCCTTGAGCGCCAGGCGGTTCTTGACCACCTTGAACGCGCCGCCTTCCTTGCGGAGGCGGCCACGCAGGTCTTCCATTTCCGCAACGGTCAGACCCAGGTTGTGGGTCACGACCACGCTGCCGGCCTCGGCGAACACGCCCTTGAGCGTCTCGATAGACTCGGCTTTTTGAGCGCGATCCATTGCGGTCTCCAGTCTTGGCATTCGCCGCCGGGCTTATTCCCGACGACGGATTGGCCCAAGCGCCGTGCGTCGCCGCAAGACGTTCAGGCCGGTCTTATTGTCCGAAGGATGCGTCTGACGGCGTCCGTCCCGGAATGCGGGCTGACATCGGCAAGGTCGCGTCCCCATCTCCCCACGGCGTCAGAAGGCTTTCTGACAGTTACGGCCTGGGCGACCCCCAGACCCCGAAGTTCTCGGACAGGACCGCCGGAAGACGAACTTCCAGCGGGAAGCGGCGCTCTTACAGGCCGCGCGCCGTGAAATCAAGCCATGGCGCGCACCTCGTGCAAGCTAGCGTCGTTGCGGTTTGGCGGCAGCGGCTCCGGTTGCTTCGCAATCGAACTGGGCGCAGTATTTGGTCGCCAGTTCCGTAACGAACGTTTGCAGATGCTCGCTCAGGACTTCCTGCGAAGCCTGCCCGACCAGAATGCTCTTGCCGGCGATCCGTCGTCCCATTGGGGATTCGTAAAAGGCGATCTGCGCCTCCAACTCGTCCGCCGTGAAGATGGCCGCATAGCGGGGCGCCAGATCGGTCGTGATCTGTTCGACCAGGGCGCTCAACATGCGCGGCGCATTGGCGCGCACCCACTCCGCCTCGCGCCGATTTTGGCCCGAGGTTTCCAACTGAGCGATCTGGGACGCGATCATGGCGTCCATGTCTTTCTGGAAGTTCGGCCCGGCCGACAGACGGATCAGCCGTTGCGCCAGTTCGGTGCGACGCGCCCGATCGGGATCAGGCCGGACCACCACCTGCAGCAAAGGTTCGCCATTCGCATCGGTGCGCCGGGCCTCTTGCGCCTGCACAGGCGCGATGGCGGCGGTCAGAGCGACCCCGACGGCCAGTGCGGCGGCGAGCTTTCGGATCATGGTCATGACATCCCCCTGCCCGCCTTATCCCGAGCGCCGCCGGCCTTGGCCAGATCAAATCGACCGCCGGTTGCTCAGACGTCCACCGGCGTGGCGTCGAAGTCGCGGATCAGGGCGGCCAGGTCGGGTTCCTGCACCGCTTCGGCCGCCTCGCGCGGGGTCATCCAGCGGCGCTCGCGCTGGTGCGCCTCGGGCCAGGCGCCCAGTTGGATCAGCACCTGCAGCGGATAGACCGACACGACGCAGCGGCGCAGGCCGCCGTCCTTCAGCCCCTTGGCGTAGCGGAAGACGCCGATGGAGCGCGCCTCGATCTCCCCCTTGACCCCGGCCTCTTCCAGCGCCTCCTGGGCGGCGGCCTCGGGATCGGACTTGCCGACCATCCGCCCGCCCTTGGGAATGACCCAGCGTCGCGTCTCGCGCGAGGTGATCATCAGAATGCGGCGCTGGCCGTTCTCGACCCGCCAGGGCAGGGCCGCGACCTGTCGCGTCTCCGACAGGCGCGTGCGTTTCGAAGCGTTGGCCATGGTCTCTATTCCGATCCGGCCCGCCGGCCGGCGGGCGCACATGTCCAAGACGAGATCGCGCCGACCGCGTCAAGTCCGCCGTACACGGACGAACTCATTTGAGCAGCCCGCTCAATTCAGCCCCGCCTGACGCCCGTCAAAGCGAGCCTGGGACGCGGCGACCTCGGGCATGCGCGTCTCGGCCCAGACGATCATGGCCTGCATCGCCGCCATCAGCGTCTGGCCCAGCGGCGTGACCGCATAGGTGACGGTGACGGGCGACGTCGCCTCCACCGTCCGCAACACAAGGCCGTCGCGTTCCAGCGACCGCAGCGTCTGGCTCAACATCTTCTGCGACACGCCCTCGATCCGTCGTTTCAGGCCATTGAACCGCAGCGGCCCCTCGCCCAACGTCATCAGGATCAGAATGCTCCATTTGTCCGCGATCCGGTCCAGCAACTGGCGCGTCGGACATTGGGCGGCGAAGACATCGCCGCGCGGAGCAGTCTCCTGCAGGTGACTAGGTAGGGAAAAGGTGCCGTCTTGCATGATCGCTCTCCATACCGCACCTGGTACCCATTGGAAACCTGAAGGAGCCTTGTCATGAAGGTCGCAGTCCTCGGCGCCAGCGGTCACGCCGGATCGGAAATCACCAGGGAGTTGGCCGCGCGCGGTCACACCGTCGTCGCCATCGCCCGCAAACCCGAGGCCATCCCCACGGCGCCCAGCGTCACCCCCGTCGCAGGCGACGCTTCCGACGCCAACGCCCTGGCCGAACGGATCAAGGGCGTGGACGCCGTCATCAGCGCCCTGCATTTCGACATCCCGGCCTCGACCCTGCTTGGGGCGTTGAAACAGGCCGGCGTCCCGCGTCTGCTGGTCACGGGCGGCGCCGCCAGCCTGGAGGTTGCGCCCGGCGTACTCCTGTTCGACACGCCCCAGTTCCCGGCCGAATGGAAGCCCATCGCCCAGGGCGGCATCGCCTTCCTGAACGACCTGCGCCAGGAGCATGACATCGACTGGACCTTCTTCTCCCCCGCCGCCCTGATCGAGGAAGGCCCCCGCACCGGCGCCTATCGCACCGGCGGCGACCAGTTGGTCGTGAACGCCAATGGCGACAGCAAGATCAGCTTCGCCGACTACGCCGTCGCCATGGTCGACGAACTGGAGCAGCACAACCACAGTCGCGCCCGCTTCACCGCCGCGTATTGAACACGAAAAAGGCCCCGGAGATCGCTCTCCGGGGCCTTCATTCTTTGTGGCCTATCGCGCTTGCGCGCTACATGAGGCCCTCTGCCTTTGTGGCCTATCGCGCTTGCGCGGCATGAGGCCGTTCGGCATGCGCCTATCAGGCGCCCAGCGAGGCCGGGTCGATCTTGAAGCCCGGGCCCATCGTCGAAGACAGGCTGATGCGCTTCACATAGGTGCCCTTGGCGCCCGACGGCTTGGCGCGGACCAGAGCGTCCACGATAGCCTTGACGTTGGCTTCCAGGGCGTCCTGGGTGAAGGAGGCCTTGCCGATGCCGGCGTGGACGATGCCGGCCTTCTCGACGCGGAACTCCACGGCGCCGCCCTTGGCGTCCTTGACGGCCTGGGCCACGTTCGGGGTCACGGTGCCGACCTTGGGGTTCGGCATCAGGCCGCGCGGGCCCAGCACCTTACCCAGACGACCGACCAGGGCCATCATGTCCGGCGACGCGATCACGCGGTCGAACTCCATGAAGCCGCCGGCGATCTTTTCGTACAGATCCTCGGCGCCGACGTGTTCGGCGCCGGCTGCGGTGGCTTCGGCCGCCTTGGCGTCCTTGGCGAAGACGGCGACGCGGACGTCACGGCCGGTACCCGACGGCAGGTTGACCACGCCGCGGACCTGTTGGTCGGCGTGACGCGGATCGACGCCCAGGTTGACGGCGATCTCGATGGATTCGTCGAACTTGGCCTTGGCGTTGTCCTTGGCCAGCTTGATGGCGTCAGTGAACGGCAGCAGGTCTTGGCTGACGCCGGTGCGGGCCTTTTGAGCCTTGGTTTGCTTGGCCATGTGCTTAGCCCTCCACCACTTCGAGGCCCATCGCGCGGGCGGAGCCTTCGATGATCTTGGTCGCGGCGTCCAGGTCGTTCGCGTTCAGATCCTTCATCTTCTTTTCGGCGATCTCGCGCAGCTGGGCCACAGTGATCTTGCCGGCGACTTCACGGCCGACCAGCTTGGAGCCCGACTTCAGGCCGGTGGCCTGCTTCAGATACCAGGTCGCCGGGGGCGTCTTGGTGAGGAAGGTGAACGACTTGTCCTGATAGACGGTGATGACGGTCGGAAGCGGGGTGCCCTTGGCTTCCTTCTCGGTGCGCGCGTTGAACTCCTTGCAGAAGCCCATGATGTTCACGCCGCGTTGACCCAGAGCCGGGCCGATCGGGGGCGAAGGCGTGGCCGAACCGGCCGGCACTTGCAGCTTGATATAGCCGAGAATCTTCTTGGCCATTGGTCTCTCCTATGAATGACCCGGCGAACGAACGCAGGGCCGGTGAGCCGTGGTCCGGCATGGCTGCCTCCCACGGATTTGCCGCTCCGCGAGCCGAGGCCCACCGAGCGAAGGCGCGCATGTAACAGAGGGGGGACGGAAAGGCAAACCATCCCCTCTCCTCCCCGTCCGCAGCGATGGGGAGGTGGCGGCGCGCAGCGCCGTGACGGAGGGGTCCGCTTAATGCAAGAAAAAAGCCGCGCCCTTTCGGACGCGGCTTCAATCTCTCGGCAGGAACGCCGGCCTCAGCCCGCGACCTTCTCCACCTGGCCGTATTCCAGGTCGACCGGCGTGGCGCGGCCGAAGATGGAGACGGCGACGCGCAGGCGGGCGTTCTCTTCGTCCACACTCTCGACCGAGCCGTCGAAGCTGGCGAAGGGGCCGTCCGTGACCTTGACCTTCTCGCCGATGTCGAAGCGGATCGTGGGCTTGGGCCGCTCGACGCCCTCTTCCACGGCGCCGATGATGTTCTGAACTTCACGCTCCGAGACCGGCAGCGGCTTGGTGCCGCCCGCCGCGCCCAGGAAGCCCGTGACCTTCGGCGTGTTCTTGACCAGGTGATAGGCTTGGTCGGTCATTTCCATCTTCACCAGCACATAGCCCGGGAAGAATTTGCGTTCCGAGTTCACCTTGCGGCCGCGACGGATCTCGACAACGTCCTCGGTCGGAACCAGGATTTCGGAGAAGGCGTCCTCCAGACCCTGTTGCTTGGCCTGTTCGCGCAGTTGCTCTGCGACCTTCTTTTCGAAGTTCGAATAGGCGTTGACGATGTACCACTTGTGGCGCGGATTGGCCGGCTTGGCGGGCGCTGCGTCGGTCATGACGGTTCTATCTATCCTTACGAGCCGAGGCCGATGATCCAGCGGAAGAGGAAGCCCAGACCGGTGTCCACGATCCAGAAGAAGATCGAGGCGATCACCACCATGATGAAGACCATCACCGAGGTGATCCAGGTCTCCTTGCGGCTGGGCCATACGATCTTGCGGCCTTCGGCGCGAACCTGGCTGAAGAATTGGGCCGGGCTGGTCCGCGGCTTCTTCGGCTCGGGCGAATCGACGGCGATGGTCGCGCCGGCCGAAGCGGGCTGAACCTTGGCGGCGCCTTGAGGCCGCTTGCCGGGGGTTTTGGCCTTGGCCATCAGTTGCTCTTCACACAATTGTTCCTGTCGCCCCAGATGGGAAGTCCCATCCGGAAGCGACAGGGGGGATTGGCAGGAGTTGGGGGACTCGAACCCACGACCCCCGGTTTTGGAGACCGGTGCTCTACCAGCTGAGCTAAACTCCTAGACAATCGCGCGACCCGTCCGGCTCGCGCGCTCGCCAGAGGGGGGCGTATGCCCGACGCCGCCCGTCATTTCAAGGGCGATGTGGACGCGGCCCCTACTCTTCCAGGTGGGCGGCGACGGCGTCCCGCTCGTCCTGCGCCTTGACCAGTTCCTTGAAGATCAATTTGTCGATGCGGCGATCGTCCATATCGATCACCTCGACCTCGAATCGGCCCAGCTGCAGGACTTCGCCCTCGTCGGGTACGCGCGACAACTGGTGCAGGATCAGGCCGGCGACCGTGTGGAAGCCCTCGTGCTCGCCGAAGTCCTCGCCCAGGGTGTCGGCCAGATCGTCCAGATCGGTCTGGCCGTCGATCAGCCAGCTGCCGTCGGCGCGCTGATGGATCCAGGCCTGCTCCTCGTCGTGTCCCTCGTCGAAGTCGCCGGCGATCATCTCCAGAATGTCGGTCGCCGTGACCACCCCTTCGAAGGCGCCGTACTCGTCGACGATGAAGGCCATGTGGACGCGCGACCCCTTCAGGATCTCCAGCGCCTTCAGCACCGAGGTCGATTGCGGAATGAAGGCGGGCTCTGCGACCAGAGGCTCCACATTGAATTCGCCGTTGGTCAGCAGCGCGTCCAGCAGATCCTTTTTGTGGACCAGGCCCAGAGGATTATCGACGTCGTTCTCGCGCGCCACCACGATGCGGGAATAGGGGCAGGTGCGGATTTCCTCGCGCAGGACCTCTTCGGGATCGTCCAAGGCGATCCAGAAGACCTCGTGACGCGGCGTCATGGCCACCCGCACGGGACGGTCGCCCAGGCGCATGATCTCTTCGATCATCTCCTGCTCTTCCGGCTCGATCAGACCGGCCGAAGCGCCTTCCGCCAGGATGGTGGCGACCTCTTCCTGGGTCACGTCCGACCCGTCGCGATCCTTGACCCCCAACAGCTTCAGAATGCCGGAGGTGGAGGCGGTCAGCAGCAGGACGAACGGCTTCAGCACGATGGCCAGGGTCGAAATCGGCTTGGCCATCTTGGAGGCGACCGCTTCGGGAAAGATCAGCGCCAGACGCTTGGGCACCAATTCGCCGATGATCAGCGAGACATAGGTGATGCACACGACCACCAGAGCCGTGGCGAAGAATTCGGTGTATTTCGCCAGCGCCGGGAAGGCGACTTCCAGAATGCGATCCAGCTCTCCGGCGATGGTCGCCTGACCATAGGCGCCCGCCAGAATTCCGATCAGGGTGATGCCCACCTGAACGGCGGACAGGAACTGAGTCGGTTCTTCCGACAGCTTCAACGCAGTCCTGGCGCCCCGGTCTCCGCGTTCCGCCCTCGCCTGGAGTTTTGATTTCCGCGAGGAGACAACCGCCAATTCGGTCATGGCGAACAGGCCGTTGAGCACCACCAGGAGCAGAACGACAGCAATAGCGATGAGTAACATCTAGGAGGTTTAGGGACCGACGCGGCGCGACAGCCGGCGTCCGCGTCCCTATATTAGGGCGTCCGCGTCCCTATATTAGGGCAGGATCGCGGCCAGCGCTACGTTTTCCTTGCCTTTCAGCCCGCGCGACCGACCTCGACCGCGCCATAGGCGGCTGAAACGGACCTCCCGTTGGCGTCATAGTGGGTCGCGCAGGCGCTCATGCCCAGGACGGTGCCGATGAAGATGCCCAGCCGGATGGCGCGCCGCATGAAAGTTACCAAGAAGTTAACGCTCGTCAGGTCGAACGTAAGTCTCGGTTTCGGGTTGCAGGCAAGCCCCTTCGCCTCGGGGGCGAACGAGGGGCCTCAGGGTGCGGGATAGATCAACCGGCACCTTACGCCTGGCTGGGCCGCCGCAATGTCGAACCGCCCGCCCAACTGCGTCGCCAGCCCCTTCAGAATCTGCAAGCCCAGGCTGGCGGGCCGGGCCGGATCGAAGGTCTCCGCCAGACCCTGGCCGTCGTCGCGGACCTCCAGGCGGCGCTGACCGTCTTCCTCCTCCAGCCGCACCTGAATCCGCCCTGCACGATCCGGCAGGCCGTGCTCCAGCGCATTGTTCACGCATTCCAGCATGGTCAGCATGACCGGCGTGGCCTCTTCGGCGCTCAGGCTCACGCCGGTCGGAACAACAGTCACCTCCACGTCCGTCCGGCCCGCCGCCGTCAGGGCGTCCTGGGCCAGGGGCTGGGCGAAGTCGTGAAAACTGGTCGCGCGGCCGTGGGCGTCCAGCAGGCCCCGCTGCACCTTGGCGATCACCCCGGTCCGGCCCGCCGCCTCGTTCAGCACACGCCGGACCTTGGGATCGGTCGAGGCGCCGGCCTCCAGCGACAGAAGGGCGCTGACGACCTGAATGTTGTTCGAGACGCGGTGCTGGACCTCGCGCAGCAGCAGGTCGCGGCTGTGCGCCAGGGCGGTGCTGCGTTCGACCTCGGCCTTCAGCTTGCGCGTCGCCGCGCGCATGCCGTGGATGAAGAAGATGTCTACGGCCACGACGAAGATGAAGAAGACCAAGGCCACCGCCGTCGCCAGGCCCCAGTCGAATCCCGGCTTGCCGATCCAGAACCACCAGGCCGTCAAACCGGACAACACCGCCGTCAGGGTAGCGGGCCACAGTCCCGCATAATAGGCCACGATGACCACGGCCGGGAAAAAGGTCAGATATGGAAAACCCGGCGGAAACCAGGGGTTCAACACCAGCCTCAGGCCGAAGGCCACGCCCCAGGCCGTCAGCGCCAGCCCATAGGCCAACGCAGGCCGGGTCTCGAAATCGGTGGCGCGCAACCCAAGACCCTTCATCTGTCCAAACTAGATGCCACACCCCACGGCAAAGGCAAAGCGCTGAAAACCTTCGGTCTCTCACACAGAAACGGCCCCCGGATATCTCCGGGGGCCGCTCTGTTACGCGACTGTTTCGTCTGTCTCGTCCGGCCTCAAGCAGCGCGAAGCGCGTTAGCCCGGAGAGAAGCCTTACTCGACGATCTTGGCGACGACGCCGGCGCCGACGGTGCGGCCGCCTTCACGGATGGCGAAGCGCAGGCCCTGGTCCATGGCGATCGGCGTGATCAGCTCGACGTTCAGCTCGGCGTTGTCGCCCGGCATGATCATCTCGACGCCTTCCTTCAGATGCACGATCCCCGTCACGTCGGTCGTGCGGAAGTAGAACTGAGGACGGTAGTTCGTGAAGAACGGCGTGTGGCGGCCGCCTTCTTCCTTCGTCAGGATGTAGGCTTCGGCCAGGAACTTGGTGTGCGGCGTGATCGAACCCGGCTTGCACAGAACCTGACCGCGCTCGACGTCTTCACGCTTGGTGCCGCGCAGCAGAACGCCCACGTTGTCGCCCGCCTCGCCCTGGTCCAGCAGCTTGCGGAACATTTCCACGCCCGTGCAGGTCGTCTTCTGCACCGGACGGATGCCCACGATCTCCACTTCCTCGCCGACCTTGACCACGCCCTTCTCGACCCGACCCGTCACCACGGTGCCGCGGCCCGAGATCGAGAACACGTCTTCGACCGGCATCAGGAACGGCTGGTCCACCGGACGCGCCGGTTGCGGGATGTAGGCGTCGACCGTTTCCATCAGGGCCAGAACGCGCTGTTCGCCGATCTCCGGGTTCACGCCGTCGGTCGCGGCCTTGGCCGAGCCCTTGGTGATCGGAATGTCGTCGCCCGGGAACTGGTACGACGAGAGCAGCTCGCGCACTTCCATCTCGACCAGTTCCAGCAGCTCTTCGTCGTCGACCAGGTCGACCTTGTTCATGAAGACCACCAGGGCCGGAACGCCGACCTGACGAGCCAGAAGAATGTGCTCGCGCGTCTGCGGCATCGGGCCGTCGGCGGCCGAAACAACCAGGATCGCGCCGTCCATCTGCGCCGCGCCCGTGATCATGTTCTTCACATAGTCGGCGTGGCCGGGGCAATCGACGTGCGCATAGTGACGGTTCGCCGTCTCATACTCGACGTGCGCCGTGTTGATCGTGATGCCCCGCGCCTTCTCTTCCGGCGCCGCGTCGATGTCGGCGTAGTTCATCGCCTTCGCGCCACCCGCCTTCGCCAGCGTCATCGTGATCGCCGCCGTCAGCGTCGTCTTGCCGTGGTCAACGTGACCAATCGTGCCGATGTTGCAGTGCGGCTTCGTGCGTTCGAACTTTTCCTTGGCCATGGCCAAAACTCCTGTGGCCCGGGTCCGTCAGCGGAGGGGCGCGATGCTGATCAAAAAACCTGGAGCGGGTAGACGGGATCGAACCGACATCCTCAGCTTGGAAGGCTGCTGCACTACCATTGTGCTATACCCGCGCGGAGACTGCGGAAGTTCTAAGGGAACGCCGCAGCCGGTTCCTCTCCGTCGTCCTGATCCGTCGTGTCCGTCGAAGGCGCGTGGTGGGGGAAGAAGGACTCGAACCTTCGAAGCTTACGCAGGGGATTTACAGTCCCCCCCCTTTGCCGCTCGGGACATTCCCCCAGCGCGCCTTGTCGAACCGCCGGACCCCTCCGTTCCGCCCATAAAGAAGCGGGACGAAACAAAAGCCTTCGGGTTGCCGCCTCCTCTGCGATAGAGGGAGCGCCCAGACCCGAAAGCCCTTGGGGCTCCAAATCGGAGGGCGTCTTATAGTGTCGTCGAAATCAGAACGCAACGACCGTAAAAGCGGTAAAAAACAGGCCTTGTCCGGCCGCCCTTCCGGCCCGCGCGACCGGGATCAAAAGCCCGCCGCACAAGGGTTTGGCGGGCGCGAGACGGCGCCGCGCCCGCAGCGTGCGTCCGACCGCGGCAAGGTGGACGCCGATAATTTCCTGTGGGGTCGTCATCCGGTTCTGGCGGCCCTGGCGAATCCCGCGCGGCGCGGCATGGGACGCCTTCTGGCCACGCCCGAGCGCGCCGCCGAGATCGAGGACGGCAAGCTGGCCCACGGCCACAAGATCGAGGTGGTCGAAGCCCAGGCCCTGACCCGGATGTTGCCGCCCGGCGCGGTGCACCAGGGCCTGGCCTTCAAGGTCCAGCCGCTGGAAGGCGTGGCGCTGGAGGACCTGGCCGAACCGGCGCAGGGGGTCATCGTCATGCTGGACCAGTTGACCGATCCTCAGAACGTCGGCGCCATCTTCCGCTCGGCCCTGGCCTTCGGCGCGCGCGGAATCATCGTCCAGGACCGGCACGCCCCGGCCTTGGCCGGCGCCCTGGCCAAGGCGGCGGTCGGGGCGACCGAACGCCTGCCCCACGCCCGGGTGACGAACCTGTCGCGCGCGCTGGAGCGGCTGGCCGACCTGGGCTGGCGCGCCGTCGGCCTGGACGGCGCGGGCGAACAGACGCTGGAAGAGGCGCTGGACGCCCGGCCCACCGTTCTGGTCATGGGGTCGGAAGGCGACGGCATCCGCCGTCTGGTGGCCGAACACTGCGACGTCCTGGCCAAGATTCCCATGCCGGGCGGGTTCGAGAGCCTGAATGTCTCCAATGCGGCGGCCGTCGCCCTCTATGAGGCCGCCCGCGCGCAACGCGGCTGACAGACGGCCGCGCCGGCGCTAGAGAGCGGACATGGATTTCCTTTTATCTCCCGAACTCGCCAGCCAGGCTGCGGCCCTGGGCCAGGTCCTGCTGATGGATCTGGTCCTGGCCGGCGACAACGCCGTCGCCGTGGGCCTGGCCGCCGCCGCCCTGCCCCAGGACCAGCGCAAGAAGGCCATTCTGATCGGCCTGGCCGCCGCCGTCGTCATGCGCATCGGCTTTGCGTTGATCACCGTCCAGCTTCTGGCCCTGGTCGGCCTGCTGCTGGCGGGCGGGCTTCTGCTGCTGTGGGTGTGCTGGAAGATGTGGCGCGAACTGCGCGAGCAGGCGACCCACGACCAGGCCGAGGCCGAGAAGGAACTCGAACTGGCGATGAGCATCGAGCATGGCTCGGGCCCCTCGCCCGAAGAACTGGGCATCAAGCGCAAGAGCTTCGGCGCCGCCCTGATACAGATCATGGTCGCCGACATCACCATGTCGCTGGACAATGTGCTGGCCGTCGCCGGCGCGGCGCATGAACACCCCTGGATCATGGTCTTCGGCCTGATTCTGTCGATCGCCCTGATGGGCGTCGCCGCCACCTACATCGCCAAGCTGCTGCATCGCTTCCGCTGGATCGGCTACATCGGTCTGGTCGTGGTGCTGTACGTCGCCTTGCACATGATCTGGGACGGGGCGCGCCAGGTCGTGGTTCGCACCGGCCATATAGAGCAGTTCAACGCTTCCGCCCCGACCTTCCTTGAGATCGGTCCTGAGGAAGCCGCCAAACACCTGGGTCAGAAGCGCACCGAGAACAGCCCGACGCCGGCGCCTGCCGAACCGACGGTAGCGCCATGACGGTGGCGACGGTCACGGTCGAAGAGGCCGCCGCCTGGCTGCGGGCAGGCGAAGCCGTCCTGATCGACGTGCGCGAGCCGGACGAGTTCGCCGCCGCCCGCATCGACGGGGCCATTTTGGCGCCGCTCAGCCAGATGCCCGCCGCCTGGGAGGCGCTGGACCTGCCCCCCGACAAGAAGATCGTCGTCCAGTGCCTGAAGGGCGGACGAAGCCATCAGGTCTGCGCCTTCGTCGGCCCGACCGCCGCGGACGGCCAGTCCCTGTTCAACATGCTGGGCGGCATCCAGGCCTGGCACGCCGCCGGCCTGCCGGTCGTCATCGCCGAGCGTTAGGCACCGCGCAGCCAGCCCGTGACCGAGATCCGGTCCGCTGCGGCGGACAGAGCCACCTGCGTCACCGAATGCGGCGACGGCACCTTAAGCAGGTTCAGCGTGTTGAAGCGTGGGGTGAAGGCCTCGGCCACATTGCCGTCCGTGCCGTGGAAGGCCAGCAGGCCGCCCCATTCGATGCGCCAGATCGGCGTCAGGTTCAGCACATAGGCGAAGAAGCGGTTCTTGCCGTCGGCGTGATCGTCGTGCTCGGTCAGGAAATGGCCCGCGCGATAGCGGGTCAGTTGGGCGTCCGCCAGGGCGATCCGCCCTTCGCCGGTCAGGTCGCGCATCAGGTCCAGAAAGGCCGCCCCGTTCAGAAAGGCCAGCAGGTCGCGCCAAATCGGCGCCGCCTGCCCCGTCTGGACCAGATCGTAGATCGGGTGATTGTCGTACAGATACTGAAAGTCGGTCTGGGCCGAGGTCTGCACCGCCTGTCCCAACCCACGCTTCTGATCCGGCGTCAGCGAAGCCAGCCAAGCGGCGGGCAAGTCGACATGCCCCGTTTCACGCCGCGTGACGACATTGTACTCGGCGGCCGTAGCAGCCTCGTACAGGGTCCGAGCGTCCGACGGCGTGAACACGCCATCCACCTGGGCCCGGCCGGTGCGCGTCAGACGATCGCGGATCGCGGCCCGACGCACGGTGTCCAGCGGGGCCAGGGTCGGCGTCACAACGTCTGTCCCCGCCGCCCGCTCACTGATCCGCGCCGCCGAAGCGTTCGGACCATTCCGCCACCTGGGCGTCCTCGACCTTGGCGAACAGCACCCCTTGCGCCTCCACCTTGCCGCCGACCCGCAGGGTGTTCAGCAGATCGGCGTCGGCGGCGGGCCAGGTCAGGTCCGTCACCCCGACCGAGGCGGCGATGCGCGGCGCGGTGAAGGGCAGGATCGGCGCGGCCAGACGCGCGAACAGGGCGACCATGTTCAGCCCGGTGCGAACACCGACGGCCGCCCGGTCGCGGTCGCTCTTCAGCGCGGTCCAGGGCGCGGCCTCCTGCAGATATTCGTTGCCCAGCACCCAGGCGGCGCGCACAGCGGCCGCGGCCTTCCTGAACTCCATCGCCTCGAACTGTTCCGTCGCCTCGGCCACGGCGGCGCGCAGGTCGGCCTCCAGCTTGGCTTCCAGCGGGCCGGCCTCTCCGCCTTCTGGCACGACGCCGTCGAACTTGGATTCGGCGAACTTGACGATGCGGTTGACGAAATTGCCCAGCACGTCGGCCAGGTCCTTGTTGATCGCCCCCTGGAACTGCTCCCAGGTGAAGGCGGCGTCGGAATGTTCGGGCCCGTAGGCGGTCAGATACCAGCGCCAATAGTCGGCCGGCAGCAGGTCCAGCGCCTGGTCCATGAAGACGCCGCGCTTCTGGCTGGTCGAGAACTTGCCGCCGTACCAGTTCAGCCAGTTGAAGGCTTTCAGCTGGTCGACCGTCTTCCACGGCTCGCCCGAGCCGATGATCGTGGCGGGGAAGCTGACAGTGTGGAAGGCGACGTTGTCCTTGCCCATGAACTGGACATAGCGGACATTCTCGCCCCCCTCGTCCAGCCGCCACCAGTCGCGCCAAGTGTTTCCGGTCGCCTCGGCCCATTCCTCGGTCGCGCCGATGTATTCGATGGGGGCGTCGAACCAGACGTAGAAGACCTTGTCCTCCATGCCGGGGCGGGGGAAACCGTCCTTGGTCACAGGCACGCCCCACGCCAGGTCGCGGGTGATGCCCCGGTCGATCAGCCCCTCGTCCAGATGTTTGTTGGCGATGGACTTGGCCAGCGGTTGCCAGCCCGACTTTCCGTCCACCCAGGCGCGGATCTGCGGCTCGATCTTCGTTTGCAACAGATACAGGTGCCGCGTGTCGCGCACCTCCAGGTTCCGGCTGCCCGAGACCGACGAATAGGGATCGATCAGGTCGGTGGGGTCCAGAAGGCGGCCGCAGTTGTCGCACTGGTCCCCGCGCGCCTTGTCATAGCCGCAGTGCGGACAGGTCCCCTCGACATAGCGGTCGGGCAGGAAACGGGCGTCGTCGATGGAGTAGATCATCCGATCCACCCGCTCCTCGATCAGGCCGTTCTTCTCCAGGGCCTCGGCGAAGTGCTGGGTCAACCGATGATTCTGCGGATTCGACGACCGACCGAACCAGTCGTAGCTCAGGCCGAACGCCTGGCCCGCCGTTTTCTGGATTTCGTGCTGCTCGTCGCAATAGGTCCGCACGTCCTGACCGGCGGCGGCGGCGGCCAGTTCGGCCGGGGTGCCGTGCTCGTCGGTCGCGCAGATATACAGCACCTCATGACCCTGCCCGCGCTTGAACCGCGCCCAGACATCCGCCGGCAGCATCGACCCGGCCAGATTCCCAAGGTGCTTGATGCCGTTGATGTAGGGCAGCGCCGAGGTGATGAGGATGCGGGCCATGATCGTCCAGGGAGTTCGGGGAAGCGCAGGGATATAGAGCGGCGGAACCGTTCCGTCACCTGCGCCTGATAAACAGCGGCGAACGACCCGAAGCCCGCTGCCCGACAAGCGTAGAGAGCTGCTTACGCTCAATTGCACAACCAGCTTCGACGCCCTTGACTCGTGCGCGCTGGGGTTGAGAGAACCACAAGGCAAAGGGGACGTATAATGACAAAATATGGTGGGCTAAGCGCCGACACTCAGGCGCTCATGGCGTTCGAGAGCAACAAGAAGTCCGTGGGCGTCGCGTATCTGCTCTGGTTCTTCACGGGCGGCGTCGGAGGGCATCGCTTCTATCTGGGGCGCACGGGCTCGGCCGTGTTTCAGCTGGTGCTGGCGATCCTGGGATGGACGCTCCTGTTGGCGGCAGGCTTTGGCCTTCTCTTTCTCATTCCATTAGGCATCTGGTTGCTGATCGACGCTTTCACCCTGGGCGGCATGGTTTCCGAGCAAAACAACGCCCTGATGGCGCGGTTGAGCAGCGCCCAACGTCAGACTTCGTCTTCGTCAGCTGACGATCTCGCGAAGTTCGCTGCCCTGAGAGACAGCGGCGCAATCTCCTCCGACGAGTACGAAGCTCAGAAGCGCCGCATTCTAGGCGCGCCCGGCGACGCAATCCTCCGACCGTGATCAGTATCGCCATGGCTGTCGCTTTACAGACCACCGCGCCCCAGAGTGAAGGCGCGCAACCAGCCTACGTCGTCGTCGAATGCGTGGCCGGACCCAATCAGGTTCCACAGCGATGCCGTGCGATCGAGGTTAGCCCCCCGGGTCAGGGTCTGGAGCCTGCAGCGGTTTCAGTCATTGAACGGGGTCGAGTGGAGTTACGGCAGGGCGTGCGCACGGGTCAACGGTTTCGAGCGAAGGTTGAATTCTCGCTGTTGGAAGACGACGCCCCGTCGGCGGCGGCTCCGGCAACTGAAACGCTGCATCAGGGTGTTTCCGAGCCGGCCAAGGCTAATGAGTGAGTTGACGTTCACCCATTAGCCGGCTCAGGCAACCGCCTTGCGATCCTTATGAAGCGCCCCGTCAGCAGGGCGCCGGAGATGACGCTGGCGACGATGACCGACCAGACCAGGCCGTCGACGCCGATCCGGTGCGCCAGCCACCAGCCCAGCGGGATCATGACCACGCCGTAGGAAAAGACGTGCATCAGGGTCGGCCAGACCACGTCGCCGGCGGCGCGGTTGGCCTGGGCGGCGACCACCTGCTGGGCGTCGGCGACGAAGAACAGCGTCGCCAGAACCAGGGCCGGGGCGGCGATGGCCAGGATCGCCGGATCGGCGGTATAGGCGCCGACCACCGGCCGCGCCGCCAGCCACAGGCCGAGGGCGATGACGAAGGCCAGCACCGTCACCACCCCGATGCCTATCAGGCCGCTGCGCATCACGCCCGCCTTGTCCCCCGCCCCATAGGCCCGGCCGACCAGCACGGCGGTGGCGGACGACAGGCCCATCGGCACCATGAAGACGATGGCGGACACATTGATGACCACCGCCCAGCTGGCGGTCTCGGCCGCGCCCAGTTGGCCGGCGAACAGGGTCATGGCGGCGAAGGCGCCGACTTCGACGAAGTTCGACGATCCCGCCCCGATGCCGACCCGGATCTGCTCCACCTCGGTCGAACGGTCGCGGCGCGGCTTGGCGAACAGCCCCCATTGCCGCGCCTCGGGCAAACGCAGGATGTAGACGGCCAGAAACACCGCCAGGGCCGTGCGCGCACCGAACGTCGCCCAGGCCGAGGCCACGGCCCCATGCACCCCTAGCCCGAACGGGTCGGGCACGAGCATCAGGTTCAGGCCCAGATTGACGGCATTGGCGACCCACATGGCGACCATGCCCGCCTTGGGCCGATGCAGACCCTCCAGAAAGAACTGCGCCGCCACTGAAATCAGATAGGCCGGCATCGACAAGGCGAAGACCATCAGCACGGGCGAGGCGCCCTCGGCCAATCCGTCCTCCAGTCCCATGCGGACCATGCCGAACGGCCCCAGCAGCAAAAGCCCGATCATGGACACCACGCCGATCTGCAGGGCATAGACCAGGCCGCGACGCAGCACGGCGCCGACCTCGTCGTGCCGTCCCTCGCCCCGCAGGCGAGCGGTCATGACCTGGACCCCCATCATCAGACCGACCGCCGTGGTCAGCACCACCGACGACGGCGCCCAGGCCAGGGAGTGGAAGGCCAGTTCGCGGCTGGAATAGTGGCCCACCACGATGGCGTCGGTCAGCCCCATGGTCATGATGCCCAGCCGCGCCATGACCACCGGCCAGGCCAAGGTCGTCAATTCACGAAGGGTGGATCGGGCGTGGGAGCTGAAACGCATCATGGGACGCGGCACAGGCCATGGGCGACCGTCGGGGTCAACTCCCAAAAACTTTGTGGATTTACGCTACCAGGCGCCCAGTTCGCGCAGTTGCCGGACCAGATCCTCGGGCGCCTCGCCCGCGTCCAGCGTGTCCAGATCGGTCGGCGCGTCCTTGGACTCCAGATAGCGCCAGCCCTGGAACGGCCGTCGCGCCAGGGGCGCCGTGCGGATCACCCGGGGCTCCAGCGTGATCTCGCAGCGGCTGGCCTTGCCCTCGCCCAGGGTGGCGATGTCCAGGATCGGCTGACGACAGACGACCGTTCCCTTGACCACCCAGTACAGCGACCCGCCATCCTCGATCTCGGCGACGCGCTTGGGCGTCATCCGGGTGTGGACGATCAGCGGCTTTCCGCCCCTGGCGCGGTTTTCCAGCCATTCGACGTCGGACACCCCGACGCAAAGCTTGATCATGTGCAGCGGCATGGCGCTCACCTAAGCGCTCGCCGACCGAATAGCCAGAATTCTTAAGACCCGGCCGGCTAGAAGGCGTTTCTCATTGAGCAGGACGCCGCCCGCCGGGCGTCGGGAACGATGTACGGACTGATTACCCGCCTGGTGGCTCATCCCGGTCGTCGCGACGAACTGGCCCTGATCCTTCTGGATCCCACGCTGCGGCGTCACGGCTGCCATTCCTATGTCGTGGCGCACGACCTGGCCCACACCGACACTCTGTGGGTGACGGAAATCTGGACCGACGCCGAAACCCACGAGGTCTGCACCCAAGACATCCGTAAGAGCGGCGTCTGGGCCCCGTCCTTGGCCTTCTGGTCAGTGTGGACGACGCCATCCAGACACGCCCCTTGGGCGGCGTCGGGCTTTAATCGGCCGCCTTCACCACCGCCAGGACGGTCCCATCGACGACCTGATCGCCCACGACGACATTGAGCTCGGCCACCACCCCGTCGAAGGGCGCGGTCAGGGCGTGCTCCATCTTCATGGCTTCCAGCACCACCACCGGCTGGCCCTTGTTCACGGCGTCACCTGACTTGGCGGGCGCCGCGACGATCTTGCCGGGCATGGGTGCGCGTAGAGAGCCGTCGGAGGCGGAGCCGCCTGCGCCGGCCCCGCCGCCGTGGCGCGGGGTTTCGAAGGTCCAGGCTTCGCCGCCGTAGAAGACGACGGGCTCGTCCACCGGCCGGACCAGTGAGGCGTACTCCTGCCCGTCGCGAAAAAGGGCCACGTCGCCTGTCAGCACATAGGCCCCCAGGGTCTGGTCGTTCAGGTCCACGTTGAAATAGCTGCCGTGCTCATCCGGACGCACGGACGCCTCGACCAAGGCGCCGTTGATGCGAGCGCGCTGAGACGCCGCCACGCCGCCGTTCAGTCGAAAGCCGTAAAGGCCATAGGCGGTGGGCGACCAGGGCGAGGCCTCGCGGCCGGTCTTCATCGGCCGCACCCATTCTTCGGCGTGATGGGCCTCGGACGCCAGAACCGCCAGAGCCGCCGCCTGCACCTCGGTCGGCGCCGCAACGTGGGTCAGGGCGGCCTCTTCCGCCGCGATGAAGCCGGTGTCGACGTCGCCCGCCACGAAGCGCGGATGGTCAAGGCAGCGCTTCAGGAACCCGGCGTTGGCCTTGACCGGCCAGACGCAGACCTCGGCGCAGGCCTTGGCCAGACGTCCGGCGGCGGCTTCGCGGCTGTCTTCGTGCACGATCAGCTTGGCGATCATGGGATCGTAGAACTGGCTGACCTCGCCACCCCAGGTCACGCCGGTATCGACGCGGATGTCGTCAGGGAGGCTGAAATACTCCAGCGCGCCGATCGAAGGCAGGAAGCCGTTGGCGGGATCCTCGGCGTACAGCCGCGCCTCCATGGCCCAGCCGTTCAGCTTGATCTCGTCCTGCTTCAGCGGGATCGGCTCGCCCGCCGCCACGCGCAACTGCCATTCGACAAGATCGACCCCGGTGATGGATTCCGTCACCGGATGCTCGACCTGCAGCCGCGTGTTCATCTCCATGAACCAGATGCGGTCGGACTTCAGCTCGTCCGAGGCGTCGGCGATGAACTCGATGGTCCCCGCGCCCTGATAATCGACGGCCTTGGCGGCGCGGACGGCGGCGGCGGTCACGGCCGCGCGGGTGGCGGCGTCCATGCCCGGCGAGGGTGCCTCCTCGATCACCTTCTGGTGGCGGCGTTGCAGCGAACAGTCGCGTTCGTACAGGTGGACGACGTTTCCGTGGCTGTCGCCGAAGACCTGCACCTCGATATGGCGCGGGCGAGTGATGTAGCTTTCGATCAGAACGCGCGGGTCGCCGAAAGACGACTGCCCCTCGCGCTGGGCGCTGGCCAGGCCGTCGGCGAAGTCCTCGGGCCGGTCGACCTTCTTCATGCCCTTGCCGCCGCCGCCCGCTACCGCCTTGATCAGAACGGGAAAGCCGATACGGTTCGCCTCGGCCGTCAGCGTCTCCAGGGACTGGTCCTCGCCCTGATAGCCGGGGGTGACGGGCACGCCCGCTGCGATCATCAGCTTTTTCGCCGCGTCCTTCAGCCCCATGGCGCGGATGGAGGCCGGCTGCGGCCCGATCCAGACGATGCCCGCCGCCACGACGGCCTCGGCGAAGTCGGCGTTCTCGGACAGGAAGCCATAGCCGGGGTGGATCGCCTCCGCCCCCACAGCCTTGGCCGCCGCCAGCACCTTGGCGCCGTCCAGATAGCTCTCGCGGGCCGCCGCCGGGCCGATCAGCACCGCTTCGTCGGCCTCGCGCACATGCAGGGCTTCGGCGTCGGCTTCGGAATAGACGGCGATGGTGCGTAATCCCATCCGCTTGGCGGTTCGGAAGACGCGACAGGCGATTTCGCCGCGATTGGCGACAAGGACGGACTTGAACATCCGCTGTTCTTAGCCGGATCGTGCGCGCCTGCACAGGCGTCCTGCCTCCCCAGCACGGGAGCCTGTATGGAACCATGCAGGGGTTCCGGCATGGGAAAGAGGAGTTCCCGTCCGCGCATCGACAGGCTATCCCCCGTCCATGTCCCTGCGCCCCCTCTTCGTCACCCAGGTCTATGAAGCCTCTCTCGCCGACAGCCGGGGCTGGCCCGACTTCAACGCGCAGTTGGTCGACGTCGTCCGCATGATGGCCGAAGAGGACGAGGCGGGCCGTCGCTGGTGCCGCGCCAACGCCTACCGGGGCTACACCTCCTACGCCTCGTTGAACGATCTGCCGCAGCGGTTCCCGGAGTTCGCGGAACTGAAGCGTCATCTGGATCGCCACGCCATCGCCTATGCCCGGGCCCTGAACTTCGATCTGGCCAGGAAGCCGCGCCTCGACAATCTGTGGGTCAATATCCTCAAGCCCGGCGGCGGCCACACCGGCCATATCCACCCCCACGCCTTCCTGTCCGGCACCGTCTATGTCGCCGTGCCCGACGGCGCCTCGTCGTTGAAGCTGGAAGACCCGCGCCTGCCCTTGATGATGGCCCGCCCCGGCGTAACCGACGACGCGCCCGAAGCCGAACGCCCCTTCGTCTATCTGCGCCCCCAGGCCGGGACCGTCCTGATGTGGGAAAGCTGCGCTGCGGCACGAGGTGCCGACCAACCAGGCCAGGTCCGACCGCATCTCCATCAGCTTCAACTACGCCTGACCCGGCCCGTCGCGCGACCGCCTTATTTGCCCTTCGCGCGCCGGATCGCTACATCGGGCCAACTCCCCAATCAGACGAACCCAAAGGGCGCGACGCACCTCATGGCGCAGCAATATATTTTCCAGATGCAGGGTCTGACCAAGACCTTCCCCGGCGGCCGCAAGATCTTCGAGAACATCTGGCTCAGCTTCTATAACGACGCCAAGATCGGCGTGGTCGGCGTCAACGGCTCGGGTAAGTCCACCCTGCTGAAGATCATGGCCGGTCTGGACACAGAATTCACCGGCGAAGCCAAGGCCGCCGACGGCGTCAAGCGCGGCTATCTGGAGCAGGAGCCTCAGCTCGACCCCGCCCTGAACGTGCGCCAGAACGTCGAGGCATGGTGCGAAGAGAAGCAGTGGGTCAACCGCTTCAACGAGGTCGCCGCCGAACTCGGTGAAAACTACACCGACGAGCTGATGGAGGAGATGACCGCCCTTCAGGAGAAGATCGACGCCGGCGACGTCTGGGACATCGACAGCCGCATCGACCAGGCCATGGGCGCCCTGCGTTGCCCGCCCGACGATTGGGAAGTCACCAACCTGTCCGGCGGTGAAAAGCGCCGCGTGGCCCTGGCCCGCCTGCTGCTGTCCAAGCCCGACATGCTGCTGATGGACGAACCGACCAACCACTTGGACGCCGAATCCGTCGCCTGGCTGCAGCACCACCTGGAGAACTTCCCCGGCTGCGTCATTCTTGTGACCCACGACCGCTACTTCCTCGATCAAGTCACCAAGTGGACGCTGGAGCTGGACCGCGGCAAGGGCCACCCGCACGAGGGCAACTATTCCTCGTGGCTGGAAGCCAAGCAGAAGCGCGTGGTGCAGGAGCAGTCGGAATCCGAAGCCCGCCAGCGCGCCCTCACCCGCGAACTGGAATGGGTCCGGTCGGGCGCCAAGGCCCGTCAGGCCAAGTCCAAGGCCCGTCTGGCCGCCTATGAGAAGATGGTCGCCGAACAGGAGAACGCGACCAAGGCCCAGTCCTTCGCCGTCATCCAGATTCCGCCCGGCCCGCGCTTGGGCAATGTGGTTCTGGAGGTCGAGGGCCTGCAGAAATCCTATGGCGAAAAGACCCTGTTCGACAATCTGACCTTCAAACTGCCGCCCAACGGCATCGTCGGCGTCATCGGCCCGAACGGCGCCGGCAAGTCGACCATGTTCAAACTGATTACCGGCCAGGAACAGCCCGACGGCGGCACGATCAAGGTCGGCGAGACGGTCAAGCTGGCCTATGTCGATCAGTCGCGCGACGACCTGAAGCCGGACGAAACCATCTGGCAGGCGATCAGCGGCGGCACCGACGTGATGATGGTCGGCAAGCGCGAGATCAACACCCGCGCCTATGTCGGCAGCTTCAACTTCAAGGGCGGCGATCAGCAGAAGAAGGTCGGCCAACTGTCGGGTGGCGAGCGCAACCGCGTCCATCTGGCCAAGACCCTGGCGTCCGGCGGCAATCTGATCCTGCTCGACGAACCGACCAACGACCTGGACATCGAGACCCTACAGAACCTGGAAGAGGCGCTGGAAGAGTTCGCCGGCTGCGCCGTGGTCATCTCCCACGACCGCTGGTTCCTTGACCGCCTGGCCACCCACATCCTGGCTTTCGAAGGCAATGGCCATGTCGAGTGGTTCGAGGGCAACTTCGAAGCCTACGAACAGGACAAGATGCGCCGCCTGGGCGCCGACAGCATCATCCCCAAGCGCGTTCAGCACCAGAAGTTCGGCCGCTGATCGCCTGACCTGAAAAAGGAGCCGCTGCATGACCCAACGCCCCGCCGTTCTCATCATGCAGCGGCATCTGGCCCCGCTCTCCGGCTTTCTGGAGAGCGCCTTTGACGTGTATCGTTTCTGGGAAGGGCCGCCGGTCGAGGCCGCCCATGACATCCGCGCCCTGATCGTCGCGGGCGAGTATCCGCTGGATAAGACGCTGATCGAGCGCCTGCCGAACCTTGGCCTGATCGCCTGTTTCACCGCCGGCTACGACGGCATCGACGTCGAATGGTGTAGGGCGCGCGGCCTGCCAGTCACTCATGCGCCGGGCGTCAATCACGAAGACGTGGCCGATCATGCGCTGGGCCTGATCCTGGCCGCCCGTCGCCAGATCGTTTCCGGCGACCGTCAGGTCCGCAACGGCGATTGGAAGGTCGAATCCCGCACCATCACCCCCTCCCTGGCCGGTCAAAAGCTGGGCGTCGTCGGCCTGGGCCACATCGGCCGCGCGGTGGCCGAACGGGCCGGGGCGTTCCGCATGAATGTGTCCTGGTGGGGTCCCCGCCCGCATGAGGCGCGATGGCCCCGCGCAGACAGTCTTCTGAACCTGGCCAAGGACAGCGACATCCTGGTCGTGGCCTGCAAGGCCGATGAGACCAATCGCGGTCTGATCTCGCGCACGGTCATCCAAGCCCTGGGGCCGGACGGCCTCCTGATCAATGTCTCTCGCGGTCAGGTGGTGGATGAAGACGCCCTGATCGACGCCCTGAAGTCCGGCGTCCTGGGCCAGGCGGCGCTGGACGTCTTCCAGGAAGAACCCACCGATCCGACGCGCTGGGCGGACACGCCCAATGTGATCCTGACGCCCCACACCGCCGGCGCGACGACCGCCGGAGTGCAGGGCATGCTGGTGCTGCTGATCGAAAACCTGCAGGCCCATTTCGCGGGCGCCCCCCTGAAGACGCCCGTGGTCTGATCAGTTCGGCCGTTGGGGCCGCTCGTCGGCGGTCACGACGCCGTCGCCGTTCTTGTCCAACGCCTTGAACAGGGTCTGGACGCCCGTATTCATCTCCTCGCGGGTGATACGGCCGTCGCCGTCGGCGTCGAAGCGCGCCAGCATACGCCCGCCTCGCGCATTGGCCAGTTCGGCGGCGTCGATCACCCCGTCATGATTGGCGTCCAGCCGGTCGAACAGCCGGCCAGTGCGCGACTGCATCTCGGCCACGGTTTCGCGCTCGGGCGGGCGCATCATGCCCATGCGCGGCCCAGCCTGGTCGCCGGACATCTGCGGCATGGGCGGGTCGGGAAAGTCGCTTTGGGCCATGGCGGGACCTGCGACGGCGAAGGCGGCGACGGCGGCGATCATGATAAAGCGCATGAGATTGCTCCAAAGGGCGTTATCCTCCTCAAACGCGCGCACGAAGTTTTCCCGTCGCGCGATTTCCGAGACCGCGCTTTTTCCTTGCACAATCATATAAGGATATCCTTATATGAAACGCATGAGCCTGTCCGCCGATCAGACCGTCGAAGCCCTGCGCGCTGCGGGCGAACCGACCCGTCTCCGCATCCTGTCGCTGCTGGGCGGCGAGGAACTGTCGGTCATGGAGCTGTCGCGCATCTTGGATCAAAGCCAGCCGCGCGTCTCGCGCCATCTCAAGCTGATGACGGACGCCGGACTGATCGAACGGTTCCCGGATGGGGCGCGGGTCTATTATCGCCTGTCGCACGACGCCCAGGCGCGCCGCCTGATCGACACGGTTCTGGACATCCTGGCCGACGACGCGGGCGAGGCCGACCACCGCCGTCTGGACGACGTGCGCAAGGAGCGCGAGGTCGCCGCCGCCGACTATTTCGAACAGGTCGCGCCTCAATGGGACCGGCTGCGCTCCCTCTATGTCAGTGAAACCGCCGTCGAAGCGGCTCTGGAACGAGCCGTCGGCCCCGGACCGTTCGAGCGGGTCGTGGACCTGGGCACCGGCTCGGGCCGGATGCTGACCCTGTTCGGCAAGAAGGCCAAGATGTCGGTCGGGCTGGACCTCAGCCAGAACATGCTGAACATCGCCCGGGCCAATGTCTCCAAGGCCGGGTTGGACAAGGTCGAACTGCGCCACGGCGACATCTTCTCCACCCGCCTGCCCGCCGCCAGCGCCGACCTGGTGATCGTGCATCAGGTGCTGCACTATCTGGCCGATCCCGCCGCCGCCGTGTCCGAGGCCGCGCGCCTGGTCAGCGTGGGCGGCCGCCTGGTCATTGTGGACTTCGCCCCACACGACTTCGAACATATGCGCGAGGCGCATCAGCATCGCCGCCTGGGCTTCGCCGACGCCGAGATCCGCGACTGGCTGACCGGCGCAGGGCTGACGCCCTCGGCGCCCATCGCCCTGCCCCCCGACAACGAGGGCCTGACCGTAACCATCTGGACTGCGCAGCGCCGCGCCCAGTCCGAACGAAAGACCGCCTGATGGCCGCCCCCGCCCTGAACCTGGCCGATGCCCGCGCCCTGCTGCTGTCGCCGCTGGGGCCGGTCGCCCGCGCCGGGTCGAACCACAATGCGGTCAACGTCTCCTTCGAATTCTTTCCGCCCAAGTCGGACGAGGCCGAAGCCAATCTGTGGAAGGCCGTCCGCAGGCTGGAGCCGCTGAACCCCGCCTTCGTCTCCGTCACCTATGGCGCCGGCGGCTCGACCCGCGAGCGGACCCACCGCACGGTTCAGCGCATCATCGGCGAGACCACCCTGCGCCCCGCCGCCCACCTGACCTGCGTGGAGGCCAGCCGTGACGAGGTGGACGAGGTGATCGAGGGCTACAAGGCCATCGGCGTCGATCACATCGTGGCCCTGCGCGGCGACCCGCCCGGCGGCATGAACGATTCCGGGAGCATCGGCGGCGCCTATCAGCCCCGCGCCGACGGCTACGCCAACGCCACCGAACTGACGGCCGCCATAAGTCGCATCGGCGGTTTCGAAGTGACGGTCGGCGCCTATCCGGAGAAGCACCCGGAAAGCCCGTCCATCGACCACGACATCGAGGTTCTCAAGGCCAAGATCGACGCGGGCGCCACGCGCGCCGTGACCCAGTTCTTCTTCGACATCGAGGCCTTCCTGCGCTTCCGCGACCGGGTGCGCGCGGCGGGGATCACGATTCCGCTGATCCCCGGCATCATGCCGGTGTCGAACTTCGCGGGACTGAAGCGAATGACGGCGGCGTGCGGCGCGGCCCTGCCCGACTGGCTGGCGGCCCATTTCGACGGCCTGGACGACGACCCCGAGACCCGCAAGCTGCTGGCCGCCTCCATCGCCGCAGAGAACTGCGCGCGTCTGCAGGAGGAGGGCTTCTCGGACTTCCACTTCTACACCCTGAACCGGGCCGAACTGGTTTACGCCATCTGCCGGGTGCTGGGCGTGCGCGAACAGAAGGCCGTCGCCTGATGCCGTTGACCCGTTCCGAACGCATCGCCGCCCTGCATCAGGCGGCCAGGGATCGCATTCTGGTCCTGGACGGCAGCTGGGGCGTCATGATCCAGCGGCGCGGCCTGTCGGAAGCCGATTTCCGCGGCGACCGCTTCACCACCGCCAACGGCTATGACGAGCGCGACCAGATGAAGGGGAACAACGACATCCTCTGCATCAGCCGGCCCGACATCATCGCCGACCTGCACGATCAGTATTACGGCGCCGGCGCCGACATCTCGGAAACCAACACCTTCTCGGCCACCGTCATCGCCCAGGACGACTACAAACTGGACGCCCAGGCCGTCTGGGACATCAACCTGGAAGGCGCGAAACTGGCCCGCGCCTCAGCCGATCGCTGGACGGAAAAGGAGCCGCACAAGCCCCGTTTCGCCGCCGGCTCCATCGGCCCGCTGAACAAGATGCTGTCGATGTCGTCTGACGTGAACGATCCCGGCGCCCGCAGCGTGACCTTCGACCAGGTCTATGACGCCTATCGCCATCAGGTGCAGGCGCTGAACGAAGGCGGCGTGGATCTCTATCTGATCGAAACCATCACCGACACGTTGAACTGCAAGGCCTGCATCAAGGCGATCAAGGATCTGGAGGACGAGGGGTTGGAGCCCCTGCCCATCTGGATTTCCGGCACCATCACCGACCGTTCGGGCCGCACCCTGTCGGGCCAGACGGCCGAGGCTTTCTGGAACAGCGTGCGCCACGCCAAGCCCTTCGCCGTCGGCTTCAACTGCGCCCTGGGCGCCGACCTGATGCGGCCCTTCATCGCCGAACTCAGCCGCGTCGCCGACACCCTGGTCGCGGCCTATCCCAACGCCGGCCTGCCCAACGCCATGGGCCAGTACGACGAGGAACCGCACGAGACCGCCCACTTCATCGAGGAATGGGCGGCGTCCGGACTGGTCAACATCGTCGGCGGCTGCTGCGGCACGACGCCGGACCACATCCGGCATGTCGCCGAGGAAGTCGCGCCGCTGAAGCCCCGCGCGATCCCGGAACGGCCGGTGGCCTTGCGGCTGAGCGGCCTCGAACCGTTCGAACTGGTGTCGTGATGGCTTTCCTCACCCGCTCATCCCGGCGAAAGCCGGGACCCAGTTCTTTGGGCGATAGCCGCCGATGCGTGGGTGTCGCCCGTCATCCCAGACACCGTGCCTCACAAAAGCGCTGGGTCCCGGCTTTCGCCGGGATGAACGGAGTTTTTGCGTGAGACCTGTCTTCATCAACGTCGGCGAACGCACCAACGTCACCGGCTCGGCCAAATTCCGCAAGCTGGTGGTCGAGGGCGACTATTCGGCGGCTCTGGACGTCGCCCGGCAACAGGTCGAGGCCGGCGCCCAGATCATCGACGTCAACATGGATGAAGGGCTGCTGGACGGCGTCGTCGCCATGCAGACCTTCCTCAACCTGATCGCGGCCGAGCCCGACATCGCCCGTGTGCCGGTGATGATCGACAGCTCCAAATGGGAGGTGATCGAGGCGGGCCTGAAGTGCGTCCAGGGCAAGCCCATCGTCAATTCCATCTCGATGAAGGCGGGCGAGGCCGAGTTCCGCGACCATGCGGTCAAATGCCTGCGTTACGGCGCCGCCGTCGTGGTCATGGCCTTTGACGAGGTGGGCCAGGCCGACACCGCGGCCCGCAAGATCGAGATCTGCACCCGCGCCTATCGCATCCTGGTCGACGAGGTCGGTTTCCCGCCCGAGGACATCATCTTCGATCCCAACATCTTCGCCGTGGCGACGGGGATCGAGGAGCACGACAACTACGCCGTCGACTTCATCGAGGCGGTCAGGGTCATCAAAGCCACCCTGCCCTACGCCCGCATCTCGGGCGGGGTGTCGAACGTGTCGTTCAGCTTCCGCGGCAACGAGCCTGTGCGCCGGGCGATCCACAGCGTCTTCCTGTACCACGCCATCAACGCCGGCATGGACATGGGCATCGTCAACGCCGGCGACCTGCCGGTCTATGACGACATCGACGCCGAACTGCGCGAGGCGGTCGAGGACGTGATCCTGAACCGGCCCCAGCGGACCAATGTGTCCAACACCGAGCGGCTGGTGGACATGGCGCCCCGCTACAAGGGCGAGAAGGGTCAGGCCCGCGTCGTCGATCTGAAATGGCGCGAACAGCCGGTCGGCAAGCGGATCGAACACGCCCTGGTCAACGGCATCACGGAGTTCATCGAGGCCGACACTGAAGAGGCGCGCCTGGCGTCAGAGCGCCCGCTGCATGTGATCGAAGGCCCGCTGATGGACGGGATGAACGTGGTCGGCGACCTGTTCGGCTCGGGCAAGATGTTCCTGCCCCAGGTGGTGAAGTCCGCCCGCGTGATGAAACAGGCCGTCGCCTGGCTGGAACCCTTCATGGAGGCCGAAAAGGCAGGCAAGCCGCGCGAACAGGCGGGCCGTATCCTGATGGCCACCGTCAAGGGCGACGTCCACGACATCGGCAAGAACATCGTCGGCGTCGTGCTTCAGTGCAACAACTACGAGGTCATCGACCTGGGCGTCATGGTCCCGGCCGACCGCATCCTCGACGCCGCCGTCGAGCACAAGGTGGACATCATCGGCCTGTCCGGCCTGATCACGCCGAGCCTGGACGAGATGGTCTTCGTCGCGCGCGAGATGCAGCGGCGCGGCTTTTCCATCCCCCTGCTGATCGGCGGGGCGACAACCAGCCGGACCCATACCGCCGTGAAGATCGAGCCCGGCTACTCGGCCGGATCGACCACCTATGTCGTCGACGCCAGCCGCGCCGTGGGCGTCGTCTCCGGCCTGCTGTCCCCCACCGACAAGGCGCGCAACGAAGCCGCCACCCGCGACGAATACATCCGCATCCGCGAACAATATGCGCGCGGCCAGGAGGTGAAGGCCCGCGCCTCGATCCAGCAGGCGCGAGACAACCGCTGGCGGCCCGCCGAGGACCAGTCGCCTGCCCCCGCCCCGTCCTTCCTGGGCGTGCGCGCCTACGACGCCTGGGACCTGAAGGACCTGGCCGATCACATCGACTGGACGCCCTTCTTCGCCAGTTGGGAGTTGATCGGCCGCTATCCGCTGATCCTGGAGGACGAGATCGTCGGCGAGGCCGCGCGCGACCTGTTCAAGGACGCGCAGGACATGTTGAAGCGGATCATCGAGGAGCGCTGGTTCACCGCCAGGGGCGTGGTCGGCTTCTGGCCCGCCAATGCGCGCGGCGACGACATCCTGGTCTGGAGCGACGAGACCCGCACGACCGAAATCGCCCGCTTCCACGGCCTGCGCCAGCAGATCGCCAAGTCCAACGGCAAGCCGAACCTGTGCCTGTCCGACTTTGTGGCGGAGACGGGTCAGGACTATATCGGCGCCTTCGCCGTGACCGCCGGGCATGGCGAACTGGAGAAGGCCGCCGCCTTCAAGGCCGCGGGCGACGACTATTCCGCCATCATGGCCACCGCCCTGGCCGACCGCCTGGCCGAAGCCTTCGCCGAGCGGCTGCACAAGGCGGTGCGGACCCAGCTCTGGGGCTACGCCGCCGATGAGGCCACCAGCGTTCAGGACCTGATCGAGGAAAGATACCAGGGCATCCGCCCCGCCCCCGGCTATCCGGCCCAGCCCGACCACACGGAAAAGGCCACCCTGTTCCGCCTGCTGGACGCCGGGACCAACGCGGGCATGGCCCTGACCGAAAGCTTCGCCATGACGCCCCCGGCTTCGGTCTCGGGCCTGTATTTCGGCCACCCCGGCAGCCACTATTTCGGCGTCGGCAAGATCGACCGCGATCAGGTCGAGGACTATGCGGGCCGAAAGGGATGGGATGTGGAGACGGCCGAACGCTGGCTAGCTCCCATCGTCAACTACGATCCTTACGCCCCGAAACGCGAAACGGCGGCCTGACCGAAGCCAGACCGCCGTTTCTCGTCAGTTGATCGGTGGATCAGTTGGCGGTGGCAGACGCTGCGGCCGGCGCTTCCAGCCCGACCTCAGCCGGGGTGGCCGGCGGGGTGGTGATGTTCTCGCGGATACGGCGCGCCGCGTGTTCGCAGCGGCCCGGCAGGCCGTAGAACAGGCCGAACGACTGGCTGCGCGCCGCTTCGTCCTGGCTGGCCAGCAGCGGCGCCCATTGCGCCTTCACCGCCGCGACCGCACGGGCCGCCTCCGCCTTGGATGCGGCGCTCTGGCGCGGCGTGGCGGCGGCCAGTGCGCTGCGGAAATCCTGCGCTTCCAGACGGCCCAGACGCACCAGCTCCGTATCCTCGGGCGCAGGGTTCGTCAGGGTCTCGCCCAGATCGGCGTGGCCCGTCACCAGGGCGTCGCACCAGGCGACCAGCGGATAGTCCGCCGTCGGCGCCCCGCGCGGCAGCGGATTGGAATAGGCGATAGCCTCGCGCACCTTCAGGGCGTCGGCCGTCTCGGCCGGACGCGCGCCGGTCACGACGGGGCCTTCCGGCTCCTGAGCGAAGCCGGCGCTGCTGGCGCCGATCAGCGACAGGGCGGCCACGCCGCCAAGAAGGGTCTTCAACATGATGGTCCTTGAACTCCACGCCGCGACTGCGGGCGGCGAAGCTTAACGTTCTCAGCCCCAAATGGTTTTTCTGCGACCGCCCCCAACGAAAAAGGCGGCGGAGCGTGGCCCCGCCGCCTCAGTTTGTGGTCAGATCGATCTTAGAACTTGGCGGTCAGACCGACGTAGTAACGGCGACCCAGAACGTCGTATGTCGACGGATCGGTGTTGGCTTGAACGCCCGGCGAGTAGACGCGCGGGGATTCGTCGCCGACATTGTTGACGCCTGCGCGCAGGGCGACCGCGTCGTTGATCGACCACGAGGCATTGACGTCGAAGTAGTGCAACGGCTCCAGCACGTTGGTCGTGCCGAACTGCGTCATCTCACCCACGCGACGCCAGCGAACCCCAGCGCCGAACGGGCCCTTGGACCAGTTGACCGACGTCAGCAGCTTCCATTCGGGGAAGGTGTTGCCGAAGACGCTGTCGATCGTGCCGGTGCGGTTGATGAACGGGCCGCCGGCCGTGTCCTGGCGTTCCCAGTTCTCCAGCCAGCCGACCACGACGTTGACGTTGAACGCGCCGATATCCGGCAGGCCCACGTCCGCGGCGTCGATGCGGTAATCGACCTGCGCGTCGATGCCCGAGGTCTTCAGCGTCGCCAGGTTCTGGTTCAACTCGCGCGCCTGGACCACATTGCCAGTCAGCGGGTCGCGTTGGAACAGTTGGCAGTATCCATTGGTCGCGTCGTAGGTCGGGTTCTGGCCTTGGGCATTATAGCAGCCCTGCAGCTGGGCGGCAGCGCCGACCGTGCCGATCACGTTCGTGATCTCGATGTTGTAGTAGTCAATCGAGGCCGAAATGCCCGACAGCCAGGCGTTCTGGAAGCGCGACTGATAGACGGCGCCGACCGACCAGGTGTCGGCGGTTTCTTCTTCCAGGTTCACATTCCCGCCGGTGATGCCCGACACTTGGTTGTTGCCGAACTGATAGCTGTCGACCGACGCCGCCGAGATGCCTTGTGCGATACACAGAGCGCGGACCTGCGCGGCGTTGGTGCCGTTGCGGTAGCTGCTGCGGATATCGCAAGGATCGCCCGACAGACCCGCCGCCGACGGCGTACCGACCGAAGGGAAGCTGGTGTTGGTGGGGGCGTACAGTTCGCCGATCGACGGTGCGCGGACGGCGCGGTTGGCACCGCCTCGCAGACGCAGTCCGTCAACGACGCCCCATTCGACGTCGCGCCTTATAAGCCGCCACGCCGCCGATGGTGCTGTAGTCCGAATAGCGATAGCCGAGGGTCAGCTCAAGCGACTGAACGAACGGCAGGTCGCTGAGCACCGGCAGCAGCACTTCAGCGAATAGTTCGCGCGAGTTGGTCGAACCGGACAGCGCCTGTTGCGGATTGAATCCGGCGATTTCGGAGCCGCCCACATTGCCGCCGTCCGGAAGACCGTTCAGCCCCAGATGCGGGGTGACAGGGTTGGTCTGGGCCAGCGAAGCGTCCGGACGGAATGCGAAGTCGTCCTGACGATACTGCACGCCGAAGGCGCCCCGGGCTTCGCCCGCAGGCAGTTCGAAGAGCTTGCCCTGCAAGGAGGCTTCAACGACGCGCTGCTCACTGATCGTCGTGTTCTGTGCGCGACGCGAGATGTAGTTGACACAAGACGCCGAAAGGTTGGACTCGCCGAACGGATCGAAGCCGCCGGTGCAGAGGCTGGCACCGCCGTCGGGCGCGTCGAGCAGACGCTGAACGGCCGAGCGGGACACGTTGCCGGTCTGGGTGTTCACGTTGTCGACCCGGCCGTATTGCGCATAGACGTCATACGTCCAGCTGCTCTTGGGCACCTGGCCGCGAACGCCGGTCGTGATCTGGTAGACGTCATAGCGGTCGTTGCCGATCCGGCCGCCCACTTCCGTGAATCGCTTATTGAGCAGGAAGGAACCGGCCGGGTTCGGCCGGGCGTTCAGGAACGTGCGAATGTCGCCCGTAATGAACGGGTTGGTGGACGGCACGCGGAAACCGGTGCCCGGCACGTTGTTGGCGGCGGGCGTCGCCGCCAGTTCCTGCTGAGCCTCATACTGGGTGAACAGCACGTTGCCGTAAACCTCGGCGTTCTCGTTGATCTTGTACCGACCGCCCGCATAGACGTTGTAGCGATCAAGCGGTAGTTGCAGCGAGTTAAGCGCGCCGGTGTTGAAGGCATAGGTGCCGACGCCGGGTTGCGCGAAACCATCATAGGTGATGCCGCCAGGGCTCTGGAAGTTGCGGGTCAGGACATAGCTGAACAGCGAGTTGTTGTTGTTGAAGCCGAACTGGCCCGAGTTGCCGACGCAGGGCGCAGTCGGGTTGCTCGATGTCGGACAGACAGTCGGCGTGCCGAAGTAGCTGTTGATGAACGCCTGACTGGGCAGGTTGCCGGCGTCGAACGTCGTGGACCCCAGGGGCGTCGTGCCCGAGGCGCCCGAAATCGCGGCCCAGTCGCGCGCCGCATTATAGATTTGCGCCCGTGTGGAGCGCCCCAGCGACAGCACCATGTTGCCACGGTCGTCTGCGAAGTTGCCCCCCAGGGTCAGCGAATAGCTTTCGGTGGCGCCGTCGCTGCGGTCCGTTTGGCCATACTGCGCGTCGATCTGAACGCCTTCGAAGCTTTCATTGAGAATGAAGTTGGCAACCCCGGCCAGGGCGTCCGAACCATAGGCGGCCGAGGCGCCGCCCGAGATCACTTCGATGTTCTTGATAAGGGCGGTGGGGATGATGTTGACATCGACGACGCCGGACGAGTTCGACGGCACGACGCGACGACCGTTCATCAGCACAAGAGTACGAGACGTCCCCAAACCGCGCAGGTTCAAGTTGGCCTGGCCGCCGTTCGAAGGGTTGTTCGAGGTCGAATTGATAGAAGGAACGAACTGCGGCATGTCGTTCAGCAGGGTGTCGATCGTGACCGAGCCGGTCGCCTGGAAGTCTTCCGTATCGACGGTCACGATCGGGCTCGTCGATCGATAGTCCTGACGCGCGATCCGCGAACCCGTCACGACGATTTCGCCGACTTCGGTGGCCTGGTCGGCCGTCTGCGCAAACGACGGCGACGCGACCAGAGCCAGCGCGGCCCCCCCGATGATCGTGCTCGCCAACAGTCCGCTGCGATACTTGATGGTGTTCAAGGCATATTCTCCCGGAAAGAGCCGGACACGCGATTTGCGCCCCGCTCGATCAATATCCAATGCCGGTCCGATGACCGATGGGAGCAGACAGCGCAGCAACCGCACACCAAGTCTAGCTTCAAGGTGCCCGTTCGCCACAGTATGGGCGCATATGTCGCAAGAGCGACACAGTTTCGGCGCTCTTTAGTGAGCCTCGCGCATGGCATTTCTTGTGGCAAGATTGTGGCGCACCTCCAAACATTGAAAGAACAAATATGCACATACTGCGGCCGTTCTGCGGAATTTTTACCGCAACGCTTACCCTCCCCACGTTCACTTTTGCCACCGCTGTGGATCAAACAGGCACTTTTCAACCCGCCGCCTCGAACGCGATCCAAGCGGTGACGCAATGCCGGACGATCGAGTCGGATGCAGCGCGCCTGGCGTGCTTCGATGCGGCAGCGGCGACACTGGCGGCCGCAGGCGAGGTCGCCATCGTCAGTCGACAGGAAATTCAACAGAATCAGAGGCGGCTCTTCGGATTCGATGTATCGATCGTCAATCCCTTCGACCGCGACGGACGCACCGAGGAACTTCAGTCGATCACCGCCACCTTGACGTCAGCCCGCAATCTGGGGCGAGGCGAATGGATCATCACGCTCGACGACGGCTCCATCTGGCGAAAGATCGACTCAGGCGACCTCAGCCTTTCGACGCGCCGCCGGTATTCCGTCACGGTCCGTCGGGCGGCGATGGGCAGCTATATGATGAAAGTGGGCGACGCGCCGCCTTTCCGGGTCAGACGACAGTAGACGCTACCGTTGAATCGCCGTTCGCGTCGCATAGGGCGCGGGCTCCGGGGTGCAGGAGGCTGCGATGAGTTGGATCGCCATGAGACACAACAGGGCCGCAACCAGGGCCTGGAGCCGTTTTGAAACAGCGAGAAGGATCGACCGGGCCAAAGGACGTGCTCCGAATGATGTTGCCGCCTCCGCCCCGCAAGGCGCGCGCCAAGTCGTCGCGGCGCCGTGATTCCCTTCGTTCGCGCGTTCGACTTCGCCTATGGCCGATGCGACCGGGTGTCTCCCTTGATCCAGCGTGTGATCGCTGAAAACCCGGGGCCCTTCACCTTCACCGGCACGGGAACCTATATCGTCGGCCGGCCCGAGGCGGGGGCGACCGCGGCGGTCATCGATCCCGGCCCTCTGAGCCAGGCTCATCTGAACGCCCTCCTTGACGCGGTAAAGGGCCGCACCGTCAGCCACATCCTCGTTACGCACACCCACCGCGACCACGCCTCTCTCTCGCTCGCCCGTTCGCGGAAAGAACCGGCGCAACCATCCTCGCCGCCCGACCGCCGGCCGCCGATACCCATGCTTCGGGCGCGGTGGACGAAGATGAGGATGCGGAGTTTCGTCCGGATGTCCTGTTGACCGAAGGCGAGCGTTTGGACGGCGACGAGTGGAATCTCGAAGTCTTGGCGACGCCAGGTCATGCGTCCAACCACCTGGCCTTCATCCTGGAGGAAGAGAACGCCTTGTTCAGCGGCGACCACGTCATAGCGTGGTCGACAACGGTCGTCGCCCCGCCCGACGGCGACATGCGCACCTATATGGACAGCCTTGACCGCGTGATCGCGCGCGGCTTCGCCACAATCTGGCCCACCCACGGCGCGCCCGTCACCGATGTTCAACCATTTCTCATTGCCTATCGCGCGCATCGCCTTCAGCGCGAGACCCAAATCCTGGCACGGCTTGCCGCGGGAGACCGCACCGTCGTCGCGATTGTCCCCGCACTTTACGCTGGGGTTGATGGACGTCTATGGCCTGCCGCCTCGCTCTCGGTCCTCGCCCACTTGATGAAGCTAGTCGACGATCAGCGCGTGACTGTCGATGGACAAGCCTGGCGGGACACCCGTTTCTTTCGTGCCTAACGGCTGCTCAGGTCTTTAACGCTAAGTCGCATAGCGGATTGAAAAAGCGGCGGAGCATGCTCCGCCGCCTCTTCGTCGTTAGCCTGCTTCGACGGTATTAGAAACGATACCGCAGTCCGAAGCGAAGCGTGCGAGGTGCCTGGTAGCTACGCGCCATGCCGTAATACGGCGCGCGCGCGTTGGGCACGTTTGCGGGGGTACGAATCAGACCTTGCTCCACGACGCGGGTCACAGCGTCGTTATCGAACACATTGAAGATGTCGATCGAAGCCGTAAGCGCGCCCTTCGTCTCCGTCTGCAGGAGGTTGAAGTTCATGCTCAGGTCCAGCTGATAGGTCCAAGGGGTTTCACCCTGTGACCCGCGCGGGGTTGAGATTACCGCGTTGTTGGCGCCGATGGGGCAGTACCAACCCGAAGGTGTCCCCGTTTGCGGCGACAGAGGATCGACCGAAACCGGGACGCGACCTAGGCAACCATAGTAACGGCCCGACTGCGCCGTGAAGTTAGCGCCAACGTTGAAGAAGTCGTTGGGCGCGTAAGACCCGAACAGCTTGATCGTATGGGCGTGGTGATTAGGAAGATAACCATAGGAACCCAATGAACTCGCCGAATGGTCGTAGTCTTGAGTGATGGAAGTGTCAGTCTGACCAATGTCAGATTTAACAGCCCCTTCGTAATTGCCCTTAGATTCCGCCAAGGTATAGGAACCCTGCAATCCCCAACGTCCATCGAACGGACGCTCGAAGGTGAATTCCAGCGCCTGATACTTGCGATCAACCTTCGGCAGATTCAAATCCTCCGCCGTCAGTTCAATTTGCTGGGGGTTGTAGGCAGGGTTCGCAGCGTTACCCACGGTGCGTGTGTCGCCTTGCAGATCGATGAAGACGGAAGCGCCGTCGCCTGGGTTCACCAAGACATACGGGAACAGCGACGAGAAGCCGGAATCGCCCGGACCACTTTGACCGCAAGCCGTGTTGGTGCGGACGCAGTACCGCACGATGGCGTCACCGATGGCCGTATCTTCGATAGCCTGTTCGAGATTGCGATGGATGTAGCGAACGCCGGCCGACCAGTCCGCAAACATGCCGTCGCTGAAGCTGTGCTCATATCCCAGAACGAACTCGCGCTCATACATGGGTTTGAGGTCGGCTTCAGCCACCGTGCGCGGATCAGGAGCGCCAGGAGGGCTCAGGTAGTCGATCTGACGCCGGGTGCCGAGAACGGGATAGTTGCCGTTAAGAACCAGAGCACCGCTACCGTTGCGAGAGGCGTCGAAATACTCGTCGGTGTAAACTTCGCCCGACGAGGCACGGATCGACGTATTTGTCGCGATCGGCAGGTAATAGTCGCCAAACGAGCCATAGATGCGATTTGCGCCGTCGTCCAACGGATCCCAGTTGAAGCCCAAACGCGGCGCCCATTGATCATCGACTTTGATATAGCTTTCGCCATCGACGTTCTTGTAATCGTAGCGATCGTTACGAACACCAAGTTGAAGATTCAGGTTCGGGAGAATGTCCCAAGAGTCTTGGATATAAAGAGCGCTTTGGTCCGCCGTGAAGCGGCCATTGTTGGCGAAGGTCAGAACTTCGACGCATCCCGCAGCTAGCGTGCCTGCCGGGCAATCGGCTTGATCGAGCGCGTAGTACAGCGCACCGCCAGAATAGGCGCTACGAGCCGTCGAAAGCAGGTCTTCCTTGTCATAGCCCACCCGGATATGGTGATCGCCCAGCAGATTGACATAGAAGTCGGCATCGACCCGATAGGTTTTACGAATATCGGTGCCTTCGAGATTGTAGGGTCCGGCGTGAATACCCGCCGTGATAAAACCGCCCCCGTTCGCCACATAGTCACGAATGCCGGGCAGGTTAACCGGGTCGCCGTAATCCAGCTGCGAGTTTTCCTGCCGGCCATACAGAGCGGACAAAGTGAACCAGTCAGTGAAGACACCGGTGTACTTGTAGATTTGCGTGATGCCGCCAGCGTCAGCGTAAATCGGCGCGGTTTCGCGCAGATAGGCGTCTGTCGCGGCGTCAAATGTCTTAGTGACAGTCGTGGTGGTCGTTTTGTCGTTGATGACCGTCGCTTCAAGGCGATGCTGCGGATTCAGGACAAAGTCCAGCTTCACAGCCCAACGCGGATCGTCGTAAGATGCATAGCTTTGTGTGCGCGTGGGGACAGCCGTGCCATTAGGGTTCGCCGCACTGTAGGAATAGGTGCGCGAGCGAGCCCCGGCGGTTTCAACGTCCCGGATGTTGTAGACGCCGAACAGGAAGAGGTGATCCTTCCATAGTGGACCGCCGATGTAAGCCGTGTAGTCCTTTATATCGCTTTCGGAATACTGATTGAAGTTCTGAATGCCAGCGGCGTTGTTGCCTCCAGCCTGGTAAGACACGCCACGCGAACTACGCAGGCTGTTCGGTGTCCAGTAGCTGCTGACGCCTCCGGTCCACTCATTTGTGCCGGATCGGGTGACAATGTTGACCACACCGCCAGTGGCGTGGCCGTATTCTGCCTGATAGCCACCCGTCTTGACGTCGATCGTCTGAATGAAATCAAATGGAAGTTCGCCATAACCTAGGAAGCTTCGCTGGTCGGTGACATTCAGACCATTGATATAATATACACTTTCAGCAGCCGACGTGCCCGAGAGTGATACCAGCGACTGATTACGGCGCGAACTGGCTGCGATGGTGGCGTCGGGAGCCGACGCACCGGGCGTGAACAAGGTCACTGCGTTGATGCTTCGGCCGGTCGGCACACGGTCGGCGAAGTCTTGAACATCGACGCTCAGGCCCGTGTCCGTGCGGCTAAAGTCCTGCGTCTTTTTAGCGCCGATGACAACGATGTCGCCAAGGTTGGCAGCGCCATCAGAAGACGATACCGTAAAGGCGTAGCTGCTGCCGCCCGGTGAAACGCTGATCCGGTCGGTCGTTGAACCCGCAGAAGATGTAATCGAAATCTCGTAGGGGCCGACCGGCAGGGCCGGCAGTCGGAAAGCGCCGTTCGCATCGGTGGTCGTGGTCCGAACAGCCCCCTGTGCTGAGGTCGTGGAGACGGTTGCTCCTGCGATGCGTGCGCCTGAGGCGTCGGACACCGTGCCCGAAAGGATTCCGCTGGTGTAGTCCTGCGCCACAGCCGAAGTCGGCGTCAGCACGGCAGCGGCGGGAATGGCGACCAGGGCCATCAAGGCGGCCCCGCCAATCACGGTGGATCGCAGCAACCGCTGGCGAATATTGGGTGAAGTCAAATTTCGTCCTCCTCCGACGACATCTCGGCGCTCACAGAATGAGCGATCCGAAAAACGCGCGCGGCGCGCACGCTGAACGGACTATGCCCCGCCAACCCCTATTGAGTAGGACAATTTGTCGCTTGAGGTGAAAGTTTCGAGCACCTGTCACAATCTCGCCACAGATGCCTCGTGAACCGAGCGCCCTAGCCTAGGTCGTGGACTCATAAGCTCTGAGCCACAACCGGGTTGATGCGAGCAAGACGGCTGCCAGGAAGTTCCTTGCGAGTTTGTCGAAGCGCGTTGCGACCCGTCTGAAGTGCTTGAGCTTGCAGAAGAAGCGCTCGACCTGGTTGCGCTGGCGGTAGATCGCCGGGTCGATGGAGCGCTGGACCTTGCGGTCCTTCTGCGTGGGGATGTGAACGCAGCCGCCGTGCTCGCGGACGAGATTCGATGACCGCCTGGGCGTCGTAGCCTCGGTCGGCCACCAGCGCCTTGGCGGGTGGCAGGCCGTCGATCAGTTCGGCGACGGCGGCCTTGTCGGAGGCTTGGCCGGCGGAGAGCACGATCCTCAGTGGCAGGCCGTCCTGATCCACCAGGGCGTTGATCTTGGTGCTCAGTCCTCCACGAGAACGGCCGATGGCGTGATCCGGGCCCCCTTTTTTCCACCGGCGGCGTGCTGGTGGGCCCGGATGATGGAGCTGTCGATCAGGTGCAGGGACTGGGGTGACTTCCAACCGCCACTCCGCTTCGCTCAGATCGTAGCGCGCCATCCAAGGCTCCTTTCGGAAGCCTTGAATCAAGCCTCGGCTCAACCAGCAAGCTTTAATGGGTTCAGAACCTAGACCGGCCCATTTTTGCGTCGTGCTGGCTCTAGCGGCAGTTGCCTAACGCTCGGCCGCCAGGTTCCGAACGATCTTGGCGGTCAGGCGGCAGGCGGCGCCGCCGTCGGGGCGCGGGTCGCGGGCGACCACGCGAACGTCGGTGCGGCCCGGGCGGATGCGGACGACGGCGTCGTAGGGGAAGCCGAACCAGGCGCCTTCGTGCACCCCCTCCACCTCGAAAGTCGCGGCGCGGACCACCGGAAAACCGGCGTCGACCAAGGCCGAGACTGCCTGCTGGGCCAGCATCTGGCTGGGCACGGCCTGGGCCGCCGGACAGGCGGCCGCGCCTTGGACGTTCGCCGCGCCGGGATGCAGGTCGGCCAGGGCGTTGAAGCGCGGCGGCTCGGACAGGTTCGTGCTGACGTCGCGGGGTGTCGGCTGGGCCAGGCGATGCGCCTGGAACTGGAACACTCCGACCGAGCCGCCGGCCAGGGCCAGGGCGATCACGGCGAAGACTCCGCGCCGAGGCAGGTCGCGCAGCGCCAGAACCCCGACGGCCAAGGCCGCGGCCAGGGCGAGCCAGCCGAACCCTCGCGCCACCGTCCAGGTCAGCAGGTCATAGGCGAACTCTAGCGATACGCCGCCGAACTGCCGCGCCGCCACGGCCGCCACCACCAGCACCGGCGGCAACGCCGTCAGGGCCGTGAGCCAGGGAATCAGGGGCGGGACAGGCTTCCGGGACGACATCGACGCTCGCTAAAGGAGATCAGGCGGGTTCAGGCAGACGGTAGTCCTTCATCCGTTCACGCAGAAGCTTCTTGTCGATCTTGCCCGTGGCGCCCAGGGGGATTTCGGCCACCGAGACGACATCGTCGGGCATCCACCATTTGGCGATCTTGCCCTTCAGGAAGTCCAGGTGCTCTTGCTTGTCCAGGGTTTCGTCCGACTTCAGCTTCAGGATCAGCACCGGCCGTTCGTCCCATTTCGGATGGGCGGCGCCGATGACGGCGGCCATCTCGACCTTGGGGTGGCCCACGGCGATGTTTTCGATCTCGATGGAGCTGATCCATTCGCCGCCGGACTTGATCACGTCCTTGGCCCGATCAGTGATCTGCATGAAGCCCAGGTCGTCGACCGTGGCTACGTCGCCGGTGTCGAAGAAGCTTTCGTCGTCCAGGATCGAGCCGTCCTCCTTGAAATAAGCGCGGCTGATCGTCGGCCCCTTGACCATCAGCCGGCCGAAGGTCTCGCCGTCGTGCGGCAGTTCGGCGCCCGCCTCGTCCTTCAGCTTCAGCTCGACGCCCAACGGCGGCACGCCCTGCTTCAGCCGGTATTTCATCTGCTCGTCATAGGGCAGTTTCAGGATTTCGGGCGGCAGGTTGGCGATGGTGCCGATGGGCGAGGTCTCGGTCATGCCCCAGGCGTGCGTGACCTCCACGCCGAAGTCCTCCTGGAAACCCCGGATCAAGCTTTCGGGGCAGGCCGAACCGCCGATCAGAACCCGTTTCAGGGTGGAGAAGCCCAGGCCGTTCTGTTTCATATGGGCGAACAATCCCTGCCAGACGGTGGGCACGGCGGCCGAGAAGGTGACGCCCTCCTGCTCGATCAGTTCATAGATCGACTGGCCGTCCATCTTGGCGCCCGGCATGACCAGCTTGGTCCCGGCGGCGGGACCGGCGAAGGCGATGCCCCAGGCGTTGGCGTGGAACATCGGCACGACCGGCAGGATCACCTCCTTGGGCGTCGCGCCCATGACGGTGGCCTGAAGCGCCATGAAGGTGTGCAGGAAGTTGGAGCGGTGCGAATACAGCACGCCCTTGGGATTGCCCGTCGTGCCCGAGGTGTAGCAGAGGCCACAAGCCGTCTGTTCGTCGAAGTCGCCCCAGATCACATCGGTCGACTGGCCGGTGATCGCATCCTCATAGGCGACGGCCTTGGGCAGCTTCGTCTGCGGCATGTGGGCGGCGTCGGTCATGACGACCACGCGCTCGACCTTGGGGATGTGAGGCAGGATGGCGTCCAGCAGGGGCACGAAGGTCAGGTCGACGAAGATGATCCGGTCTTCGGCGTGGTTGATGATATAGACCAGTTGCTCGGGGAACAGGCGCGGGTTCAGGGTGTGACATACCGCCCCGATGCCCATGATCCCGTACCAGGCCTCGATATGGTTGGCGGTGTTCCAGGCCAGGGTGGCGACCCGGTCGCCGGGTCGGATCCCCCAGTCCTTCAGGGCGTTGGAGACGCGGCGCGCCCGCTCGTGGATCGCGGCGTAGGTGGTTCGGACGATGGGTCCCTCGACCGAACGGGTCACGACCTCGCGCTCGCCGTGCCAATTTTTGGCGTGATCGATGATCTTGTCGACCGTCAGCGGCCAGTCCTGCATCAAGCCCAGCATATGCGTTTCCTTGTTCCTCGAATTACGTCGACTTGGATGCGACGCTTGATCCGACGCTATCATTGGTTATCAGCGATAAGCAACGTGACCTTGCGTAAGCCTGGGCGCGGCGGATCGTCCCTTGTGGCGTCCGTCGGCGCGGCGCCCTAGAAGGCCCGGATGGCTATTCTGATTGCGATCACCGGCGGCTCCGGCTCCGGCAAGAGCACCCTGGCCGAGGCCCTGGTTTCGGCCCTGCCGGACGGCGCGGCGGTTCTGGTGCGCGAGGACTCCTACTATCGGGACGCCGCCTCCCTGCCCGGCTTCGACGCCGCGACCTTCGACTTCGACGATGTGGCGGCGCGCGATCATGACTTGATGATCCGTGACCTGCAGGCGCTGAAGGCAGGACAGGACATCGTCGCACCCGTCTATTCCTTCATCCACCACGGGCGCGAGCCAGGCGGAGAGCCGATACCCGCGTCGCAGGTGGTGATCGTGGAGGGCACCCACGTCCTGTGCACCCCCGACCTGACCGCCCTGTTCGACATCCGGGTCTTCGTAGACACGCCGGCGGACATCCGCTTCATCCGCCGCCTGTTGCGCGACCAGGCCGAGCGCGGCCGGTCGGCCGATTCGGTCGTGGCGCAATATCTGGCCACGGTGCGTCCGGGCCACGAGCGCCTGACCGAACCGTCGCGCACCCACGCCGACTTCATCGTCGCGGACGCCACGGCGGCGGTGCGCCTGGAAGACCCCCAGGCCGTGGTGCGCCTTGCCGCGCCGGTCCTGGCCCATCCGCTGCTTCAACCCTTGCTGGACGACTGAGATGGAGTTCGATTGCCTTCCTCCCGACCTGCACGCCGGCCTGATCGCCGTGGGCGAGGCGGCGCAAGGTCTGCGCGAGCCTTGGTGGATTTTCGGCGGCGCGGCCATGGCCCTGTACGGGCTGACCGACCTGCATGTGCCCGACATCGACGTGCTGTGCGCGCGGCGCGACGCGCCTGTGTTGTTGGACGCCCTGGGCGGCCATTTGGCGCTCGATCCAGGCGAAGGGCTGTTCCGTTCGGCCGTCTTCGGCCGCGCGCCGGACCAACCCCTGCTGGTCGAGGTGATGGCCGAGCTGGAGACGCGCGACGGCGCCGAATGGCGCCCCGCCGCCTTCACCACGCGGCGCCGCATCGTCCTGGACGAGGTCGACCTGTTCGTGCCCGACATTCGGGACCACATCGCCCTTTACCGCCTGTTCGGCCGCCCCAAGGACCTGGTGCGTGTCGAACAGCTTGAACGACTGATCGCCTGAATGCTCTTTCCTTTCCAGATTTCCGCCGTCGAGGGCCGCGCCCGCACCGGCGTGTTGAAGACCGCCCGCGGCGACATCCGCACCCCCGCCTTCATGCCCGTGGGCACGGCCGCCACGGTCAAGGCCCTGACGGCGGACCAGGTCAAGGCGACCGGCGCCGACATCCTGCTGGGCAACACCTATCACCTGATGCTGCGCCCCGGGCCGGAACGGATGGAGCGTCTGGGCGGGCTTCACAGGTTCATGGGCTGGGACAAGCCGATCCTGACCGACAGCGGCGGCTTTCAGGTCATGTCCCTGGCCGGCATCTCCAAGGTGAAGGAGGAGGCCGTGACCTTCTCCTCCCACATCGACGGCTCCAAACACGTTCTGACGCCCGAACGCTCCATCGAAATCCAGGCCGACCGCATCGGCGCCGACATCTCGATGCAACTGGACCAGTGCGTCGCCTTCCCGGCGGAAAAGGTCGCGGCCAAGAAGGCGATGGAGCTGTCGATCCGCTGGGGCGCGCGGTCCAAGGCCCGTTTTGGTGAGCGCGAGCATCAGGCCCTGTTCGGCATCCAGCAGGGCTCGACCTTCGAGGACCTGCGCCGCCAGTCGTCGGAACAACTTCAGGAGATCGGCTTCGACGGCTACGCCATCGGGGGCCTGGCGGTGGGCGAAGGCCACCAGGCCATGTGCGAGGTGCTGGACTATGCGCCCGAAATGCTGCCTGCAGACCGCCCCCGTTATCTGATGGGGGTGGGCAAGCCGGTCGATCTGGTGGAGGCGGTCTATCGCGGCGTCGACATGTTCGACTGCGTCCTGCCCACGCGCGCCGGTCGCCACGGCCAGGCCTGGACCTGGGACGGGCCGGTCAACCTGAAGAACGCCCGATTCGCCGAGGATCAGGACCCGCTGGACCCGACCATCCCCTGCCCGGCCTCTTCCGCCTATTCAAAGGCTTATCTGCATCACCTCATTCGCGCCGACGAGATTTTGGGCAAGGTGCTGCTCAGTTGGCACAACATCGCCTTCTATCAGGCCCTGACGGCGGCCATGCGCGCCGCCATCGCCCAGGGCCGGTTCGAACAGTTCCGCCGCGACTTCCACGCCCGGCACACGTCCAACGGTTAGGGCCTCGGCCGGAACCAGCCGGGCGCCGCGGGCGGGGCGCAGTTCCGCTGCATGCCGACGCCTTTCAGGAAGGCGCGCCGCATCCGTCCCGCCTGGATGGCGGACTGGACATGCCTGGAGTGCTGGTCCGCCTCGCTTAGCCGTCGAATCCAGCTGCGCCCCGGAATGAAGTCGGTGGTCGTGTTGCGGATGGCGTCCAACGCCGCCTTGGCCGCCGCATCGGCCGCCTGCTCGCTGCGGTACGATCCGTCCTGGCGCGGCGGCTCGTCGGTGTCGGGGCCCAGGGCCGCATCCAGCCGCGCCACCTCCGCGCCGATGGTCGTGCACTGGTTCAGATTACGCAGATCATAGGGATTGGCCTCGGCCTGCAGCAGGACAGTGGGAATCAGCTGACGCCGCAGATTCAGGTCGTCCAACGGCGCCGTGACCGCATCCCCCAGCCCCGCCCGCACCTGCTCCACCCCGCCCAAGGCCGACTGACCGGCGTTGCAGCCGGCCAGAACGAAGGCGACGAGACTTAAAGGGCCGATACGCTTCATGCCCCCTTAGACCACGCCGTGCGTCCCCGATCAAAAGCTCATCAGGCCCGCCGAAGCGGGCTTGAGATTCCGAATCCGCCGTCGGCGGACCCAGCGGGTCCTGCGACATCCCGATCCCGTTCGATGTTCACCTGGGCTCTCGCCGCCCGGAGGTCGGGTTGGCGAAGCGTCTATGGATTAGTTTTTCTATTTAGTTCGTGGAGAAGGTTTCGTTGGCGGCGGCGGCCGGGCGGGTTGTAGCGATTTCCCATCTTCGGGGATTAAATCACAATGACTATCGCGCGTTCTCACCTTCGCCAGAGCCTATGGCTTGCAGGAGTTTCTCTAATCGGCCTGGCAGGCCCTGCTCTGGCGCAGACAGCGGCGCCGCCAGCCTCCTCCGAGGTCGACGAGGTGGTCGTCACCGGAACGCGGCTGGCCAATCGCACCGTGACCAATTCGCCGGTCCCCATCGACGTGCTGACGCATGAGGAACTGACGCGCAGCGGTCACTCGGGCACGGCGCGCGTGCTGCAGACCCTGATCCCCTCGTTCAACTATCCGACCCCGACGACGCCGGACGGCAACACCCATATCCGGTCGGCCAGCCTGCGCGGCCTGTCGCCGGACCAGACCCTGGTGCTGGTCAACGGCCATCGCCGCCACACCGCCGCCTGGGTCAATGTGGGGGGCACCATCGGCAAGGGTTCGGTGCCGACCGATCTGAACGCCATTCCGCCCAGCGCCGTCGACCGCGCCGAGGTTCTGCGCGACGGCGCCTCGGCCCAGTATGGGTCGGACGCCATCGCCGGTGTGATCAATCTGCGCCTGCGCGAGGATCTGGGCACGGAGGCGACGGTCAGTTACGGCGCGACCAAGGACGGCGGCGGCGACACCTATGAGGCGTCGCTGGATCACGGCTTCGCCCTGGGCGACGACGGCGTGCTGCACGCCACCCTCTATTATCGGGACGTCACCGCGGCCAATCGCGCCCGGCCCGACACGCGCCAGTTCTACTTCGGACGGTCCGGCTCGGGTGGTCTGGTCAATCCGTCGTCGAACGTCGGGGCCGGCGTCGGCCTGGCCCCGCCCGGCGGTCCGGCGGGGACGACGCTGGACCCGCGCGAGGCGACCGTGGACCGCAACGTCTGGCGGTTCGCCGATTCGGCCGACATCGAACAGACTACCTTGTTCCTGAACGCGCGCAAGCCACTGGGCCAGGTCGAGGTTTACGCCTTCGGCGGCTGGGACCAGTCGGACGCCACGTCCAACGCCTCCTTCCGCCGTCCGGCCCAGGCCGAGAACGTCAGAGCCCTCTATCCGAACGGCTTCCTGCCCTATGTCGACACGGCCTCGGAAAACCTGTCCGCCTCGGCCGGGGCGCGGGGCGAAGCCGCAGGCTGGAACTGGGACCTGTCGTCCACCTGGGGGCGGAACACCCTGGAATATCGGACGCGCAACACCCTGAACGCGACCCTGGGCGCGGCCAGTCCGACCAGCTTCTACAACGGCCGTCTCGAAGCCTCGCAATGGACCACCAATCTGGACCTGACGCGAAACTTCGATCTGGGCTGGGCGGCGCCGGTCGAGGTGGCGGGCGGTCTGGAGTATCGCCGTGACACCTACGCCATCGGGGCCGGAGAACCCGATTCCTATCGCAACGGCGGCGTCCTGGTTCTGGACGGTCCCTCGGCCGGCGCCGTGCCGACCATCGGCTCGCAAGGGTTCGCCGGCATCCAACCGCGCGACGTGGTCGACGTACACCGGCACAGCCTGTCGGCCTACGCCGAAGCCTCCACCCAGTTGTCCGACGCGCTCCTGGTGACGGGCGCGGTTCGCTACGAGGATTTTTCGGACTTCGGCTCCACCGCCAACGTCCAGGCGGCAAGTCGCTATGATCTGGGCGGCGGATTGGCGCTGCGGGCGTCGGCCGGCACGGGCTTCCATGCGCCGGCCCTGGCCCAGCAGTATTATTCCTCGACCTCCAGCCGCACTCTGGTCGTCGGCGGCGTGCCGGAATACGTCCTGGTGCGCACTGCGCCCGTCACCGCCACCGAGGCGCGACTGCTCGGCGCCAAGCCGCTGGAGCCCGAGGAATCCCGCAGCGTTTCGCTGGGCGCTACCTGGCAGGGCGAACTGGCGGGAGGGCGGCTGTCGGCCTCCGTGGACGCCTATCGGATAGCCATCGACGACCGCATCGCCCTGTCCTCCAACTTCGTGGACACCGGCTCGTCCACCGCGATCCGCAGCTTCCTGGCCGCCAACGGCCTGCCTGGGGTGTCCAGCGTGCGCTATTTCGCCAATGTCGGCGACACCCGCACCGAAGGCTTCGATGTCAGCGCGCGCTGGCGCTATGTCGGCGCCGGCTGGGGCGCCCTCACCCTGACCGGCGGCTACAACCGAAACGACACCAAGGTGACGCGCCTGGCGCCGACGCCGGCCGAACTCACGCGCCTGGGCGTGCTGACGCCGCTGTTCGACGTGACGGAGGTCACGCGGACGGAGCGCGGGCAGCCGCGCGACACTCTGCAACTGGGCGGGACCTGGGATCGCGGCCCCTGGTCGGTGACGGTGCGGGCTCAACGCTATGGCCGGGTGGAGCAACTGATCCTGACCAACCAGAGCGCGGCCAACGTCGCGGTCTTCGCCAATGGCTCGACGCCGTTCCGCACCCTGGCCACACAAGCCGGGGCGGCCGGAAACTTCGACATCGTCCAGACGCTTAAGCCGGTCGTCCTGACCGACGTCTCGGTGGAATATCGCATCAACAAGGCGTTGAAGCTGGAGGTCGGCGCCGACAACATCTTCAACCAGTATGGAACCCAGAACATAGCCAGCACGCCCTCGGTTCAGGGCGGCGACACGTTCGGCGTCTTTCCGTACAGCGAATACTCGCCGTTCGGCTGGAGCGGCGCCTTCGGTTACGTCCGCCTGAAGGCGAGCTTCTGATGCGCGCAACCCGACGCTTTGTCCTGGGCGGGGGGCTGACGGCCGGCGCCCTGTCGGCCCTGCCGGCCGCCGCCCAGTCGCTTGGCCGGTCGCCTGGCCGGCTTCAACTGGGGCTGAATGAAAATCCCTGGGGTCCGTCGCCGCGCGTGGCCCTGGCCGTGCGCGGCGCCCTGGGCCAGGTCAACCGCTATGTCGAGGACGAGGCCGCCGCCTTCGAACGACAGGTCGCGGCCTTCGAGGGCGTGACGCCCGATCAGGTCGTGGTGGGCGAAGTGTTGGCGCCCCTGGGCCTCCACCTGGCCCTGGCGGCCGGAAGCGCCAGCCGCTTCGTGCACAGCACCCCCGGCTACGCCGGTTTCACCGACCCGGCCGCCGCCGTGGGCGGTCGACTGGATCCCTTGCCGCTGAACGCGCGATACGAAAACGATCTGCCCGCACTCTTGGCGCGGGCCGAGGATGCGACGGCCCTGTTCGTGGTCAACCCTCACAATCCGTCCGGGACCGTCAGCGACCCGGCCGCTTTCCACGATTTTCTGCGTCAGGCCGCCCGCAAGACTTTGGTGATCGTGGACGAAGCCTATCTGGAGTACGCCGGGGACTACCCCGCCCGCACGGCGGCGCCGCTGGTGGCGCAGGGTCTGAACCTGGTGGTCTTCCGCACCTTCGCCAAGGTCTACGGCCTAGCGGGCCTGCAGTTGGGCTACGCCCTGGCGCCGGCTGATCTGGCCCGGCGGCTGAAGGCCAAGGGGGTGGGCGCGCCGCATTCGCTCGATCGCCTGGCCTTGGCGGCGGGTGGCGCGGCCCTGGCCGATCAGGACCATGTCCGCGCCGTGGTGCGGCGAACGGCGGTGGAGCGCGAGCTCTATCAGGCGTGGCTGGACGGGCTGGGCTGGCCCCGCACGGCGTCCAAGGCGAACTTCGTCTTCTTCCGCGCCCCGCGCCCTCAGGCCGAGATCGCCGCGATCCTCCGCGATCAGGGCGTAGATATCGGCCGCGCCCATCCGCCCCTGACCGACTGGACCCGCATCAGTCTGGGCCTGCCGGAGGAGAACCTCAGGGTTCGGTCGACGTTGGAGCAAGCGGTTTCGATCCACAAGGCGCGCTGACGCGCTCGCCCCACGCCACCGCCGAAGCCGTCCCTACTCGGGCACATAGATCAGATTGCCGTTCGGCAGGCGATAGGCCGAGCCGGCCTTTTCGCCCTGGCCTTCGCCGATCTGGCCCTGGGATTCGTAGCGGGTCAGGTCCTCGCCGTCCTTCACCGTGATCCGCATGTTGGCGGCGCCGGGGTTTTCGATGACCACGACGTTGCGGGCGTTGAAGGGGTTCAGCGGGTTCTGGACCAGCACGACCAGCAGGACGGCGATGATGACCACGAACAGGTCCACCAGATTGACGACCGAAGTGATCGGATCGTCGTCGTCTTCATCGAGGAAACGCATCAGCGCCCCTCCCGCGCGCGTTCGATGGCGCGCAGGTCCTGCAGCAGCCAGCGCCGGCGGACCGTCAGGACGTAGTGGGCGATGCTGGCGGCGATCAGGGCCAGGGTGACGCCCGAAAAGGCCACCACCATGTTCTGGCCCACGCCGGAGGCGTCGCCGCGCCCCAGGGACAGCAGCGCCGGCCCCATGGGGATCATGGTGGCGACAAGGCCCAGCATCGGCGCGCTGCGCGAGACGATCCGCAGCCCCTCCAGCTCCTTGAGGATCATCAGCTCCAGATCGTCGCTGGCCGCGTCGGTTCGGGCCTGGAGACGCGACAGGGGCGACCGCCAGTCGGGACGACGGCGCTGGACGCCTTCGATCAAGAAGGCCCCCAGGGCGAAGACGGCGTAGGCCAGGGCGGCCAGGATCAGGACCAGGGCCGGGATCAGGAACAGGCTGGAGACCTGATAGAGGCCGGCTTCAAACTGGGGCATGGGCGAACTTTCGACGCGAGAAAAGCCGGCTTGCGCCGCCGGCCAGGAAGACCAGAACCAGGATCAAGGCCCCCCAGGGCGCAGGCGAGGCGGGGACGGCGGGCGGCGCGATCTTCTGCAGAACCTGGCCGCGAATCCGGTCGGGCGTCGCAGAGGCGGCCGCTTCATCGGCCTTCGGGGCGGGCGTCGGATTTGACGCGGACACGGGCGACTGCGCTGTCGGCGCGCCCCGGCCGAAGCCGCCGGCGGCGGTGCGCGGCGCGGGGGCGCCGATCCGGGCCAGGCGGGCGTCCAGTTCCTGACGGGTCTGATCGTCAGGCGCCCAGAAGCCCTTGCGGATCGCGTCCTTCAATCGGTTCAGCACCTGCCGCTCGGCCGAGGGATTGGCGACGAACCAGTCCCGCATGCCCAGGCCGCGTTCGTCGCGCACATAGACGTCGTGCAGGGCCTGCCACTGATCCTGCCGGACCATGCCCGGCGCCGTCGCCTGCCAGCCGAACAGATTGTCCGCCAGATCGACCACGGCCAGCGTCCCGGCGTAGCCTTCGGCCTTCATCGCCTGGATCCAGCTGCGGTTCAGATAGCGGCTGCGCATCTCGGCGGCCAGGAAATCGCGCGCGGCGACGGTCTTGGGCGCGCCTGCCCGCGCGTCGGTGATGTAGAGGGACGGCGCCGTCCCGCCCGCCCGGCGCACCGCCAGCGACAGTCCGCCCAGATATTCGAAGGGGTGATCGGTCGACAGCACGCCGTGCAGATTGCTGGACCGCGAAAGGGCGGCGGCCTGGACCCCGGCCAGCTGAGCGGCGAAGACGTCGGCGCCCTGGACCTTTGCGCCCCAGCGACCCGCGCCATAGACATAGCCCAGCCGATCCAGGAACGGGTCCGCCAGGGCGGCCGGGTCGTCCCACCCCGCCGTATCGCGCACCGCTTCGGGCAGGCCGCTGCCGTAGTCGCCCGGCGCATTGCTGAAGATGCGGGCCCGACCCAGCGCCGTCGCCTCCTCGGCCTTGACCCCTTCGGCCATCAGACGCCGGGCGGCGATCCGGCTGTTTTCGGCGACCGGATCGTTCGGTTCGTCCAGGGCGACGATGCGATCGACCGCATCGGCCAGCAGCCGCAGGAAGCCGTCGAACTGGTCGCGATAGACGCCGGTGGCGTGGACCACGACGTCGATACGCGGCCGCCCCAGCTCGGCGGCCGGAATGATGTCCAGGCCGACCACCCGTCCGCCCTCGTCCCAGCGCGCACGCAGGCCCAGCGCCTGCAGGATTTCGCCTTCGGGCAGGCCCAGGGTGCGGATGGTTTCGGACGACCACAGGGTGATCGCCAGCTTGGTCAGGGGCCGCCCGTCGTGTTCGGCGGCATAGGCGGCGGCGAGACTGTTCAAGGCCCCGGCGGCGGCGGCGTAGGCGGGCGGCGCGGGCATCTTGTCCGGCTCGAAGGCGTAGAGGTTTCGACCGCCGACGGCCTCGGGATTGCGGACGGGGTCGCCGCCCTCCCCCGGACGCACGAAACGACCCGCCAGGGCCCTGAGCAGCCCCTCGCTCTCTCCGGTCTCGGCCAGCCGCTGATCCAGCAGGCGCGCGCGCGCCAAGGGTTCGCGCAGCGCGGGCTCGGCGGTCTCGATCGGCGCGCCGTCGCGCAGATACGCCTTCAGGACCGTGAAGGCGCGGCTGGCGCGCAGGCCCGCCTCGTCCTGTGCCAGAACCTCGGTCTCGTTCTCGCCGAGGGCGTCGAAATAGGGCCGGCCCAGTTGCTGCAGCACCGTCGTCAGCCGGTGATCGGGCGTGGCCGGACGGCCGAAGGTGTGCAGGCCCATGGGCGTCGGCGCCCCGCCCACCTGGTGCAGATAGTCGTGCAGTTCGCCGAGGAAGACCGGCAGGTCCGCGCGCGCCCTGGCCAGGGTCCAGCCCATGTCCGCATCGATGTGACGCGCGCCGGCCAAGCTCAGGATCTGGTCTCCGACCGCATCGCGCACCGCCCCCTCGTCCAGCTGAAGATACTGGTGGATCAGGTCGTGCAGGGTCTTTAACTCGTCGTTCAGCCCGGCGGGCGCGAACGGCGGCGTCTGGTGGCTGACGGTCACGGCGCGTCCGCGCCGCTTGGCCTGGGTCGCCTCGCCGACATTGTCCTGAATATAGGGATAGATCACCGGCAGATCGCCAAGAACCAGGAAGGCGTCGTCGGCGACCGACAGGCCCCGGTCCTTGCCGGGCAGAAACTCCTGCGTGCCGTGGGTTCCCAGATGGATCAGGGCGTTCGCTTGGCTGGCCTCGCGCACCCACAGATAGGCCGCCAGATAGAGGTGGTCCGGCGGCACGGCCGTATCGTGATAGGCCTCGCCCACCCGCGCCGCGCGCGGCGGCTGCGGCATGACGGTCAGGGCGCCGTCCCGGAAGGCGGGGATCACGAACACAGGCTCGCCGTTCACCGTCCGCACCGCCCAATGCCGCGCCGGATCGCCCCACCGGGCCAGGATCGGATCGCGGCCGGCGGCCGGCAGCGTGTCCAGCCAGGCGCGGTATCGGGCGACGGGCAGGGTCACGGCCAGGCCCTGACCCGGCAGGCCGTCCAGGGTCTCCTGCCTGTAGAAGGCGCCCAGCATGGCGCGCGCCGCCGCGATCCAGCGCGCTTCGGGCAAGGGCGGCACCTCATAGCCGGCGGCGTTCAGGTCCGTGCTCAACGCCCCCAGGCTGCGCGGGACATTGAGGTTCGAGGCCGAGATGTTGGCCTCACCGCCCGGATGGTTCCAGAACATCAACGCCAGCCGCTTTTCGGCGTTGGGCGTGCGGCGCAGGGCCACCTGACGCGCGGCGCGCGCCGCCACGGCCTCGATCTGTTCGGGGATGGGAACCAGGGCGCCGTGATCGACGGCCGAGATGATCATCGGATCGCTCATGCCCCAGGTTTCGGCCGGCGCCAGAAGCGCGGCGGCCGAGCGGCTGTTCAGCCCCGCCGGAGCCGACCGCCAGGCGTCCGCGTCACCTTCACGGTAGGAAAAGGTCAGGACGGCGGGCACATCCAGTTCGACTAGCTGATCGCGAATGACGCCCCCGGCGACGATATGCTGGGTGTTGATCAGAAGATCGGGGTGAAGCGGCTGCACGGCCTCGACCAGGCCGCGCGGCTTGCGCTGATCGAACCACACGGCCACGCCTTCGACGCCGCGCCGGTCCAGGGCGGCGATCAGGGCGTCGACCACGGCCGTGTCGTCGTCGGCCACGATCGAACTCCCGATCAGGATGGCGGCGCGCGGCCGGTCGGGGCGCGCCGACAGCCAGTCCTTGAAGGCGCCGGGCGCCGTGATCGACGACGCCGGATGATAGTAGCCGCTGTCGCCCAGGGGGGCGGGCGCCGTCACGGCGGACAGGTCTCCCCCCGCCTTCCATTGCGCCAGATAGTCGAACAGGGCGGTGAAGTTGCGCCGCCCGCCCGCCGCGTAATAGGCCGCGATCCGGCGTCCGATCTCGGGCGGCAGACCGCCGAACGCCGGCGGGCCGCCGCCGATCCGCACCCAGGGCGCGCCACCCGCGCGCAAGGCGTCTCCGATGCGCGCCTCGACCGCCTCCACGTCCGCCGGGCGCGGCGTGTCCAGAATGATCAGATCGGCGTCGCTCCAGGCCGCCGTCTCGGGCAGGGTGGAAAGCGCCCAGCCCCGGACCGCCACGCCCTCAGGCGCGGCGAAACCGGCCAAGCGCCCGTATTTGGCGGGCAGGACGAAGTCGCTGCCGATCAGATTCACCCGCACGGTCGGCGCCGTCTGCGCCGTCGCGCCGCCGGTCCAGACGAACGCCCACAGCGCCGCCAGCAGGAGTATCTGAACGATCCGCCCCAAGGGCTTAGAAGCCCGCCGTGAAGCCGAGGTAGTAGAACCGGCCGGGTTCGGCGAAGGAGAAATAGGCCGATTCATCCGCCAGACGCACATCGCCCAGGTTCTGCACGCCGGCGCGGACCCAGAGGTTGTCCTCCAGCCGCAGTCCGCCCTCCAGCGACACCAGGGTGTAGTCGGGCACGGGGTACTGAAGCGCGTTCGACAGCATCAGCTGCTCGCCGACATACTCCGCGCGCAGCTGCACGAAACGGCGGTCGTCCGGCTCCCATCGCAAGGTCGCATGGCCGCTGTGACGGGGCCGCTCGGACAGGGGCTGATTGGTCGTACGGTTCTCGCTGTCCAGATAGGTATAGTCGCCGCTCAAGTTGAACCCGGCCGGAAGGCGGGTTTCCGCGCCCAGCTCCAGACCCGTGATCCGCGCCTGGTTGATGTTCTGATACAGCCGCACCTCGCGCCCGCGCACGCCGCAGAAGGCCGTGCAGCGCGTCTCGATCAGGTTCTCGATGGCGTTGTCGAAGGCGCCCAGCCGCACCGCCCAGCCGTCGTGGCGATATTCGGCCGACGCCTCATACGACGTACCGATCTCGGGCTTCAGGTCGGGATTGCCATAGACGGTGAAACGTCCTGCCGCCGCCACGGTCACGAACTCGGGCGACAACTGCTTCAGGCTGGGCGACTTGAAGCCCCGCCCGCCCCCGGCCTTCAAGGTCAGCCCCTCAAGCGGCGTCCAGACGGCGTAGAGCCGCGGACTGGTCTGCCAGCCGTATTGATCATGGTGATCGAAACGCGCGCCGCCCGTCAGGGACAGGGTCGGCGTCAGCGTCCACTCATCCTGGGCGAAGACGGCGTAACGCTCGCCGGCCAGAACGCCGGACACGGCGGCGGCGGCGTCCTGAAGCTCTTCGCGCCGCCATTCGCCGCCGACGCTGAGGCGATGGCCGGCGATGGGATCGACCGTGACGCGACCGTCGACGATGTCTTCCTGCATGCCGACCGGGCGCGACGCCGTCTGGCCGTTGGTGACGGTGTTGGTCCGGTCCAGGGTCGAACGATAGGCGCGCACCGCCGTCTCGCCCCAGCTCCAACGCCCGGTGTGGGACAGGGCGTACTGACGCCGATCCACCGCGTCGGCATATTGATAATAGACCGGCGCCGCCCCGGTCGTGACGGTGTTGCGCGAACGGTCGTCGCGGCCCGCCAATACGGTCAGGTCGATGCGTTGGGCCGCGTCGGGCGTCCAGCTCAGGGTCGCCGATCCGGACACGGCCTCGCGCGCCTCCAGGTCCGAAAGGCGCGCATTGGCGGCCTGGGGCGTGTCGCCCCGCGCCTTGGATTCCGCGTACAGGCTCAGGCCCAGACGGTCGTGAACCAGCGGTCCGCCCGCATAGGCGCCAAGCTGATAGGTCTCTCCGCCGCGCCCGTCCTCGCGCAGCCCGCCCATGGCGCGCAGACTGCCGCGCCAGTCGTCCGTCGCGCTGCGCGTGATGACATTGACCACCCCGCCCAGCGCCTCTGAGCCATAGAGGGACGACATCGGTCCGCGCACGATCTCCACCCGGTCCATGGCCTCGACCGGCGCCCAGTTCAGCTCGAAATCGGCATGGGCGATAGCCCCGGCCGAGCCGTTGACGCGCCGCCCGTCCACCAGGAACAGGGTATGTTCGCTCGGCATGCCGCGAATGGAAACGCCCCGCCGCGTCAGGCCGGCGCCGTTCACCGTCACGCCCGGCACGTCGCGCAGCACGTCCGTCAGATCCTGAACCGGCCGACGCGACAGCGCCTCCTGATCCACGACCGTGATGCTGGCCGGGGCGGTCCGCAACGCGCGCGGCGTCGCCGTCGCCGTCACCACCACCTCGGGCAAGGTTTGCGGCGCCTCCGCCTCGACCTCGGCATGGGCCGTCAGGCCAGGCGCCGAAAGCGCGAAGACAGCGAGTGCACCCGATGCGGAACGCAATAACGACATGAACGACCCCGTAAAGACGGAGCCGTAATGTTATCATGTACCATTCTTGTCAACAGTGGATGACGCCTGATTGGATCAAGCACGGGCTCGCTCGGCCCCGTACAGCCACACTGACCTCGCCACCCCCGGCGCGCGATGTGCGCCAGGGCATCCGTGAACGCGAGGTGAACGTCTGGCGCAAAGTCACAAATGTTCACTTCTGTTCTGAATCACAGACAGCAAAAAGCCCGCCGAAGCGGGCTTTAAATGGTACGTCCTCTCGGGCTCGAACCGAGGACCCTCTGATTAAAAGTCAGATGCTCTAACCAACTGAGCTAAGGACGCACCGCGCGACGTCCGGGGCGGGCCCGAACCGTCGAAGGGCGCCTTCTGTTGCAATCCGCTCTTCCGGTCAAGGGCGCTGCTGGCTAGTCATGAGGAATGCAACCGCTTTCCGGCCTGCGTATCCTGGAGTTCGACGGCCTGGGCCCCGTCACCTTCGCCGGCATGATGCTGGCCGACCTGGGCGCAGAGGTGCTGCGCCTAAGCCGCGCGACGTCGGCGGGCGCGGGCGCGGGCGTGTTCGACGAGGTCGGGGGCGCGGTGCTGCACCGGGGTCGCGCCTCGGTTCCCGTCGATTTGAAGGCTCCTGCCGACCGGGAACGCATCCTGGCCCTGGTCGAAAAGGCCGACGCGGCGATCGAGGGATTTCGACCCGGGGTGATGGAGCGGCTGGGCTATGGCCCGGAGATCCTGCACCAGCGCAATCCGGCTCTGGTGTTCGGCCGCGTCACCGGCTGGGGCCAGACCGGCCCCCTGGCACAGACGGTGGGGCATGACCTGAACTACATCGGCCTGTCGGGCCTGCTGCACGCCATGGGGCCTGCGGATCGTCCTCCCGCGCCGCCGCTGAACGTGGTGGGCGACTATGGCGGCGGGGCGATGATGCTGGTCGTGGGCGTGCTGGCGGGTCTGATCGAGGCCCGCACCACGGGGCGCGGCCGGGTGGTGGACGCCGCCATGACCGACGGGGCGGCCCTGCTGGGCGGCCTGTTCCAGGCCCTGCACGGCCGGGGCCTATGGAACGACCGGCGAGGGGCCAATCTGCTGGACGGCGGCGCGCCCTTCTATCGCTGCTATCGCTGCCAGGACGGCGGGTTCGTGGCCGTGGCGGCGCTGGAGCCGCGTTTCTACGCCGCCCTTCTGAAGGGACTGGAGATCGCGCCCGAGACGGCGCCGCAGTACGATTTCGCCGGCTGGCCGGCCCTCCACGCCCGGCTGGAGCAGATATTCGCCCGACGCGACCGCGACGACTGGACCGCCGCCTTCGCCGACACCGAGGCCTGTGTCACCCCCGTCCTGTCCCTGGCCGAAGCGCCGGACCACCCGCACAACCGCGCGAGGGCCACGTTCCACGGCGGCCTGCCGACACCGGCGCCGCGGTTCGACGGCGCACCCGCACGGACAGTCGCGCCCCCGTCCGCCGTGACGCTTTCAGACGCCGTTCAGGCTTGGTCAAACACAGGATGACCTCGGACATTTTGCTCGTTATGGAACGGCCCAAGACCCTGAGACGTTCGAAAGGGTCAAAGCCGGGGACTTTTGTGATGAAACGCTCGATCCTTGTTCTGGCCGCCACGGCGCTGGGGGCGCTCAGCCTCGTGGCCTGCGACGACCGTCGGTCGAGCGGCTATGACGACGATCGCACCCCGCCGATCGAGGCCGCCCCGGCCCAGCCCGCCGCGCCTGAACAGCCGGTCGAGACGCCGCCCGTCACCGATCCCGCGCCGACCCCGCCGCCGGAAAAGCCGAACGCTGACGAACGGTCCTCCGAACAGTCGGTCCAGCCCGACAGCGAAACCCTCTTCTACTAAACCGCGCGCGACGCCAGGGCCGCCGCCCTGGGTCTCCATCCGTTGACGAAGGTTTCCGTTTGAAGTTTCGGCCGCCCCTGATTCTCGCCGCCATGGCCGCCTGGACGGCCTGCGCCGACACCGCTTTGGCCGAGCCGCGCGCCCAGATTCGTGGCGATCTGAGCGGCGAGCTGCGCCGGATGCTGGAACGCGCCGTCGGCGCGGTGGACGACCCGGCCGAAAGCCGGTTCGAGGCGCGCCGTCGCGCCCGCGGCGCGATGGAGGCCGCCCAGGCCCTGCTGCGCTCCGAAGGCTACTATCAGCCCGTGCTTCAGGACCAGGTCGAGGGCGAAGATCGGCCCGTCGCCATCATCGACGTCACGCCGGGCCAGCGCTTCCTGCTGACCGATCCGACCGTGCTGTGGACCGGGCCGACGCCCGACGCCGACAGCGCCCGCGACGCTGTCGCCGCCATCGGGCTGAAGGCCGGCGATCCCGGCCGCGCCGTGGACATCATCGCCGGCGAGGGCCGCGTCGTCGCCCGCCTGACGCGCGACGGCTATGCCGACGCCACGGCCGAGCCGCGCCGCGTCGTCGTCGATCATGCGACCTTCACCGTCGCCCCCGAATACCGCATCGCCTCGGGCCTGCTGGTCCGTTTGAACGGCGTGCGCCTGGTCACGCGCGGCGGCACCAATCCCGACTGGGTCGCGGGCCTGGCGCCCTGGAAGGAAAGCGACCGCTACGACCCGGAAGAGGTGGCGGAGCTGGAGCGTCGGCTGCTGGACACCGGCGTCTATGACAGCGTCGGCGTCGCCCTGGCGCCCATCGACCAGACCACCGACGCGGGGTTGCGTCCCGTCGTCGTCACCCTTCAGGACCGACCGCGTCGCATCCTGGAGGCGGGCGCCACCTGGTCCACGGCCGAGGGCGCGGGCGTGGACGTGATCCAGACCCGCTACAATCGCTTCGGCCGCGCCGACACCTTGCGGCTGGAGGCACGACTGGCGGAAATCGACAGCCGCCTGGGCGCCGATCTGTCCCTGCCGCACTGGCGTCGTCCGGGCCGGACGCTGAAACTGAGCGCCGCCCTGGTCAATCAGGAAACCGACGCCTTCCGCCGCTCGGCCGTGGTGCTGGCCGCCGACCTGCAGCAGCGGATCGGCAAGACCTCCTATTTCAACTACGGCGTCGGCCTGGACGCGGGTCGCTACGCCGAAAATCGCTACGACTACACCACCGTGCCGCCTCGCTCGGTCAAGCTGGACCGGGACCTGGCCATCCTGACCGGCCGGACCAGCGCCTATCTGGATCGGTCCAATGATCCGCTGAACCCCACGACCGGCTGGCGCGTGAACCTGTCGGTCCAGCCGACGGCCGTGACAGGCCAGGACACCATCGTCTTCCTGCGCACCGAGGGGCAGTCGACCGCCTATCTGCCGCTGCAGAAGGGACGCACCGTCCTGGCCGGCCGCCTTCGCATCGGCGCCATCGTCGGCGGCGGCGAATTGACCGTGCCGTCCGACCGGCTGTTCTATTCGGGCGGCGGCGGTTCGGTGCGCGGCTATTCCTATCAGGGCGTCAATCCCGAACTGCCGGACGGCACGCCGCGCGGGGGGCTGTCGCTCTTCGAAACCTCGTTCGAGGTCCGGCGCGACATCGGCGAAAGCTTCCAGGCGGTAGGCTTCGTGGACGCTGGCGCCATCGGCTTCCAGGAGACGCCGAACCTGTCCAATATGCGCTATGGCGTCGGGGCGGGCGTGCGCTACAAGCTGCCGTTCGGCCCGATCCGCGCCGATGTGGCCTTGCCCCTGAACCGGCGTCCGGGAGACGCGGCCTTCCAGCTTTATGTCAGCATCGGCCAGGCGTTTTGACCGACACCCCTCCCCCGTCTCCGACGTCTGACGACGCGCCGAACCCGGGCGCGCCGAAGACGCCCGCCCGAGCGGACCGGGCGCGGAAGGCGGCCTGGCGAACATGGACCCGACGTCTGGCCCTGATCGCGGCGGGACTGGTCGCGGTCCTGCTGGTTCTGACGGCCGTGGCCCTGGTCGGCGGCCGCTACTACATCGCTTCGGATTCCGGGCGCGAGCGGGTGGCCGGACTGCTGCAGAACCAGAAGCTGAGTCGCTACGGCCGGCTGAACGTCTATGGGGTGAAGGGCGACCTTCTGCACGACTTCAGCATCGACCGGCTGACCGTGACCGACGCCCAGGGCGTCTGGCTGGAGGCGCGCAACGTCCGCATGGACTGGTCCTACTGGCCGCTGCTGGGCCGGCGCTTCCACGCCCGGGACGTTAGCGCCGATGTCATCCGCCTGATACGCCAGCCGGTGCTGGAGCCCGACACAGGCCAGCCGGGCGGCCCCCAGCCGATCTCCATCGCCATCGACCGCTTCTCCACCCACGTCGAACTGATGGAGGGCTTCTCCAAGGAGTACGGTCGCTGGGCCCTGTCGGGCAAGGCTGACATTCCCCGCAAGGGCGTGAAGTCGGCCGTGGTCAACGCCGACAGCCTGAACCGGCCCGGCGACTTCCTGCGCTTGAACGCCAGCTTCGGCGGCAAGCTGGAGGACACCCGGCTGGACCTGCGCGCCAACGAGGCGCAGGGCGGTCCCCTGGCGGGCAGCCTGGGGTATTCGCCGGACCAGCCGTTCTCGGCCGTCGCGGTGCTGAACGACAAGATCGTCCACGCCAAGGTCCGGACCGGCGAGTTCACCCCCCTGACGATCGAGGGGCATTTCGACGCCAAGGGGTCGCGCGTGGCCGGTTACGCCGACTTCTCCGGGTCGGACCTCCTGGCGCCCTTCATCACCAAGATCGGCCGCACCGCGCGATTCGGCTTCGCCATGGTCCCGTCCAGGAACAAGGGCTATCAGGGCGTGGGCTGGAAGCTGATCTCCGACAATGTCGCCTCCCAGGCGTCGGGCGTCATCCGCATGTCGGATCGCAGTTCGCCCAACGGGATCAAGCTGGACCTTCAGATCGCCTCGCTCAGCCGCCTGGCCGGATCGGATGTGGCGGGTCCCGCCGCCTATGGGGGCGTTTTCAAGGGCGACGCGGCGAACTGGAGCCTTGCGGGGCAGGCCACGGTGTTGAACGCCAACCTGGCCAGCTATCGCGCCACCCGCATCGCCGGTCCGCTGAACATCCAGGTCAAAAACGGCCGCATGGACCTGGACGGCGACATCCGCGCCAACGGCGGGGTCGAAAGCGGCATCATCGGCGGCCTTCTGGGCTCCAGCCCGCGCGTGCAACTTGAGGCCGCGCGCATGAAGGACGGCGCCCTGCTGCTGGAGAAGATCGATCTGACCGGACAGGGTCTGACGCTGAAGGGCTCGGGCGGGCGTAACCTTTTGGGCGGCATGAGCTTCCGCGGCGACGTGCGCCTGACGGACGCCGCCCGCATCCTGCCCAAGGCGCGCGGCGCGTTCGGCGGCCCCTTGCGCGCCTCGACCGCCCGCACCGGCGCGCCCTGGGGGCTGACCTTCGACGGACGCGGCCGCGACCTGTCGGTCGGCCTGCCCGAACTGGACCGGATACTGGGCAAGACCCCGCGCCTGCAGCTGGAGGGTCGTCTGAACGGCGGTCGGATCGAGGTCACGCGCGGCGAACTGACCGGGGCTGCAGGTCGCGCCAGCGCCAAGGGTCTGATCGAGACGGCCGGACGCCTGCGTCTGGCCTTGGACTGGAACGCGCGCGGCCCCTTCAACGCCGGCCCGGTCGAGATCGGCGGCGACATGAAGGGCCAGGGCGCCCTGACCGGAACCCTGTCCGAACCGCGCGTCGATCTGACCGCCGGGTTCCAGACCGTCACCGCCGGCGCTCTGGTGCTGAACGACGCCGACATGGTGCTGAGCTTCCGCAAAGGATCGGACGCCTCCGACGGGCGCATCACCGTGACCAGTGGCTCCAACTACGGCCCGGCGCGGGCGCAGGGGAACTTCTTCCTGGGCGGCGACCGCATCCGACTGACCGATCTGGACGTCAACGCCGGCGGGGTGACGGCCCAGGGCGCGGTCGCTCTGTCGAACAACATCCCTTCCAGCGCCGACCTGACCTTCACCGCCCGCACAGGCGCCTTCCTGGCGGCGGGCGAGGCCAGCGGCCGCGTGCGCCTGACCGAGGGCGGGGGCTCCGACACCGCCGTGCTGGACGTCACCGGCCGCAATGTGCGCCTCGCGGGCCAGACCTGGACCTTGCGCACCCTGAATCTGAAGGGTCAGGGCACGCTGGCGCGCCTGCCCTTCACCCTGGCGCTGGACGTCGGCGGCGGCACGCCGGCCCAGTTCAACGGCGCGGGCGTCTATTCCCGCCAGGGCCAGGCGAACAGCCTGACCCTGCAGGGCGGCGGGCGTGTACGCGACGTTGCCTTCACCACCCGCAGCCCTGCCTCCATCACCCTAAACGGCGCCGAGCGCGCAGCGCACCTGGATCTGGGGGTCGGCGGCGGCGTGCTGCTGGCCGATATGCGCCAGGACGCCCGCTCGGCCCAGCTTCAGGCCGACCTGACGACGGTGGACCTGGGGTCCCTGACGCCGGACCTGCGCGGCGCCGCGACCGGCAGGATCACCGTGCGCGGCATGGGCGACGACCTGTCGGGCACGGCCAATCTGGTGCTGAATCAGATCCGCAGCATCGACGCCCCCGCCGGCCTGGCCGTGGACGGGCGGCTGGACGCTGTCCTGGCCCGCGACAGTCTGACCGTCCGCGCCACCGCCATCGACGAGGGCGCGGTTCAGGCTTCGGCCGACCTGACCCTGCCGGTCGAGACCTCGGCCGCGCCGCTGCGCCTGGCCATCGCCCGCACGCGGCCGATGTCGGGCAATGTGGCGATCAACGGCCAGATCCAGCCGATCTGGGACCTGTTCCTGGGCGGCGAGCGCAGCCTGTCGGGTCAGGTCGCGGGCCGCGCCGCCATCGCCGGCACCCTGGCCGAACCCCGCATCAACGGCCGCTTCGACCTGACCCAGGGCGCCTATCGCGAGAATGCGGTCGGCCTGGTTCTGGGCGACCTGACCCTGCGCACCAGTTTCGACGACACCACCGCCTTGATCGAGACCTTCACGGCCGACGACCGTTCAGGCGGCACGGTGACGGGCCAGGGCCGGATCGGCCTGCGCCAGGGTTCGGGCTCCACGGCCCAGCTGATGCTGAACCGCTTCCGCGTCATCGACAACGACATCGGCGAGGCCCGCGCCTCTGGCCCGATCACCATCGTTCGCGGACAGGACGGCAACGTCCAGCTGACTGGCCAGATGAATATCGACGAGGCCCGGATCGAGCCTGAAGTGCCCGGTTCCAACGGCATCGTCTCGATGGACGTGGTCGAGATCAACCGCCCCGGCGGCGACCCCGTCGACACGGCCGAGCAAAAGGCGCGCGGCCCCCAGATCGGCATGAACATCGCCCTGCGCTCCTCGGGCGGCAAGGTGCGCGTCAGCGGTCGGGGCCTGAACGTCGTGCTAGACGTCAACGCCCAGGTGGGCGGGACCATCGCCCAGCCCCAGCTGACCGGCGTCGCCAACGTGGTGCGCGGCGACTATGAGTTCGGGGGCAAACGGTTCGTTTTCGACGACGACGGGCGCGTCACCCTGTCGACCGATCCCAGGTTGATCCGGCTGAACCTGTCGGCGACGCGCGAGGACACGGCCCTGACCGCCTCCATCAACGTCACCGGCACGGCGGCGGAACCCAAGATCGCCCTGACCTCCACCCCCGCCCTGCCGCAGGACGAAATCCTGTCTCAGGTGCTGTTCGGCCGCTCGGCCTCGCAGCTATCGCCGTTCGAGGCGGCTCAGTTAGGCCGCCGGGGTCGCGGCCCTGGCGGGCGGCGGCGGCTTCGACGTGATCGGCAATCTGCGCGAACTGGCCGGGCTGGACCGGCTGTCGTTCGGCGGCCAGGCCTCGGCCGTCACCATCTCGGGCGGACGCTACATCACCGACAACGTCTATCTGGAGGTGATCGGCGGCGGCGAAGGTGGGGCCGCGGTCAAGGTCGAATGGCAGCCTCGGCGCAACATCGCCGTGGCCTCGCAGTTCGGCGGCCAGGGCGATACCAGCCTGTCGATCCGCTGGCGGCGCGAGAGCCGCGCGCCGGGCGAACAGCGCGACCGACGCCCCAATCGGCGCTAGAGTCCGATCGTTTGGCCGGAACCGCGCTGCGGTTCCGGCTGAAGCGTGAAGCAGGCTCTCGCTTGAATCAGGCCCTATAGAACCTCGAGCACCCGTTCGATGGGGCGCCCGATGCGCGCGCCCTTGTCGGTCTCGACGATCGGCCGTTCGATCAGGATCGGCTCGGCCAGCACGGCCTTCAGGACGGCGGCGTCGGAGGCATTCGCTTCAAGCAGGGCCTTGGCGCCCGCCTCCTTGGTCCGCAACAGCCCGCCCAGCCCCACGCCGGCGCCCGACGCCAGCCGCTGCAACGTCGCCGCGTCCCAGCCGGTCTTCAGATAATCGACCACCGTGGGCTCGATCCCCCGCTCTCGCAGCAACGTCAGGGCGTTGCGCGACGTGCTGCATTTCGGATTGTGATAGAGGACGACGTTCACGCTCAGGGCTCCTGCTTCAGGCGATGCAGAACCAGCGCCCCGCGAAAGGCGGCGGCGTACAGCACACCGCACACCAGCTGAACCGCCCAGGACAGGGCGGTCATCGTCACGAAACCCGAGGCGACGCCGTGATACTGGCCGGTGCTCAGACCCACCACGCCCGTCACGGCGCTGTAGCCGATCAGGATCAGCAGGATGATCGGAATGGCGCGGGTCATGAACTTCCATTGCACCCAGGCCAGGACCAAGCAGATCGCCACGGTCACGACAGAACCGCCGACCATGGCCCAGGGCATGATGGTCGCCATCATCGCCTGCTGAGTCTGCTGCATCTCTCCGGACATCCCCATGCGGGCGTATTGATTGGCCATGATGGTCCCTATCCATTCCGGATGCAGAGCCATCAGGCCGGCCGTGGCCAGGCTGGTCGCCGCCGAGGCGATCAGGCCGAAACTGGCGGTTTGCGCCGACCGCTGCGCCTCGGCCATGGCGCGGGGTCGATTGAAAGGATTGGCGGCGCGCAACCAGGATTCGAGCATGACGATGTCCCCTTTCCCGCGAAACTAGCGCCTGTTCATGCCGTGTCCAGCCAGTCCCGGCCTTCACCTTTGCCGTCCGTCCGTCTAGGGTCCGGTCGATGCGGATTCTGAACTGCGACCAGGCCGTCCTCGATCACGTCGCCGCGCGACGCGAGGCCATCATCGGGCGCACCATCGACTGGGCGAACATCAACTCCGGCAGCCGCAACGCCGCCGGGCTGAACACCATGTTGGACGTGCTGGACGCCGAGGCGCGTCGCCTGCCCGCCGTCGTGGAACGCATTCCCACTGAAGGCTCCACGACCGTCGCCGACGACGGTTCGGTGCGAACGGAGGCCCACGCGGACGCCCTGAAGATCGCCGCCCGGCCCGAGGCGCCGATCCAGGTGATCCTGACCGGCCACTATGACACCGTCTTTCCCGCCGACAGCCGGTTCCAGAGCGTGACCGCCCGCGCGGACGGGGCGCTGAACGGCCCCGGCGTCGCCGACATGAAGGGCGGGATCAGCGTACTTCTGGCCGCGCTGGAGGCGTTCGAGACCCACCCCGACAAACACGGCGTCGGCTGGACCGTGCTGCTGAGCCCCGACGAAGAGATCGGCTCGCCCGCCTCCGCCCCGCTGCTGGCCGGACTGGGCGCGCGCGGCCATGTGGGCCTGACATACGAACCGGCTCTGGCGGACGGAACGCTGGCGGGCGCCCGGAAGGGCAGCGGCAACTATCATCTGATCGTCACGGGCCGGGCCGCCCACGCCGGGCGCGCCTTCGAAGAGGGACGCAATGCGGTGGCGGGCGCCGCCATCATCGCCGCCGCCTTGCATGGGTTGAACGGCCAGCGCGAGGGCGTCACCGTCAATGTCGCCAAGATTTCGGGCGGCAGCGCCCTGAACGTTGTCGCCGACAACGCCGTAGTCCGGTTCAACGTCCGCGTGCCGGACAAGGCGGCCGCCGACTGGATCGACGCCTCGGTGCGCGCCATCGCCGCGACGCCGCCGTTCGAGGGACTGGCGCTGGACCTGCACGGCGGCTTCACCCGTGCGCCCAAGCCGATGGACGCGGCCCAGACCGCCCTGTTCGAGGCGGTAAAGGAAGCCGGCGCCCTGCTGGGCCAACCCATCGCCTGGAAGCCGTCGGGCGGGGTGTGCGAGGGCAACAATCTGCACGCCGCCGGACTGCCCAATATCGACACCCTGGGTGTTCGCGGCGGCGACATCCATTCGGATCAGGAGTTCGCCTGGCCCGACAGCTTCGTCGAACGCGCCCAGCTCAGCGCCCTGATCCTGTGCAAGGTCGCCTCGGGTGAAATCGAAGCGGCCAAATTGAAATCCCTGCGGATGGAAACCCTGTAGAATGCTTGTCGTCCGTCCCGCCGGTCCTGCCGACCTCGATCATTTGCTGGAGCTGGCCATCCTGTCCGGCCCCGGCTTCACCAGCCTGCCCGAAGACCCCGACGCCCTGGCCGAACGCCTGGAGCTCAGCAAGGCCAGTTTCGACGGCAAGGTCCCGTGGCAGGACGCCTGGTACACCCTGATGCTGGAGGACGGCGACACCGGCGACATCGACGGCGTCGGCTCGGTCAAGGCGACGGTGGGGCTGAAACGCCCCTTCTTCTCGTTCCGCGTCGTCAACAACACGGTCCAGTCGCCGTCCCTTGGCGTCAAGCTGGACCACCAGACCCTGGTTCTGGTCAACGAATGCACCGGCTGGACCGAGGTGGGCTCGCTGTTTCTGAAGGCCGACCGACGCAAGGGCGGCGCGGGCCGTCTGCTCAGCCAGTCGCGCTACATGCTGATCGGCGCCCAACCCGAATTGTTCGCCGAGAATGTGCTGGCCGAACTGCGCGGCGTCTTCACCCCCGACGGCGCTTGCCCCTTCTGGGATCATGTGGCGCACAAATTCTTTCCGATGGAGTTCGACGACGCCGACCGGATGACCGGCTCCACCGACAAGCAGTTCATTCTTGACCTGGCCCCGCGCCATCCGATCTATGTCGAACTGCTGCCCGAACCCGCCCGCGCCGTGATCGGCAAGGTCCATCCGCAGGGTGTGCCCGCCATGGCCCTGCTGGAAAGCGAGGGGTTTCGCCCCAACGGTCTGGTGGACATCTTCGATGCTGGCCCGACCGTATCTTGCGGGCGCGACAACATCCGCACCGTGCGCGATGCGCGCAGGTTGAAGGTCCAGATCGCCGAAGCGGTCGAGGCCGAACTGCCCGCCCTGATTTCGAACGACAGCGTCTCCGCCTTCCGCGCCGTCCGCGCCAAGGGCGACATCGACGGCGACACCGTGCGCCTGACCGCCGAAACGGCCTCCGCCCTTAAAGTCCATGCTGGCGACGCCGTGCGGGTGAAATCGTGATCCTCCCTACCCCGCTCATCCCGGCGAAAACCGGGACCCCGCGCTGTGGGCGAAGGATGCGTGAGATCGATACCCGGTGGTCATCCGACGCACTGGCGATGCGAAAGACCTGGCTCCCGGCTTTCGCCGGGATGAGCGGAGTATTTGTGCCATGACCCGTTTCACCTCCATCGATCCCACGACCGAAGCCGTGAACTGGGAAGGCGACGCCGCCAGCCCGGCCCAGGTCCAGACCGCCGTGGACGCCGCCCGCGCCGCCTTCCCCGCCTGGGCCGATGCCCCGCGTCAAGCGAGGATCGACGCCGTCAAACGCTATCAGGCCGTGCTGAAGGACCGCGCGCCCCAGATCGCCGAGGCCATCAGCCGCGAGACCGGCAAGCCCCTGTGGGAGACCAAGACCGAAGCCGCCGCCATGATCGGCAAGGTGGACATCTCGATCCGCGCCTATGACGAACGCACCGGCGAACGGACCAGCGACACCGCCTTCGGCCGCACGACCCTGCGTCACCGCCCGCATGGCGTGGCGGCCGTGCTTGGCCCGTTCAACTTCCCCGGCCATCTGCCGAACGGCCATATCGTCCCGGCCCTGCTGGCCGGCGACACGGTCGTGTTCAAGCCGTCGGAAGAGACGCCTCTGGTCGGTCAGGTGATGGCCGAGGCCTTCGCCGCCGCCGATTTGCCGACCGGCGTGGTCAATGTGGTCCAGGGCGGACGCGAGACGGGCGCGGCCCTGCTGGACGCCGGCATCGACGCCCTGATGTTTACTGGCTCGGGCGCGGCGGGCGCGCATTTCCGTAGGAAGTTCGCCGACGATCCGCACGTTATCCTGGCGCTGGAGCTGGGCGGCAACAATCCGCTGGTCGTCTGGGACGCCGCCGACGCCGAGGCCGTGGCGGGCATCGCGGTTCAATCCGCCTTCATCACCACCGGCCAGCGTTGCTCGTGTGCGCGTCGCCTTGTCGTGCCGGAAGGCCCGCAGGGGGATGCGATTGTAGAGGCCGTCGCAGCCCTGTCCGACCGCCTGATCTTCGGCCCGTGGGACAGCGATCCGGAACCCTATGCCGGGCCGCTGATCTCGGCGCGTGCGGCCGAGGCGGCGCTGAAGGCGTTGCAGGAGCGGATCGACAGGGGGGCCAAGGTCATCCGCGCCTCGGGTCCGGTCGCCAATCTGCCCGGCGCCTTCGTCAAGCCGGCCATCATCGATGTGACCGGCGTGGACGTGCCGGACGAAGAGATGTTCGCGCCCTTCCTGTCGGTGATCCGCGTCCCGACCTTCGACGCCGCGATCCAGGCCGCCAACGCCACCCGCTACGGCCTCAGCGCCGGCCTGGTCAGCGATGATCCGAAGAACTGGGACCACTTCATCCGCCGCATCCGCGCGGGCGTGGTCAACTTCAACCGTCCGACCACGGGCGCCGCCGGGGACATGCCCTTCGGCGGCCTGGGGGCCAGCGGCAACCACCGGCCCAGCGCCTATTACGCCGCCGACTATTGCGCCTATCCGGTCGCCAGCTTCGAGGCCGATGCGGTTGCGAACATCGAAGTCGAGATCAAGGGGCTGCGATGATCGACGCCGTCGAAGCCAATGCCGACGGCCTGATCGGGCCGACCCATTCCTACGCTGGCCTGTCGCCGGGCAATCTGGCGTCCAGTCTGAACAAGGGCGAGGCGTCGAACCCGCGCGCCGCCGTCTTGCAGGGCCTCGACAAGATGAAGTTGCTGGCGGACCTGGGCCTGCCCCAGTTCGTCCTGCCCCCGCACGAGCGGCCGAACATTCTCTTCCTGAGGGCGCTGGGGTTCACCGGATCGGATGCTCAGGTGCTGGAACGCGCGTGGAGGACCGCGCCATCCTTCGCCGCCGCCGCCTGTTCCGCCTCGCCCATGTGGGCCGCCAACGCCGCGACGGTGACGCCGTCCAGCGACGCCGCCGACGGCCGGGTGCATTTCACCCCCGCCAATCTGCACACCAATCTGCACCGCAGTCTGGAACACCGGCAGACCAAGCGCGCGCTGGACGCCCTGTTTCCCGACCCACGCAGGTTCGCCGTCCATGACGCCCTGCCCGCTGTGGCGCATCTGGCCGACGAGGGCGCAGCGAACCACGTTCGCCTGTGCGCTCAACATGGCGGCCGCGGCGTCAATCTGCTGGTCTGGGGTCGCGAGGCGTTCGAGCCTTGGGACGGCCCCTTCCCCGCCCGCCAGACGCGCGAAGCCTCAGAGGCCATCGTTCGCCGGCATGAGGCGGGACGCCCGGTTCTGGCCCAGCAGTCGCGCGCGGCCATCGCGGGTGGAACCTTCCATAACGACGTGGTCTGCGTCGGGGCGCTGGACACCCTGTTCTTCCACGAACTGGCGTTCGAGGACACCGACGCGACCAAGGCCGCCATTCGCCGCGCCGCCGACGGCCTGTTCGAACCGCAGTTCGTCGAGGTCTCGAACGCCGACCTGCCCCTGGCCGACGCGATCTCAAGCTATCTGTTCAACTCCATGCTGATCCAGGTTCCGGGCGAGGATCGCCTGACCCTGATCTGCCCGACCGAAACGCGCGACAATCCACGCAGCCACGCCGTCGCCGAACGGATCGCCGCCTCCAACGGCCCCATCGGTCGGGTGCAGTATGTCGATGTGCGCCAGTCGATGCGGAACGGCGGGGGTCCGGCCTGCCTGCGGCTGCGCGTCGTCCTGACCGAGGCCGAGCTGGCGGCGACCAATCCGGCCATGCGCCTGACCGATGGCCTGCACGCACACCTGTCGGACTGGGCGACCCGCTGGTATCGCGACGAACTACGTCCGGCCGATCTGGCCGACCCGAAGCTGCTGGACGAAAGCCGGGGTGCGCTGGACGAACTGACGGCGATCCTGAAACTGGGCGCCGACTTCTATCCGTTTCAGCGGCTACGCGCTTGAGCGGCCGAGAGACTTCCTGAAAACTGCGATTTTCGTTCTATGAGCAATCCGTGATGACACCGACGGCCATCTTTCTACTCGCCCTACTGCAACAACAGACAGGCCCTTCCGATCTAGGCGTTATCCTCGTTGAAGCGCACAGAACCGACCCCCTGGTTAGCGTCACTGTAAGCGGCGACATTGACATGGAAACCATAGTGGAAAGCGACCCTGTCGGTGTGCGCTGCGGCATCAGCCGATATACATACGCTCCATATGCTGCACCTCGGCTCTGCTGGATTCGGCGCCCCGCTGGCCAAGTCGTACGACTGACCGCACGCCCCGGACACGAAATGGCTGCCAACTGGTCTGTCAATTGGCAAGGCTGCACTGTTCAGGCTGATGGCCGCTCTTGTCTGGTCAATGTGACCAATCAGGGCGCCAAGGTTGAGGTCGCCTTCGGGACATCCGCGACCAACTAGGCGGCGAACCGTCCGCCTTTTTCGGCATAGACCTGAGTGCCGCGCGTGAAGACCTGGTCGCGGGGCAGGACGGTCTCGATGGCCAGATCGTCTTTCCCCTTCAGCGCGGCATAGACCGGCCCGAAATCCTTCAACGTCTCGTTCTTCAGCGCCTCGATGCTGTCGATGACGAAATAGACCTGCTGGAAGTCATCGATCCGGTACAGGGTCCGCATCACCCGCTCCAGATCGAACCCCAGCCGGTTGGGCGACGGATCGTCCAGCGCGAACACGCTCTCTGTCGCCGACGACACGATGCCCGCGCCATAGATGCGAAGGCCGTCCGCCTCCTTCATCAGGCCGAACTCGACCGTGTACCAATACAGGCGCGCCAGATTGGGCAGCATCCCCAGCCCGGCCGCGCGTTGCCCGCCCTTGCCATAGGCCTCCATATAGGCGGCGAAGTCGGGGTCGGTCAGCATCGGCACATGGCCGAAGACGTCGTGGAAGATGTCCGGCTCCTGCAGGTAATCCAGCTGATCCGGCTTCCTGATGAACTGGCCTGACACGAAGCGACGGTTGGCCAGATGGTCGAAGAAGACCTCGTCGGGCACCAGGCCCGGCACACAGACCACGCTCCAGCCGGTCAGGGCCTGAAGCTTGGGATTGATCACGTCGAAGTCGGGAATTCCGCCCGCGTTCAGGTCCAGCGCCTTCAGCCCGTTCAGAAAGGCGTCGCACGCGCGGCCCGGCAGTATCTTCATCTGGCGGGCGTACAGCGTGTCCCACGTCCGGTGCTCGATCTCGGTATAGGCGCTCCAGTTCTGGGGAATCGTCCAGTCGGCGGCGGCGCCTTCCGGCGGCTGTTCGAAAACGTGTTCGAAGTCGGACATGGCGCGCTCCTCCTTGGGCCGAACCTAGCCCCGGCGACCGCCTCTTCCAACCGTCAGTGCAGCCCGGCGTCAAGCGGCGCGTGATGTCCCTGGGCGTCGGTGGCGAACCAGCGCGCGATCTCGCCGGGGTCCAGAGCCAGATCTCCGGCCTCCAGCGACGACTCGGCGGCGTAGGCGATGAAGCCGCCGTCGTCGCCCAGGGCGAAAACACGATAGAAGGGCTGGTCGGCCTGCAGCACGCCCAGGTCGACGGCGGGACCGGCGTAACCGGGGTCCACGTCCATGACCACGCCGTTGAAGGCGTCGTCGCAGTGGCGGACGGCCTGGCCGACGGCGAAACGGGCGGTGCGAATCTGGGGCATGGAGCGACCTTGCCCCGCCCGCCATGACCAGGGCCGGTATGGGCCGTTCATCTTCCTGACAGAATGGCTTGGCGCGGACGATCCCGCCGCGCTAGGCTGGCCCCGACGGGCGCCGCTTCGGACCGCCCACATCGGATGACGGCCCATGCGGGAGACCCCCGGCGCGCCCGCACGGCGCGACGAGCGGTCCCAGCCTTCCCGTTCGCGGGATGCGTCGGGTCGGGACACGCCGCTTTACGGCGCGCTCGACCTGGGGACCAACAATTGCCGGCTGCTGATCGCGCGGCCGTCCCGCGAAGGCTTTCGCGTGGTCGACAGCTTCAGCCGCATCGTGCGCCTGGGCGAGGGGCTGTCGCGCACCGGCCTTCTGGACCCCCGCGCCATGGATCGCGCCTATGACGCCCTAGCCCTGTGCGCCGAACGGATCATGCGCAAGGGCGTCGAGTCCAGCCGCCTGGTCGCCGTCGCCACCCAGGCCTGCCGCGCGGCCGAGAACGGAGCCGAATTCGTCGAACGGGTGCGAAAGGGCACGGGCCTGCGCCTTCGCATCATCGACCCGGACGAAGAGGCGCGCCTGGCGGTGGAGGGCTGTCTGAACCTGATCGACCCTCAGGCCGAGGCGGTCCTGATCATCGACGTGGGTGGCGGCTCCACCGAAATGTCCTGGCTGAAGCGCGACGGCGTGGACTGGACGACCAGCGCCTGGATGTCGGCGCCTCTGGGCGTCGTCACCCTGGCCGAACGCCACCCCGAGCCGGCCGACGCCGGAGAGACCTGGTACGAGGCCATGGTCGCCGACATGGGCGCGGCCATCGCGGCGGGCGGCGTCTCGGACCCGGCCATGCTGGAGCTGTTTCGCCAGGACCGCGCCCATCTGGTCGGCACCTCGGGGGCCATCACCAGCCTGGCGGGCATCCATCTGAAGCTGCCCCGCTACAACCGCGACCGGGTCGACGGCCTGTGGATGACGCGCGCCGACTGCGAAGCGGCGGCCGAACGGCTGAAGGCCCTGGGACCCGACGGCCGCGCCAGGGAGGCCTGCATCGGCCCCGACCGCGCGGACCTGGTCCTGGTCGGCGCTGCGATCCTGGAGGCGGTGCAGCGCGCCTGGCCCTCCAACCGCGTGCGCGTCGCCGACCGGGGGCTGCGCGAAGGCCTGCTGCTTCAGCGCATGCGCGAGGATCGCAAACCGCCGAAGAGGCGCAGACGTCGGCGCGGGCGTGGAAACGGCTCGGGCCGCAACGGCGGCTAGGCCGCCGGCGTCTCACGCGACGGAATGTCGATGTCGCACACCGAAAAATCGGCTCCCCGCGCCTGACGGGCCTGTTCCACGATGGTGTGGAAGGTGGCCGAGGCGGTGTTCAGCACCTGCAGGCTGGGCCGTTCCGCCGTCGGCAGATCGGCGGCCACGCGCACCCGCGTCATCTGATCGGGGCCGTCCACGATGCCGTCGGGATTGGGACTGGCCTTCAACGCCCGCACCACGTCCAGCCCTGACACCACCCGCCCCCAGACGGTGTAGCGCTTGTCCAGCGCCGGATAGGCCTGGCGCATCAGGAAGAACTGGCTGTTGGCGCTGTCATTGCCCTCGTCGCGCGCCATGCCGGCCACGCCGGGGCAATACAGACCCCAGCCGTGCACCTTGTGATCGCCGGTGCCGGCCATCAAGGCGTCGGGCTGGGTCTGGACGGGCGCCGAGCCGACGAAGCCGACCAAGGCGCCGGCGGGGGCCGCCACCGGCGTGAAGGCCATGTCCGCGCCGCGTCGAAAGGTGAACTCGGCCTTCAGGTCGGGATAGAAGCTCTGGCCGTCGCCGGTGCCCAGGGGATCGCCCGTCTGGGCCATGAACCAGTCGATGACACGGTGCCATTTCAGCGTGTCGTAGAAGCCGCGCGAGGCCAGAAGCCGAATACGCTCCACATGGGCCGGGGCGATCTGGGGCGCCAGTTCCACCAGAATCCGCCCCTTGTTCGTGTCGATGACCAGCAGGTCTTCCGGCGCGACAGTGCGCCATTCGGCCGGCGGCGGTGGAGGCGGCGGGGTCTGTTCGGCCACGGCCGCCGTCGCGCAAAGGCCCAGGATCAGGCCCGACAGGACCGTCGCTCTCAAGGTCTTCATCCCGCTTCCCCTCCCCGTTCAGGCGTCAGCCGCCCGTCACCTCGACCACCGGCTGCACGTCGCAGATGCTGAAAGCCGCCCCGCCCTGCGCGCGCTGGGCGGCCAGACGTTGGGCGAAGGCGGGGCTGCGGGCGTCCATCACCCGGACCGTCGGGCGCTGCGCCTCCGGCAGGGCCGAGGCCATGCGCACATGGGTCATGACGTCGGGATCGCTCACCTTGCCGTCCTCGGCCTCGGACCCTTTCTTCAGCGACTTGACCACGTCCAGGCCGGAGACGATGCGGCCAAAGGCGGTATACTGGCCGTTCAGCAGGTCCTTTTCGCCGGTCATCAGGAAGAACTGGCTGTTGGCGCTGTCGGGCGCGCCCGAACGCGCCATGCCCAGCACGCCAGGGCAGAACAGACCGTGCGCCTCCACCTTGAAATCGGCCGTGACCATCATCTGGGCGTCGGGCTGGGTCTGGACCGGCAGGGTTCCGACAAGGCCGAACACGCCGGTTCCGACATCGGGCGTCTGGGCGAAGCCTGCGTCCCGCCCGCGACGGAAGCTGAACTCGGCCTTCAGGTCCGGCAAGTCGCTGCCGCCCTCGCCCGTGCCCTTGGGATCGCCGGTCTGGGCCATGAAATCGGGAATGACCCGGTGGAACTTCAGCCCGTCATAGAATCCCTGGTTCGCCAGGGTGCGGATGCGTTCGACATGGTTCGGCGCCGCCACGGGCGACAGCTCGACCAGGATGCGGCCCTTGACCGTGTCGATGATCAGCAGGTTTTCCGGCGCCACCGTGCGCCATTCGGCGGTCGCGGCCGTCGTCTGCGCCCTGGCCGGCGTGGTCCCCAGATCCGACAGCATCAGCGCCGACGCCGCCAGCACGGCCGTCGCCGCCGTCATTCCCCAACGCATCCCCGTCTTCATCCCTGACCCTTGACCTTGGCCCGCACGCGCTCGGCGACGGCGGGGCTGACGAAACTGTCGATCGCGCCGTCCAGACGGGCGATTTCCTTGACCAGCCGCGAGGCGATGGCCTGGTGGCGCGGATCGGCCATCAGGAACACCGTCTCGATGTCCTGATTGAGGCGCTGGTTCATCGCCGTCATCTGGAACTCGTATTCGAAGTCGGCGACCGCGCGCAAACCCCGGATGATGACATTGGCGTTCAGTTCTTCTGCAAAATGCATCAGCAGGTTCGAGAAGGGCTGGACCACGATGTCCCCGCCCAGGCCCGCGACCTCGGCCTTCAGCATTTCGACGCGCTCGTCGGTGCTGAACAACGGCCCCTTGTCGTCGTTGCGGGCCACGCCGATGACCACCCGGTCCACCAGCTTCAGCGCCCGTTTGATGATGTCGGTGTGCCCGTTGGTCACCGGGTCGAAGGTGCCCGGATAAAGTCCAATTCGCATGGCGTGTCTCCCCAGCCTGTCGCCTGCTGTTCGGCGTGACTTAGCAGGTGCGAAATCAGCGGCCTAGCCGGCTGACGGCTTCGTCATCGTCTTAAACCGCGACAGGTTGAGGCGGCTGGGACGACCAGGCGCGTTCCAGCCTGCTCAGGACCGCCGGATCGGTCGCAATGGCGATCTCGCCTATGGCCGTGATCGGACAGATCGGGGTGGCGGCGTTGCACAGGAAGGCACCGTCCAGGGTCGCCGCCTCGTCCAGAGGCACCGGCCGGATTTCCGACGGCAGGCCCGCCGCCTCCAGCCCCCGCTGGATCAGGCTCTGTGTGACGCCCGCCAGCATCAGGGCCTGGGGCCAGACGATCCGGTCGCCCTGGATGAAGCCGATATTCCAGGTCGCTCCCTCGGAAACGCAACCCTGACCGTCAATGAACAGGACGTCGTCGAACCCGGCGGCCCGCGCGGCCCGTCGGGCCCGGGTCTGGCCGAAGGTGGCGACGTGTTTGAGATGCGGCGTCTCGCGGACATGGGGCACGGTCGTCACCCTCATACTGGTCGCCAGAGGCGGCGGCGGGGGCGAAACCACGGTCATCACCCTGGGCCGGCCCACGAAGGATGGATTGCGGTGGCCGATCTCGGGCGAGAACAGGCTGACCCGAAGCCAGCAGGCGTCGCGGCCTTCGACCGCCAGCGCCATCAGGCGGCGCAGTTCGGCCTCGCCGGGGCTTTCCCCGAACAGTTCGACCGCTGCCTGTTCCAGCCGGGTCAGATGCAGGTCGAGACCGCGCACGGCGCCCCGCTCCACGCGGAAAGAGGTATAGGCGCCGTAGTTGACCAGGGCCTGATGGGTCAGGTCCTCGGTCGTGGCGGGGCGGCCGTCGATCAGAATGTCCACGCCGCCCTGCTCCGATCAGACCTCGCCGCCCTCTTCACCCGCGACGTCTGTTTCCGCGGCGTCGCCGCCGCCTTCGGGCAGGCGTTCGACCGAGACCACCTTCTCGTCCTTGCCGGTGCGGAAGATGGTGACGCCCTGACTGGCGCGGCCGACCACGCGGACCTGATCCATGCGCGTGCGGATCATCTGTCCGCCCGATGTGACCAGCAGCAGGTCGTCGGACTCCTCGACCGGGAAGGCCGCCGCCAGGCGCGTGCCGGCCCGGCCGCCCAGGCCGTGCGCCGTCAGCCCCTGCCCGCCGCGCCCCGTCCGCCGATACTCATAGGCCGAGGTCCGCTTGCCGAAGCCGGATTCCGTCACGGTCAGGATGAACTGCTCGGCCGCGCCCAATTCGGCGATGCGTTCGGGCGAGATCGGCGCCTCGGCGACGTCGTCCTCGATCTCGGTCGTCGTGGGCTCGTCCTCGCCCTCGGCGCCGGCCAGGGCCTTGCGCATGGCGTTGGCGTGTTTGACATAGGCGGCGCGTTCCTCCGGCGTCGCATCGACACGGCCCAGGATGGCCATGGAGATGACCTCGTCCCCGTCCTGCAGGCGCACGCCCCGGACGCCGGTGGAATCCCGCCCCTTGAACACGCGCACGTCGTCGGCCTTGAAGCGGATCGCCCGGCCCAGCGCCGTCGTCAGCAGCACGTCGTCGTCCGCCGTGCACAGGCCGACGCCGACCATGCGGTCGTCGCCTTCCAGCTTCATGGCGATCTTGCCCGCGCGGTTCACCGTGGCGAAGTCCGACAGCTTGTTGCGCCGCACGTCGCCCGAACTGGTGGCGAACATGATGTCGTAGTCGCCCCAAGTCGCCTCGTCCTCGGGCAGGGGCAGCACGTTCATGATGCTGTCGCCCGGCTCGATAGGCAGCAGATTGACGAAAGCCTTGCCGCGCGACTGCGGATTGCCCAGCGGCAGCCGCCAGGTCTTCAGCTTGTAGGCCTTGCCGTTGGTGGCGAAGAACAGGACCGGGGTGTGGGTCGAGGCGCTGAACACGCCGGTGATGGCGTCCTCGTCCTTCATCGCCATGCCGCTGCGGCCCTTGCCGCCGCGATGCTGGGTCCGATAGGCGTTCAGGGCCACGCGCTTCACATAACCGCCGTGGGTCACGGTCACGACCATGTCCTCGCGCGGGATCAGGTCCTCGTCCTCCATCTCGCCGTCGCCTTCCCCGATCAGGGTGCGACGCGGCACGGCGAACTTGTCCTTCACCTCGATCAGGTCGTCGCGGATGATCGCCAGGACGTTCTTGCGGTCCGACAGTATGGTCAGGTGGCCCTGGATGGTGTCGGCCAGGCTGCGCGCCTCGCCGAAGATGTCGTCGCGCCCCAGGCCGGTCAGACGCGACAGGGTCAGGGCCAGGATGGCGCGGGCCTGTTCGTCGGTCAGGCGGATCTTGTCGCCTTCGACGATGACGCTGCGCGGGTCGGCGATCAGCTCGACCAGGGCCATCATGTCGCCCACGGGCCAGGCCTTGGCCTGCAGTCGTTCGCGCGCCTCGCTGGGGTCGGCCGACGACCGGATAATGTGGATCACCTCGTCGATATTGGCGACGGCGACGGCCAGACCGACCAGGACGTGGCCGCGATCGCGGGCCTTGGCCAGTTCGAACTTGACCCGGCGGACCACCACCTCCTCGCGGAAGTCCAGGAAGACCTCCAGCAGGGCGCGCAGGCCCATCTGTTCGGGCCGGCCGTGATTCAGCGCCAGCATGTTGACGCCGAACGACGACTGCATGGCGGTATAGCGCCACAGTTGGTTCAGGATCACGTCGCCCGAGGCGTCGCGCTTCAGCTCGATGACGATCCGCATCCCCTGACGGTCGGATTCGTCGCGCACGTCGGAAATGCCTTCCAGACGCTTCTCGCGCACCATTTCGGCGATGCGCTCGATCAGGGTCTGTTTATTGACCTGATAGGGCAGTTCGGTGACGACGATGGCTTCGCGGTCCTTGCGAATTTCCTCGACGGAGGCGCGCCCGCGCACGATGACCGATCCACGCCCGTCACGCAGGGCGTTGCGCGGCGCGGTGCGGCCCATGATCTCGCCGCCGGTGGGGAAGTCGGGACCGGGCACGATGTCCAGCAGCGCCTCGTCCGCGATGTCCGGGTCGTCCAGCAGGGCGATGGCCGCGTCCACGACCTCGCCCAGATTGTGCGGCGGAATGTTGGTGGCCATGCCGACGGCGATGCCGCCCGCGCCGTTGACCAGCAGGTTCGGGATTCGGCTGGGCAGGACGACCGGCTCCAGCTCCTTCTCGTCATAGTTGGGCTGGAAATCGACCGTGTCCTTGTCGATGTCCGTCATCAGGGCGACGGCGGCCGGGGCCATCCGGGCCTCGGTGTAACGCATCGAGGCGGGCATATCGCCGTCGACCGAGCCGAAGTTGCCCTGGCCGTCCACCAGCATCAGCCCCATCGAGAAGGGCTGCGCCATCCGCACCAGGGCCATATAGACCGAGGCGTCGCCGTGCGGGTGGAATCGGCCCAGCACGTCGCCGACCACGCGCGCGCACTTCGAATAGGCGCGCTCGGGCGTCATGTTCAGATCGTGCATCGAATACAGGATGCGGCGATGCACGGGCTTCAGCCCGTCGCGCGCGTCAGGCAGGGCGCGGCTGACGATCACGCTCATGGCGTAATCGAGGTACGAACGCTTCAGTTCGTCCTCGATCGTGATCGTGGAAATATCGGAGCCGCCGCCTCCGCTGTTGATCGGGGTCGCGGCGTTTTCGTAGCTGTCGTCGGTCAATGAAGCGTGGCTTTATGCGGCCGGAATCGGAACGTGATCCGCTGGGAGGTTTTCTAGCATTCAAGGCCCCCGGTGGCAAAGCGACGCCGCCGTGAAAGCCCGTCTCTGAAAGGACATTTCCTGTGCGCGCTCGCCGTCTCGCCGCGCTTCTCGGCCTGGCTTCGCCGGTGGCCGTCGCCGCCGCCTGCGCCGCCCTGGCCGTCAGCTAGGATCGCTCCTGCCCGTCATCCTCGGGCCGCCCCCCCTCGGATGACGGTCGCGGTGAACAGATCAGCCGCCCTTCTGGTCCAGCAGGCGACGGATCAGCGCGGTCTGTTCCTCCTGTCGGGCCGTCAGATGCTCGACCTTATCCAGCAGGGCCATGATCTCGATCTCGGCCTTCAGATTGACCTGGTAGTCGTTGTTGGCGTCCAGCCGGTCACGTGCGGCCTGGCGGTTCTGGCTCATCATGATGACCGGCGCCTGCACCGCCGCCAGCATGGACAGCACCAGGTTCAGGAAGATGAAGGGATAGGGGTCGAACGCCTCCTTCCGCAGAAGCAGGTTTGTAACCGTCCCAAAGCGCCAGAAACAGACCGAAGGCGATGATGAAGGGCCAGGAGCCGCCGAACGCAGCCACTCGATCCGCCAGCCGCTCTCCAAACGTCTGGTGATCGTCGAACGTCTCGTTGACGTCCTCGGACACCGGGCGGCGGTCGGCGGCGCTGCGCACCACTGCGGCTTCGGTCTCGGGCAGGTCGCGGGTGTCCTTGCCCAGCCAGCGGCGGGAGACATGATCGGGGTCGAGGCGGGCGGGCGTCATGGCGGTCTCCGAAAATCGCGTCGGATCAGATCAAGCCTTGGCGGCCCCCGCGCGCAAGCCCCGTTCGGCCAGGGCGACCAGGGCCACCCCGCCCATGGCGATGGCCGAGCCGGTCAGGATCTGCGGCGTCAGCACGTCCCCCATCAGCCCCCAGCCGATCAGCATCGACACCACCGGCGTGACCAGCAAATAGGGCGTCACCCGCCCCGCCTCGCGCCGCTGCACCAGCCAGAACAACAGGGTCGTCGCCAGGACCGACGACACGATCCCCGCCCACAGCAAGGACGCCCAGACCATGGGCGTGGCGTTCTTCACCGCCTCCCACTGCCCGTGTTCGAACACCGCCGAACCGAAGGCCATGACGGGAAAGGCCCCCAGCGCCAGCAGTCCCTGCATCTTCAACGGCGGAATGGAGGTCGTCCGCCGGGCCACCACCGTCGTGAGCCCCCAGGCCGCGCCGGCCGCGATGGCGACCAGTATGGCCTTCCAGTCCTGCAGCGCATGGGCGTCCAGCGTCATCCAGGCCACGCCGACGAAGGCCACGCCCATGCCGACCAGGGCCGCCTTCGACAGCCGCTCGCCCAGGATCAGGAAGGCGAACAGAGTGGTGAACGGAATCCACAGCTGGTTGGCGACCGTCACCGGGCTGACGTCGTTCGCCAGCCAATAGGCGGTATAGGCCAGGCCGTACTGGATCGGCCCGCCGATAAGCACGATCAGCAACAGGCTCTTCCAATCCGGAAAGGGCGGCCGCACGAAGACGATCAGACAGGCCGTGGCGATGCCGAACCGGATGGCCCCGACCAGCAGGGGCGGCAGTTCCTGCGTCGCCAGCTTGGCCCCGGCGTTGTTCACGCCCCACACCAGGATGATGGCCACGATGGCGGCGATCTCCAGCCCGGTCAGGGCGTGGGGTTTTGCGGTCGAAGGGGTAGAGGTCATGCCCGCCTATCGCACGGGTCGGATCGCTTGGCCCGTCAAATGGCGTGTCGGCTCGTTGCATTGACATGTACATGCTTCAAGTCCACCCCGTACATATGATCGAAGTCACCCTGACCGCCCTGCGCAAGGATCTGTTCCGACTGGTCGACAGCGTGCTGGAGACCGGCGAACCGCTGGTGATCCAGCGCCGCGGACGGCGGCTGACCCTGGTGGCCGAAACGCCCGCCAAGCCCGTGACGCCCGAGGAACGCTGGGACGCCTATATGGCCCAGGGCGTTCGGGAAGGCGCCGACGACTGGGCGGACGACATCGACACGAACAAGAGCCACTGGACCTGGGATCCGGACACCAAGTTCGACTTTGGCGACAAGTGATCCATCTCGACACCCAGATCGTCACCTGGCTCTATCTGCGCAAGATCCGGAACCTGGGCGACGCGGCCCAACGACTGTTGCGGCGCACCTCTGCGCCCATGATATCGCCCTTTGTGATCGTCGAGCTTGAAATCCTGACGGAGTTGGGTCGCATAAGCCCGCCTTCGGTTCCACAGATGATTGCGACGCTTGAGGATCAGATCGGCCTGGTTCAGTCTGAAGCCTCAATGTCCGCCGTATCCGAGGCCGCCTGCCGCTTCGCCTGGACGCGCGATCCGTTCGACCGGCTGATCGTCGCCAACGCCATGGCCGATGGGGCGAAACTGATCACCGCCGACCAGATGATCCTGCGCCATTTCGATCAGGCGGTCTGGTAGGCGTCAGAACGCCGGCTTGGCGACCATCAGCCAATAGATGGCCAGCACCCCCGCGAACGCCGGCCAGCCCAGGGCGAACCACCAGCGGAACAGCCGGTGATAGGCCGCCGGCAGTTCCGTCCCCTGCCCCGCCGCCTGTTCGGCCAGCGTCATCATCCGGTACTGAATCCAGACCACCGGCAGCCAGCACAGACCGATCAGGACGTACAGGCCATAGGCCGCCAGCAGCCACGGACTGGTCAGGGACCACCCCTGCAGATGGATCAGGCCCAGGCCGCTGATCGGCTGGATCACCACCGCCGTCGCGGTGAAGACGAAATCGGCCAGGACCACGATCCGGCCCACGGCCGCGACCGTTCGGGCATCCCTCGTCGCATGGGCGCGCAGCATGAAGAAGGCGATCCCCGCCCCCGTGCCGAACAGCACCGCGCCCGACAGGATGTGGACGATCTTCAGCGCGAAATACAGGGTCATCGCCGCGCATCCGTGGCGGCGACGAACAGGCACAGAACCATCATCGGCAGAACCTTCAGCCACGGCCCCAGCGGATCGATCCAATAGTGCGGCAGGCTCAGCGTCCCGGCGATCAGATAGCCGATGGTCGCCAGGCACATGAAAATCGCCACCCGCGCCGTCCAGGGCCGCACGAACAGCATCAGCCCCAGCACCACGTCCAGCAGCGCGCCCCACCCGGCGACGAGTTCCGCCAGTCGGCCGTAACCGCCCTCATGCAGAATGGCGACGGCGCGGTCCCAGCCGGGACCGAAGCTGATCAGGCCGGTGATCAGCCAGAACAGGCCCAGGGTCAGGATGGCGACCGGCCGCACGAACCATAGCCGCGCGTGCCAGACATCCTGAACCGAGGCCGGGGTCTCGGCCAGAAAGCGGGAGAAGCCGCGCGACTCGACACCCAGCCGCTCGGCCCAGCCGCTGTCGCGGCCGGCGACGTCGTGATCCATCTGGCGCATCGCCGTGGTGCGGATCGGCGACGACCATCCCAACCGCCCCAACAGGTCGCCGATCGCCAGGGCCGGTGCGGCCACGGCGCGCGGCATGCGCACCACCGGCGCCGGCTTCAGCCCCAGCCAGCCGCGATACAGCCGCACCGTTTCGGCCATGCTGACCGCCTCGGGCCCCGGCATGTCCAGCGTCAGGCCCGACGGGGCGCCGGGCCGCAGGGCAGCGACCACGGCGGCGGCGACGTCGCCCAGTGGAACGGGGCGGAAGGTCTGGTCCCCGCCCACCACCGGCATGACCAGCGGAAAGGCCGCCAGGGCCCGGATCAGGCCCGTCCCGCCGAAAGCCGCCCGGTCCACCACCAGCGACGGCCGCAGGATCAGCCAGTCCAGGCCGCTGGCCTCGACCCTCCGCTCGGCCTCGACCTTGGTGCGGGCGTAGGCCGTGCCCGCACGCTCGTCGGCCCCAACGGCCGAGATGTGGATCAGCCGCCGGACCCCGGCCGCCCGGCAGGCCGCGATCAGGGCGCGCGGGCCGTCGACATGGGCGGCGCGCGTGCTGTCGCCGCCGCCGTCCTGCAGCACGCCGACGCAGTTCACCACCGCCTCCACCCCGTCCAGCAGGGCCGCCCAGGCTTCGGCGGTCGTCAGCTTGGCGAAATCCGCCGCGACCCAGTCGAAGCCCGGCGCCCGCCGCGCGGGCTCGGCGATGCGGCGCGCCCCCGCCCGCACGCGCCACCCCTCCGTCGACAGGGCCGCTGCGACGTGCGATCCGATGAAGCCGTTGGCGCCCAGCACCAGCACTCGTCCGCTCATCCCAGCACCCGGTCCTTCATATCCACGCCCTTGGGCGGCAGGGCGCACCAGCTCGGGCCGGGAAATCGGCGGCGACGGCGTGCGACGACGTCATAGGCCGCGTCGCGCAAGACGCGCGGGACGATCCGCACCAAAACCGCCAGCCGCCACGGCAGGGGCAGTCGCGCGGCGATAGCCAGGACGCCGTCCGACCGCTCGCGCGCCCGACCGTCCTGGATCAGCAGCATCGTATAGGGGTCGTCGGGATCGACGCCGTAATGGGTCAGCAACGCCCGCCCCAGGGGCGACTGCGTCGGGGCCAGGCGGAACACCCCGCCCCGGTCGTGCTTCAGGATCTTGCGCGCCGAGCCGGAGCACAGGGCGCAGTCGCCGTCGAACAGGACCAGGGGCCGGTCGTCCGGAAAATCCGGCACGGCGGGATCGTCGCTATAGCTGTAAGGCCCCCGCCCCACCGACTGGACCTTAGAACGGAATGTCGTCGTTCAGGTCGTAGCTTTCCTTGGGGCCGCTGGGCTTGTTCGCCCCGCCGGTGGAGAAGCCCGAGGAATAGTCGTCGTCGCCGCGGCCGCCGCCGTAACCGCCGCCCGAGGAACCGCCGTCCGAACGGCCGCCCAGCATGGTCAGCTCACCTTTGAAGCGGCTGACCACGATCTCGGTGGAGTATTTCTCGACACCCTGCTGATCGGTCCATTTGCGGGTCTGAAGGGCGCCCTCGACATAGACGGTCGAGCCCTTCTTCACATAGTTCTCGACCACCTTGACGATGTTGTCGTTGAAAATGACGACCCGGTGCCACTCGGTCTTTTCCTTGCGCTCGCCCGAGGACTTGTCGCGCCAGGTCTCGGACGTGGCGATCGACAGATTGGCGATGCGGTCGCCGTTCGGCATGGAGCGGATTTCCGGATCGCGGCCCAGATTGCCGACCAGAATGACCTTGTTGACTGAGCCAGCCATGATGATTTCCTTCTCGCAGGAGACGGCCTGTTATCGGACCGCTCCGTCAATTCAGTCGGATGTCTGACGGCGGAAGCGGATCACCGCCAGCCGCATTCGACATCGAACCCGCCAAATCGGTGGATTAACGAAATGTTCCACCTTTGTTCGCGCCGCGCAAGTCCGACAGGCGTTTCCTTATTTCGCCTCGGGCTCGGCGGCGACGGCGATAGGACGCCCCGTCTCGTCGCGGGTGATGGCTCCCGGAATGGCCAGGCGGCCGTCGCCCGTGCGGGCCATGGCGAAGAAGCGGCTGCCGTTCAGGCTCTTGCCGAACTTCACCCCTTCGCGGTCGATGAAGATGAACCGGCCCTGATAGGCGCCCGTCACCTCCTGGTTGGAGCCGCCCATGCGCAGGAAACGCAGCCGCATCTCTTCCAGGCGCGCGGCGCACAGTTCGATCTGGGCGACGTTCTCGCCCAGCGTCTGCAGTTCGGGCGGCTTGCCCGCAGGTTGCGCCACATAATAGCAGGTCTCGGGCGTGAACTCGAACTTGGGTTCGCGGCTGCACGCCGCCAGGGCGGCCACGCCGGCGACGAGGACGAGGGCGGTCGCACGCATCAGTTCAACTCCGGAAATTGGCAGTTGCGGTCCTGTTCGGCCAGGGTGCGGAAGCGGGCGTTGTCGCTGGACTGTTCGACCCGGCGCGGCACCAGCCGCAGGGTGCTGTCGCCCCAGCGGCCGTACTGAGCCTCGCCCGGACGCACGCAGGTCCCGGCGTACAGGGCCTGGACGCAGGCCGACCGGCTCATGCCGTTGGACAGGACGCGCCAGTCCGATCCGGTGTAGCGCAGGCAAGGGCTGCCGCTGGCGGCGAGGGCGGCTGCGGGCTTGGGCGAGGTCGGCTCGGCGCTGGGGGTAACAGCCGGCGTCTCGACGACCTCGACGGGCGGCAACGCCGGCGGCGGCGCGAAGGCGGCGGTCGGGGCTGCGGCCAGGGCCCCCGTCTCATCCAGGCCCACGTCCAGGGCGTCGGTGGCCAGGCCGTTGCGTCGCGCGCAGTCCGCCAGGGTCGCCAGACCGACGAACCGCCCGTCCACGAAACACTTCAGTTCGCGCGTCGGCTCCAGCGAGGGGGCGTCGGCCAGATCGACCGTCAGCCCGCCCTTGGACGCCGGGGGCGCCTCGGGCGTCTTGTCCCCGCCGCGGGTGAAGACCAGGGCCAGGACGACGGCGGCGACGATCACCAGACCGGCGCCGACGGCGATGATGACGCGGTTGTCTTTGGGCGGAGTCATGGACGCCTTTCACGATTGCCGGCCCAATAACCCCGAGCCGGCGTCGGGCGTCAACCGCCGATCCGCCCCCACCGGGCGCGCGCCCGGAATCAGGCGCTCAGACGATTGAGCGCGGCCTGGAAATTCGCCAACTGGGTCTGCTGATAGGCGGTCGAGCCGCCCTTGCCGGTCTGGCTGTTGGTCTGAGACGTGCTCTGCGGCCCCAGGGAGCGGTAGGCGGACCGTACAGCCGTCATGGCCTGGGCCAGGGCCGCCGTCGCCGCCTTGATCGATTGGGCGTCGTTCAGATTCAAGGTGTTGGCCAGGTTCAGCCCGTAGGTCTTGACCGACTTGTCCGCCGTGTTTCCGACGAAGCCAGGCGACAGCCCCAGCGCCGCCAGGGCGTCCTTGCCCACGGCGCCGGCCGAGATCACCGCTCCGGCCTTGTTGTCGGCCGCGACGATCTGAAGCCTTTGGACGGGCGGAGCCACCTTGGAGTCGGTGATCACCGTCGCCTTCAACTGCCGGTTCGACGCGGTCATGATCTTCTTGGCCAGGGTGTCCAGCGTGTCCTTGGCGTCGATCGTCACCGTCACGGCGCGGCCGCCTCCGGCCGGCGAGATCGAGAACTGATCCCCCACCCGCGCCGCGGTGGAGATGGTCAAAAGCCTGGATTCGGTCTGCATGATCTCGCCCTGCGGCAGCCCCAGGCGATCCAGGACGCTGGACCCTCCCTCCGCGATGGTCAGGCTGGTCGGCGTGGCCTGGTCGCCGTCGCCGCGCCAGGTGCGATTGTACTCCACCGTCCCGGTGGCCAGATCCAGCCGCGCCAGATAGGCCCGTGTCGGATCGGTCTTGGCCGCGCCCGCGTCGCGGTTCGTGCCGGTGATCCAGACCTTGCCGTCCTTGATCTTGACGTCGGCCGCCGTGTCGTTTCCGGCCCCGCCGAAATAGGTCAGTCGATCATCGGACCCGGCCTGCAGGTCGTCGGACAGGCTGGCGACGAAGACGTCGCTCCCACCCGAATAGGCGTTAGTCACCGTCCCGGCGTCCAGGGCGCCGTTCTCGGTCTGGCCCGTCACCACCACCCGGCCGTTCTCGACCGAAACTCCGGCGATGGAGCCGCTCAGCAGCCCCAGATCGCGCGTGGCCGCCAGGGTCGGAACCCCGGAAGAATCAAGGGTGAACCGGCGCACGACGGCCCGCCCGTTCTCGACGCCTGCGGTATAGAGATCCGACCCCGACACCGTCATGGCCTGCACCGAATCGTCGCCGGACGTGCCGAATTGCCTGGTCGAGACATTCACCCCCTTCACCGGCCCGTTGACCGTCAACGGCTTCTCCTGGAAGCTCTGCAGATAGCTGTCCCATCCGCCCAGGGCCGCCTGGCCCGGCATCGCCGACTTGGCCCGCCCGGCGACATAGACCATGCCGTCGTCGCCGAAACGGACCTCGGTCGCCTCGTCGGCCGCCTTGGCGCCGCGCCGTTGGGTCCACAGCTCCTTGCCGCTCTTGTCGAAGATGGTGACGAAACTGTCGGCCACAGTGGCGACGTCGCCGCTCTTTCCCGACTCCAGGGCGCCGGTCACGGACCCCGCCACCGCCACCCGGCCGTCGGCGTCCACGGCGATGGAGAAGCCGTTGGCCGATCCGGCCGCGCCCAGAAGCTTGGTCTGCATCAGATTGCCGGCGGAATCGTATTTCATCAGGGCGACGTCGCGCGTCCCCTTGATCGGTTGGTTGTCCAGCCCTTCGGTCAGGTCAGCAATGACCCAGACCGAGCCGTCGGGCGCCGTCGCGCTGGCCCGCACCGCCGCAACCCCGTCGGGCAAATCGGTCTTCCCCACCCGGTCCGCGACCCAGAAAGGATCATCCACCCCCTGCTGCGCGGCCGGGGCGTCGCCGCCGTCGGCCTGGAACTTCAGCAGTTGGCTCGCGCCCTTGGTCCCGACGCCCTGCGTCACATAGACGGCGTCAGAGGCGGCGGCGGCCTTGAAGCCCACCGTCTCCCCCAACCCGCCCCAGAACTTCAGCGCCCACTGATCCGGCCCGGCCGGCAGGGTGATGGTCTTGCCGCCGCTCTTGACCGTCTTGGGCGGGGCCTCGATCGCCTCGCGCCCCACGCGCGTGCCGACGCCGGCGTCCGCCAGCTTGCCGTTGATGTGGGCGATGACGTTGTCCATAGTGCGCGGCGTCGCGCCCATGTCCGACAGGTCGATATCGACGCTCTGCGTCCCGTTCGTCGTGCGAATGGTGATGGCGAACTTCACGTCGCCCTGGAACGCCTGGACCGGATCGCTCAGAGAGCCGTCGTGGATCGGCTGGGTCACGAAGCTGGAGGGCGCCTTCTCCTGGGCGTAGCCGGTCTTGACCCTGGACTGCGACACGCCCTGCACAAGGCGCAGATCCTCGAACTTGGCGGCCTTCAGATAGTCCGACAGTTCCGACAGGCCCGAAGCGAAGCGCTTGGCCACCTGCCCCTCTTCCGCGGCCGACAGCCCCTTGACGCCGGCCCTGTCCGCCAGGGCGCTGAGGGTGTTCAACGCCTGATAGGTGGCGAACAGCTTGCGATAGTCGCCCGAGGCGCCCGCCAGGTCCAGATTTACGGCGGATTCATCGACGATGCGTCGCCCGCCCAGGGCGGCGCGCACCATGTCACTGGCCTTGGGGGCGGACGCGACCTTGGAAGACGACCACGGCGCCGTCGGTTGGGTCTGCTTGGTCGGAATCTTCGTCTGGGGCGAGGTCGTGGCTGACGCCAGTGCGCTCATCAGCGAGGATGTATCGGTCCCCCCGCCGTACAGGCCCAACAGATAGCTGTTGTTGATCATAATTCGGCTCCGCCTGTCATCTTGCGATGCGGACCGATAACGAACCCTTAAACGGGCCGGTCAGTCCCCGGATCAGCCGCCGATCAACCCTTGAACAGCGACAGGATGATCTGCGGCGCCTGGTTGGCGATCGAAAGCGCCTGGACGCCCAGTTGCTGTTGCACCTGCAGGGCCTGCAACCGGGCGCTTTCCTTGGCCATGTCGGCGTCGACCAGATTGCCGATCCCTGCCTCCAGCGCGTCCGACAGCTTGCTGACATAGGTGGTGTGGCGCTCGATCTGTTTCGACTGGGCGCCCAGTTCGGCCATGTTGGCGGTCGCCGTGGTCAGGGCCGTATTGACCCGGGCCAGGGCCGCGTCGGCGTTGGCCTTGCTCAGCAGGTCCGGCGCCGACGGCGTCGTGCCCAGCCCAAGGCCGTTCAGAGTCATGTTCTGACGATCCAGCGGAATGGTCTCCACCCCGTCGGCGCTGGCCAGGAAGTTGATCGCCGTCGTCGAAGAGCCGTTCAAAATGTTCGATCCGTCGAAGATGGCGTTATCCGCGAACGACTGGATCGACTTCAGCAGCGCCTGGAACTCGTCATTGTAGGAGGTCCGCATCGCCAGGGTGGCGCTCTCGTCGGAGGCGGCCGTGGCCTTGGACTTCAGTTCGGTCAGCAGGTCCGTGATCTGTTCGCCCGCCGCCAGCGACACGTCGGCGATCGAGGTCGCGCGGCCCAGGCTGGTGGTGACGGCTTCCAGCGATCCGCGATCCGCTCTCTGCCCCTGCGCCACCGCCCACACGGCGGCGTTGTCCTTGGCGCCCTGAACCTTCAGGCCGGTGTTCACCCGGCTCTGGGTCGAGGCCAGCTGGTCGCTGGTCTTGTTCAGGTTCTGCAGGGCGATCATCGCCGAGGTGTTGGTGTGGATGCTGGTCATGGCTTTAAGCCCCGGACTTCTGTTAGCTGCACCATATAACCATGAGTCGTGAGCGGATGGTTAACGCCCCGGAAACCATGATTGCGCCGTCCGGCATGCCGGCGGCGTTAACGACGTCTGTTTTCGACAACCGGCCTAGACCGTGGTGTCGAATATCTTTCCGCCGCGATAGGTCGGATCGCCGCTAAGCTTTTCGACCTCCTCACGAGGCAATTGGCGGATCACCTCGCCCGTCACACGATCCAGAACCTTGTAAACGTAGCGGTTTTCTCCGACAGCCTCGATAGTCAGCCGATAACGGCCTGCGTCCGCATTGTCGTTGCGCGGCTCGGGCTGGGCCTGAGGGTGCGGCGCGACGGCGGGCGTCGAGGACGGGACGACGGGGGGATTCGTTATTCTGACGACATTCTCTGTCATGGCTCCCAGCGCGGGCGAGCCGCGCTCCTCTAAAACTCAACAAACGTCGGACCGGGGCGGATCATGATCCGCCCCGGTCGTCGGCCTTAGCGGAACAGGCCCAGCAGGATGGAGCTGGACGAGTTGGCGATCGACAGCGCCTGCACGCCCAGCTGTTGCTTGGTTTGCAGGGCGGTCAGCTTGGCGCTTTCCTTGGCCAGGTCGGCGTCCACCAGGTTGCCGATGGCGGCTTCCGTGGCGTCTTGCAGCTTGCCGACATAGGTCAGTTGGCGACCGACCGACTTGGACTGGGTGCCCAAGGTGGCCAGGCTGGTCGTCACGGTCTTGATCGCGGCGTCTACGGCGGTCGTCGTGGCGCCGGCGCGAACGACCGTGCCGCTGTTGATGGCGGTCAGGGTCGCGTCCGAAGACGTATCGGCCGCAAAGCCGATGCCGTAGGTGCCGCCCGTGGTGTTGGTCGTCACATTGGTGACGCCCGCCGTGGTCCACAGGTTGACGCCGTCGAAGCTGGCGCCCGACAGGGCCGAGGCCACTTCCTTGCCCATAGCATTGAAATCTTTGAGGTAGGAAGCTTCCGAGTCCGATCCGGCCGCGGACGACTGGATGTTGACCGCCAGTTGTTTCATCTCTTCCAGGGCCGAAGTCACGGTGTCGCCGGCGGCCAGGGCGACGTCGACCAGCGACTGACCCCGTTGCAGCGAGTTCTTGACCGCGTCCATGGCGCCCATGCTGGCGCGCTGGGTCGTGGCGACGGCGAAGATGGCGCCGTTGTCCTTCGCCGTGGCGACCTTCAGGCCCGTGCTGACGCGGCTTTGCGTTGTCTGCAACTGGCTGTTGGTCTTGGCGAGGTTTTGCAGCGCAACCGAGGCGCCGTAGTTCGTATTGATGCTATTCGGCATTTTGGCCGTCCTTCTTCACTTTGTGATGTCCGTCGCCCTTTTGACGACGGGAGCGTTTTGCTCAGGGTCTTGGGGACTTTGGCCGGACGGGCGAACCCATCCGACCTTGCGGTCCTTAGCGGAACAGGCCCAGCAGGATGGAGCTGGACGAGTTGGCGATCGACAGCGCCTGCACGCCCAGCTGTTGCTTGGTTTGCAGGGCGGTCAGCTTGGCGCTTTCCTTGGCCAGGTCGGCGTCCACCAGGTTGCCGATGGCGGCTTCCGTGGCGTCTTGCAGCTTGCCGACATAGGTCAGTTGGCGACCGACCGACTTGGACTGGGTGCCCAAGGTGGCCAGGCTGGTCGTCACGGTCTTGATCGCGGCGTCCACGGCGGTCGTCGTGGCGCCGGCGCGAACGACCGTGCCGCTGTTGATGGCGGTCAGGGTCGCGTCCGAAGACGTATCGGCCGCAAAGCCGATGCCGTAGGTGCCGCCCGTGGTGTTGGTCGTCACATTGGTGACGCCCGCCGTGGTCCACAGGTTGACGCCGTCGAAGCTGGCGCCCGACAGGGCCGAGGCCACTTCCTTGCCCATAGCATTGAAATCTTTGAGGTAGGAAGCTTCCGAGTCCGATCCGGCCGCGGACGACTGGATGTTGACCGCCAGTTGTTTCATCTCTTCCAGGGCCGAAGTCACGGTGTCGCCGGCGGCCAGGGCGACGTCGACCAGCGACTGACCCCGTTGCAGCGAGTTCTTGACCGCGTCCATGGCGCCCATGCTGGCGCGCTGGGTCGTGGCGACGGCGAAGATGGCGCCGTTGTCCTTCGCCGTGGCGACCTTCAGGCCCGTGCTGACGCGGCTTTGCGTTGTCTGCAACTGGCTGTTGGTCTTGGCGAGGTTTTGCAGCGCAACCGAGGCGCCGTAGTTCGTATTGATGCTATTCGGCATTTTGGCCGGTTCCTTTCACTTCGTGATGGCCGACGTCGTTTTGGCGTCGGGAGCGTTTTGCTCGGGAGGGAAGAAGCAATTGCCGGGCCAGTCCTGGCGGTCGGCAAAATCTGCAACCTATTGATTTGCAATGTTAATACGTTGTTCACCATGCCTTTCTCCCGGCAAAATCTGCCGAGTTCTCAGGGGTCGCCAGGCAGATTTTGCCGGGCGACGACGTTTCAGGGCCCCGCCGCCGTCGGCGGCGGCGGGGGATCGCATCAGGGGGCGCGCCCCCCGAGAGCCGGATTGTCATGGACGGAACCGCGCCACGGTTCCGGCTGAGGCGTGAATCAGGCGCTCGCTTGAATCTGGAGGCTTCTTCACCGCATCTGCGGAATCGTCTGGCGATTCCGCCTCGACGGATCAGGCTCTAGTTCCGGAACAGGCTCAGAAGGGTCGAGCTGGCCGAGTTGGCGATCGACAGCGCCTGGACGCCCAGTTGCTGCTTGGTCTGCAGGGCGGTCAGCTTGGCGCTTTCCTTGGCCAGGTCGGCGTCCACCAGGTTGCCGATGCCGGCTTCGGTGGAGTCCTGCAACTTGTTCACGAAAGTCAGTTGACGACCGACCGACTTGGACTGGGTGCCCAGGGTCGCCAGGTTGGTGGTGACTTCCTTGATGGCGGCGTCGACGGCGGCCGTTGTGGCGTCGGCGCGGGCGGCCGTGCCCGCCGAGACGGCCGTAATGGGGGCGGCGGCGGCCTTGTCCACCGTGCCGAAGCCGATCTGATAGCTGCCGCCGTTCAGATTGGTGGTGATATTGGTCGCCGTGGTGGTGTTCCACAGGTTCACCCCATCGAAGCTGGCGCCCTTCAGCGCCGCGTCGATTTCCTTGCCCAGGGCGTTGTAATCTTTCAGATAGGAAGCTTCCGAGTCCGATCCGGCCGCCGACGACTGGATGTTGACCGCCAGTTGCTTCATCTCTTCCAGGGCGGCGGTGACGGTGTCGCCGGCGGCCAGGGCCACGTCGACGATGGACTGGCCGCGTTGCAGCGAATTCTTGACCGCATCCATGGCGCTCATATTGGCGCGCTGGGTCGTCGCGACGGCGAAGATCGCGCCGTTGTCCTTGGCGTTGGCGACCTTCAGTCCCGTGCTGACACGGCTCTGCGTGCGCTCCAACTGGGCGTTGGTCGCATTGAGGTTTTGCAGCGCGATCGACGCGCCATAGTTCGTGTTGATGCTCGTAGCCATTTTGGCTGTCCTTTTTCACTTCGTGTGATGTCCGGCGCCGTTTTAGCGCCAGGAGCGTTTTGCTCGGTCTCTCCAAGAGCAAGGTCGAGGCCAGCCCGTATGGCGGCGCCAGCCCAAGTCTATCGTTGATTTCATTGAATTTATTTCAGAAGACGCACGGGCGACCCGGCAAGGTTTGACGCTGCGCGGCAAATCCTGCCGAGTCGTTTCTGCCGCCGTCAGCGCGGCGGGCCGCCGTTCCTGATCCAGGCGTCCAGCATCGCCCGCTCCGCCAGCAGGGTCTCGACCGCCAGCCGCCGCGCGGCGTCGCAGCTCAGGATCTGGTTGCCGCGCATCAGATAGACCTCATCCAGATCGGCCGTCGTCGGCCGGGGCGGCAGGGCCGCCAGGCCGCACGGTTTCGACGCCGCCTCCGGCAGCGGCAGGCGCGGCGGCGCAACCGTCCAGTTCGGGTGCGAGGCGGCACAGCTCGCGGTCATGGCCGCGCAGGCGATCGGCGCGGCGGCTTTCAACAGGGATATCGGCGTCATCTGCGCTCCTGGCCTGGCTGACGGCGGCGGCGGTCGCCCGCGCGCCGGCCGTGATCTGTGTGTGATGCGTCTCCAGGCGGCGCGCCTGGGCGACCGCCGCTTCGGCTTCCAGGCTGCGGGCCTGGCGTTCTGCCGCTGCGACGGCCGCGCCCGCCCGCGCCGCCTCCAGCCGTCTTCGCTCCAGCCCCAGCGGGTCCCAGCGAAAGCCCAGCCCAGCCAGGGCCGCCAGCATCAGCGCCAAACCGACCGCCAGCACGACGGCCCAGCCCAGCACGGTCAGGCGGCGGAGGATCGGCGGCCTCATGGAAAGGTCCTCCGATCCAGCTCGAAATGCGGGCCGTCCCTCAGGGTCGGCCAGTCGCCGCCCCAGACGATGGGGGTGTCCAGCGCTTGGGCCGCCGCCTTGAAGGCTTCGGCGATCCGGCCATACAGGGGCCAGTCCCACCGAACCCGCCCCTCCACCAGGGCCGCCACATCCACCGCATGGCCGCTCAGGTGACGCGACTTCAGGGTCCGACTGGCCCCGGCCCGGACCAGGGCCGCCTGACGCTCCGGCGTCCTCAGCCCTTCGGTGACGATAAAGTCGACGGCGCTGCGGGCGATGGCCGCCTCCACCACCGCCGCCAGGGCCGGATGCACCCCGACCAGCCGCGCGCGCGACCGGGAAGACAGGCGCCCGCTCATGGCCGCCCTCCCGCCAGGCGCAGCTTCAGCTCCGCGATCAGGGCGATCAACTGCTGGGCCGTCGGCGCCACCAGATAGAGCACCAGGATCAGCGCCAGCAGCCCCATCAGCCCGTCCGTCGCATGGACCAGCCGCTCCGGCGGCATCGTCTCCACCGCCCGCAGCAACAGCAGCCACAATCCCGCGCTGACCAGAAAGGCGTACAGACGTCGCCACAGCCACCGCCCTTCGGCCAGGGGCTGGCCCCTCCGGTTGGTCCTGCTCATTCCTCGTCCTCCTCGGCGAGGCGACGCCCGCGCAGGCCGTCGATCCCGCTCTCCATCCGCCATTCGCCCGCGCTCAGGCTGTCGGGCGCCTCCCAGGCCTCGGCGTCCAGCACCTCAACCGACTCCATCGGCTCGAACGGGCTCATCCGATGGCCGTGACGCGGACCACGCCCGCGCCCCCCTGGCCGCCGACGCCGCCCGCCGTCTGACCCGCGCCGCCGCCGCCGCCGCCCGCCCCAAAGGCGCCGCCGGCCCCGCCCGCCTGTCCGGCGCCGCTGGCTGCGGCGGCCCCCCCGCCGCCGCCGCCGCCGCTCGGCGACAAATCGGGGGTCGACGCGCCCTGCCCCGCGGCCCCGGCGTTCCCGGCCGCCGCCTGGCTTCCCGCCACAGCGCCGATGCCGCCTTTGCCGCCGCCGCGCGCCGTATTGCCGGTGTCCAGCCCTCCGCCCCCGCCGCCCCCGCCAGGGCCGAAGGGATCGCGCCGCTCCTCTCCCGCCGTCGCTGTCGCGCTGGTCGAAGACCCGCCCCCGCTGTTGCCGAGCAAACCGCCCAGACCGCCCGACGCCGCCGCCGTGCTGGCGCCGGCGCCCCCGGCCCCGCCCGTGGCCTTCAGCAGGGTCTTGCCCGCCAGGATCACCGTCGTCTCGCCCCCGCCCTGACCGCTCGCGCCCGAGCTCGCCCCGCCCGCTCCGCCGCCGCCCGGCGTGATCGTCAGGTCGCCGGTCAGGGCCGCACGCGCCCAGCGGGCCTCGCTGCGTCCACCCGCCCCGCCGCCCCCGCCGCCCAAACGCGCGGTCCCGGCGGCGCCCGCCTGTCCGGCCCCGCCGCCCCCGCCGCCGCCGATGCATGCAATCTCGATCCACCGCGCCCAGACCGGCGGCGTATAGACCCCCGCGCCGGTGAAGACCGCGCTCTCCAGCCGGGCCGCGCCCTGGTCGAAGGCCACCCGCCCCGTCGCCCGGTCCACCGCGAAGGCGCGCCGCCAGGTTCCGCCGTCCGCACTGACCTTCAGGCTCAGGTCGTCGTCGCCGATCAGGCCCAGTTCGGCCCGGCCGCCCCAGCCGCTCTGGAACAGCAGCGACAGGACGTCGGCCGCCCCTTCCTTGTTCAGCTTCAGCCGCAGGTCTCCGTCCCCGCCCTCGCCGACGCCGCGTGCGGTCATCAGGGCGGCGTTGACCTTGATCGCCACTGGATTGTTCGCGTCCGCCGTCGTGCCGACGCCCAGCCGGGTCAGGTCCTGCACAACGCCCAACCGTTCGCCCAGCGGCCGCCAGGCGCCGCCGACCCGCACCACCGCCTCGCCCGCATCGGCGATCAGGGCGATCAGGCCGTCCGAGATCGGGACCATGCTCCATCCACCCGCTTCGAACCGCATCAGGGTTCCGGCCGGCCGCCCGCCCCAGGCGGCGCCCGTCGCCCCTTCGGGCAGGATGTAGAGGGCCCCGTCCGCCGGTCCTTCCGGCTGCGCCGCCGTCGTGCGGCTGAGCACCAGCGTCTGCAGCAGGGCGTCCAGCCGCGTCAGGGCCGCGTTCAAGGTGACATGTTTCTGCATCTGCCCCGCCGCCAGATAAGGCAGGGCCAGACGCGCGCTGAAATCGTCGCTCATGGGATCTCCGTCGTTGATGGAGATCAGTCTGGAACGGCCCGCGACCAGGGCGGCCAGATCGGCCCAGCGTCGCGCCAGGCCCTTGAATTCTCTCGGATCAGTCCGCCGAAATGCGCGCCCAACCCCGCCCTTGCGCGCGTCTCAATCGTGCAGATAGACGATCCGCTTCAGTTTCCGGTCGCCCTTCAGCGTCTCCAGATGGCGTTCGTGGTCGCCGCTGGCGCGCGCCGCCGCCTCGCTGTCCTCGACCCAGTGGGTCGCCTCGATATGCTTTTGCAGGGCGCCGGCCGCCATCAGTTGGCCGGGAAAGAAGGTGTCGACCAGGTCGCCCGCGATGGGGACCGAACCGGTCGCCGTATCGATCGCCATATAGGCCGCCATCCGCGCCAGGGTCGCCGGCGTCGCCCGCGCCCGAACCGCCTGCAGCAGCAGCCAGCCGCCGGTCCCCGCCGTATAGACCGTGCCCACCACCGGGATCCACGTCAGCAGCGCATCCAGACCCAGACCGAACGGCCCGAAGCCGATCACCCGATCCGACAGCTTCTTCACGCCCTCGACATTGGACCAGATCTTCTCGATATCCCGGATCGACCGTTTGGCCATATCGCCCCCCATGGTCACGCTTAACGCGCCTTGGGCGTCGATGTTCACCCGCGAAGGACCGTGCATGTCCCTGCTGAAGACGGCGGCCAATCTGGCGGCCGGCCTGACCCTTCTCGGCCTGGCGACCATCGCGGCGGCGGCCCTCGGCGGCATAGGCCACCGCTGGGTGGACATCCTGGCCCAGTTCACCGCCCCGGCCCTGACGGCGGCGCTGGGCGTCACCCTGATCTGCCTGCTGCTGCGTCTTTGGCCGGCGGCGGGAACCGGCGCCCTGGCGTGCGGCGTGCTGCTGCTGGCTGTCTGGCCCCAGGGGTTTCCGCCACGCGCGCCCCTGCCCCAGCCCGACCAGCCCGTCGTGCGCGTCTATTCCGCCAATCTGTGGGTCTATAATGCGGACGTTCAGGCCATGCGCCGCTCCATCGTCGCCGCCGACCCCGACATCGTCATGCTGGTGGAGATGGGCGCCGCCCCCGCCGCCCAGGCCGACGCCCTCCTGGCCGGCTATCCCTATCGCACCGACCTGCACCAGCCGGATCGCGGCCGCGAGGCCCGTTCGGTCGTGGCCTCGCGCTATCCCATCGCCCAGCCCCTGCCCTCGCCGCCCGACGGCCTCAGCACCGTGGGCGCGGTGGTCCAGACGCCGCTGGGGCCGCTGGACGTCTTCGCCGTCCACCTGACCCGTCCCTGGCCCTATCAGTATCAGTGGGGCCAGATCAGCCAGGTCATGGCCCTGACCGAGCGGCGCCGGCAGGCCCCGCCCCATCCGGTCATCGCCGCGGGCGATTTCAACAGCGTCTCCAGCGCCCGCATCGGCCGTCAGATCCAGGCCGACATGAAGCTGATCCCCGCCCCCGGCTGGCCCGGCACCTGGCCCACGCGCCTGCCCGCTTTCGCCGGCCTCACCATCGACCAGGTCTATTATTCGCCCGAACTGGCCCTGGTGTCGCGCCGCCTGGGCCAGCCCACCGGCTCGGATCACCGCCCGGTCGTGACCCAGTTCACCCGCGCGGCGCCATAAGGCGTTTCAGCCGGTCTTCGTGCCCCACGGCCGGGAAGTCGTCGGCGATCCAGCCGTCCTCGAACGCCTTCAGCACCCGCCCCGTCTCCGGTCCCGGCTTCAGGCCCAGCCGCGCCAGGTCCCGCCCGTTGACCGGCAGGGCCGGCGCCGTCCAGGTCTCGGCCAGGCCGCGCAGCCGCGCGCTGATCCCCTGCCTCGCCTCGGCCCGCGCCAGCCGATCCAGAAACGCCCGCCGACCCAGTCGATACAGGGCCGCCCGCGCCTGGGCGTCCGTCAGGTCGGTCGTGACCGCCGGCCCCTCCGCCGCCGCCACCGCCGCCGCCAGCCGATCCCGCGCCGCGTTCGACAGCCTCAAGTCTCCCGCGATCCGCGTCACCGCCGCAGCATCGGCGGGCAACAGGGCCGACAGCCGCAGCACCGGATCGTCGCTGACCCCGCACAGCCCCTCGAACAGCTCCAGCGCCTGATGGTCGGGCAGAATCTGGGCCAGCACGCCCGTCTGGGCCATCGCCCTGACGGCCGGCCGGGGATCGGGCGCGGCCAGCAGCTTCGACAGTTCCCTGGACACCCGCTCGGCCGACAGGCGCGCCATCCCGTCTTTCAGCGCCGCGCACGCCGCCAGCCCGACCGCATCCGGCGCCCCGCGCCCGTACCAGGCGTAGAATCGGAAGAACCGCAGGATTCGCAGATAGTCCTCGCGGATGCGCGTCTCGGCCTCGCCCACGAAGACGATCCGCCCCGCCGCCGCATCCGCTAGCCCCCCGCCGGTCGGATCGTACACCGTCCCCGCCCTGTCGGCGTAAAGGGCGTTCAGCCGAAAATCCCGTCGCGCCGCGTCCTCGGCCCAGTCCTGGGTGAAGGCCACGACCGCGCGCCGCCCGTCCGTCTCCACATCCCGCCTCAGGGTGGTGATCTCATAGGGGCGCCGCTCCGACACACCCGTCACCGTGCCGTGCTCCACCCCGGTCGGCACGGCCTTCAGACCCGCCGCCTCCAGCGCCCGAATCGTCTGAGCGGGCGTCAGCCGGGTGGCGATGTCGATGTCGTCGACCGGTTGGCCCAACAGGCTGTTTCGCACGCAACCGCCGACGAAGCGCGCACAGCCGTCGCCCCCCGCCGCCTCCAGCGCCGTCATCACCGCCTGGGTCGCCGTCGCTTCCAACCACGACTGTCCGGCCATGGACACGCTCATGCCGCATCCTCGTCGGCGGCCGCGACCGGCTGGGCCTCGTCGCCGTACAGCCGGGCGTGCAGCCCTTTCAGAATGCCCGCCGTCACGCCCCAGATGTAACGCTCGCCCCACGGCATGGCCCAGAACCAGCGTCGCAGCCCCTCGTCCAGATCATAGAAGTCGCGCCGATGGTTGGCCGCATCCATCAGGAAATCCCAGGGCGTCTCGAACACCTCGGCCACCTCGTCGGGCGAGGGCGTGGTCACGGGCGGCCGGTCCAGCCAGCCGATCACCGGCGTGACCAGAAATCCCGTCCCCGTCTCATAGGCGTCGGACAGGCCCAGCACCTCGACCGTCCTGGGGTCCAGGGCCACCTCCTCGTCCGCCTCGCGCAGGGCCGCCTGAACCGCCGTCTCGCCGGGGTCCAGCCGTCCGCCGGGAAAGGCGATCTGGCCCGTGTGCCGCGCCAGGGTGTCGGCCCGCCGCGTCAGCAGCACCGTCGCCCCCTCGGGCCGGGCGATCACGGGAATCAGAACCGCCGCCGGCCGCAGGTCCCTCGCCGTGCGCGCCGCCTTGGGGTTCAGGTCGAAATCCGACCGCTGGGCCGTCAGATCGGGCCGCCAGCCGTCCACGGGCGCCAACCGCTCCGCCAGCCGCGCCTTCAGCGTCTCCAGACTCATGCGACCGCGCCCAGGGAGAAGGTCTCGCCGCCCGAACGGACCGTCATGCGCCCGTCCGCCGCCTCGGCCATCTCGACCAATTCATAGAAGACCGGCCGCGCGATCCGCGCCCACAGGCCGCGCCGCACATGGACGCGCGGCGCCGGCTCGCCCGTCTCGGGATCGGTCTCCACCACGATGGGATCGTCCGGCCCGGCCCGCACCGCGTCCCCGACATCGGTTGTGAAGACCAGATCCGTCCCCTCCCGCTCGACCGCCACGGCCCGGAACGGCAGGTCCTCGATCACGATCCTCAGCTTCTCGACCGGCGTGACCAGGTGATAGCCGTCCGGGTCCTTCCTCAGGACCGTCGAGAACAGCCGCACCAGTTCCGGGCGCCCGATCGGCGAACCTTCGTGCATCCACGCGCCGTCGCGCCGGATGACGATGTCGATGTCGCCGCAGTGTTCGGGATTCCACAGATGCACGGGCGGCAGCCCCTGTCCCGGCGCTTGGCCCCGCGCTTGGCCCCGCGCTTGGCCCGACGCTTGCTGCGCCGCCTTCGCCACCGCCGACAGTCCGCCGTCCGAAGTCTGATCCGTCATGGACCATCATTTAGGCGCGCGGGGCCGGTTCGTCACCTACCCCGCGCGGGTCCTCGGCCTGAGGGCCGTCCGTCAGAACTTGCGGCCCACGCCCACCGACACGACCCAGGGATCCAGGTGCACGTCGCTGTTCAGCGCGCCGTCGTTGATCTCGGCGTCGGTCTTGAACCACACCTTCTTGACGTCGAGGTTCAGGCTCCACGGCCCCTTCAGCCCCACGTCCGCGCCGGCCTGCAGGGCGTAGCCGAAGCCGTCGTCCAGCTTCACCTTGAAACCGTTCTTATCCTTGCCGTCGAAGAAGACCATGTAGTTCACCCCGGCGCCGACATAGGGGCTGAACCGGCCCTCGGTCAGCGGACGGTATTGCAGCGTCACCACCGGAGGCAGGACCCAGGTTTCATGCACCGCCACGTCCGTCGTCCCGCCCTGGGCGCGGATTTCGTGCTTGGTCGCGCCCAGGATCGCCTCGACCGCCAGATGGTCGGTCAGGAAATAGGTGAAGCCCAGGGTCGGCATCACGCTGTCGCCCACATCGACGTGCAGGCCGGTGTCGGCGTCGGCGGCGGTCTTGACGGCGTCGTCGGCCTTGGAGAAGACATCCGTGACCCGCCCGGTCACGATCCAGTCGCCGGCGCGCGGGGCTGTCCATGTCGCATCGCTCTGGACGGGGCTCTGGGCCAGGGCCGGCGTGGCGACAATGGCCGCGGCGGCGGCCAGCATAAGGGTCTTGAAGGCGTTCACTTGCGGTATCCCCGACGTCCAGGCCGCCTCATGCGGCCGATATCCGGCGTCGTGCGGGGGGATGCGCGCACCGGATCGTTTACGCCTTGATCCAGCGCAAATCCGTCAGCGATCGATCCGCACCGGCCCCTTGGCTGCGGCGGCCCGCGTGGCCAGCCACATCACCCGGCGGCGATCCACGGGTCCGGGCAGCACCGCCTCGGGCGCGGGGCGAAAGCCGAACCGCTCGAAATAGGCGACGTCCCCGACCAGCAGCACCCCGCCGACGTTCAGGGTCCGCGCCCGCTCCAGGCAGGCTTCGACCAGTTCGGCGCCCAGGCCGCCGCTTCGCCGGGTCGCATCGACGGCGATGGGTCCCAGGAACAGGGCCGGCGTCTCTCCGACCCGAATGGGCCACAGCCGCACCGATCCGATCACCGCCTCGCCTTCGCGCGCCACGAAGCCGACGATCCAATTCGACCCTTCGCGCAGCCGCTCGGCCGTCTTGGCGAACCGGCCCGGCCCGAAGGCGGCGGCGACCAGGGCGGTGACGCCCGGGGCGTCGGCCGGGGTCTCGGCGTCGATCCGGTGATCGGCCGCAGTCAGGGCAATGGCGTGCGGCATCGGCGCTCCGGGAAGGCGCGCGCACTAGACCCAACGGGGGTCCAAATCAAGTCAAGGTCGGATGACGCAGGCTCAGCCCGCCTTGGAGAAGTCCGGCGCCCGCTTCTGGGTGAAGGCCATGAAGGCCTCCATCGCCTCGGGGCTGCGCATCTGCGATCCGAAGGCTTCGCCCTCGCGCTGCATCAGGGCCCACAGTCCCTCGGCGTCGCGCATCAGCCGCTTGGTCTTGCGGATCGAATTCGGGGCCCTCGCCGCAACCTTGGCCGCCAGCTCCGCCGCCGTCGCCTCCACCTGATCGGCCGGGACGGCCCGGTTGGCGATGCCCCAGGCCAGGGCCGTGCGCCCGTCCAGCGGCTCGCCCAGGGCGAACAGTTCGAACGCCCGCTGATGGCCGATGGTCGCGGGCAACAGCAGGCTGGAGGCCGCCTCGGGCGCCAGGGCCAGGTTGACGAACGGAACCGACAGCAAGGCGTCCTCGGCCGCGACCACCAGGTCGCAGTGCAGCAGCATCGTCAGGCCGATGCCCACGGCCCGCCCCTTCACCGCCGCCACCGCCGGTTTGTCCAGATCGGCCAGCGCCTTCAGGAACCGGAACACCGGCATGTCGCCCGGCCCCGCGCTTTGCGCGCCCAGCGCGATGAAGTCCTGAATGTCGTTGCCGGCCGAGAAACTGTCGCCCTCGCCCCGCAACAGCAGCACCCGCACCGCGTCGTCGGTGCGCGCGCGCTCGGTGGCCTCGGCCAGGGCCGAGTACATGGCCTGGGTGATGGCGTTCTTCTTGTCGGCCCGGTCCAGCGTCACCGTCAGAACGCCGTCGGCCAGTTCGGTGCGGATATGGTCGCTCATGGCGTGTCCTCGTCCCTTGCGACGGCCGACCACCAGTCGACGCCGTCGGTGTCGCGCGTGCGTGTGGCCCGCCCGCGTCGTTGCAGATAGTTCAGGTGCGCCTGGGCCTCTCCCGTGGCCATGCCCAGCACCTCGTCGCCCACCGCCCGTCCGAAGACGGCCGGGAAGCCGTCGATCACCCTAGACGGTTGACGCAACGTCCGCTCAAGGCGTTTCAGCGCGACCTCGTGTCCGCGTTTCAGGGCTTCCAGCCGCGCCTGGACTCCCGTGAACGGCTCCCCATGCGCCGGCAGCACATAGGTTTCGGCCGGCAGCAAGCCCGCCAGCCGATCCAGAGACGCCATCCAGTCGCCCAGGGGATCGGCCTCCGGCTCGGTCGCCCACACTGACACATTCGACGAAATGCGCGGCAGAATCTGATCTCCTGACAGGAAGACCCCGTCCGACCTGCGCCACAGACAGACGTGTTCGGGGCTGTGGCCCGATCCGACCACCACCGTCCAGTCGTCGCCTCCGATCCGCACGACCTCGCCCTCGGACAGCCGGCGATAGCTGCGAGGCATCGGGGTCGCACCCTTGCCGAAGCCGCCGTACTCGTCGCGCCAGCGCCCGATCTGCGCCTCGCTCCAGCCCGCCGCACGATAGAAGACCTCGCCGTCCGCCGGGGCGTCGCCCGCCGTCTCGGCCATCAGCATCCGCGCCGTCACATACTCCAGCCGCGACATCCACAGCGGCGCGCCCGACCGTTCGCAAAGCCAGCCCGCCAGGCCGATGTGGTCGGGATGCATATGGGTGCAGATCACCCGCTTGATCGGCCGTCCGCCCAGCGGCCCCGCCAGCGCCTGGTCCCAGGCCGCCGTCGCCTCGCGCGTCCTCAACCCCGTATCGACCACGCTCCAGCCGTCCCCGTCGGCCAGGGCGTAGGCGTTCACATGATCCAGTTGAAACGGCAGGGCGAACCGCAGCCACAGCACGCCCGGCGCGACCTCCACCGCCTCCCCGGCCGCCGGAACCGCCGGCCCCGGATAGGTCAGGCCCCTCGCATCCTTGACCGTCTGTGCCGCGCCGTCGCCCAAGTCCGTCTCCAATAAAAACCCTATCAACCTAGCCCGCCCGCCTCGCCCGCGTCCAGAGCCGCCTTGACCCTGCCCTCATCCGGGCTCACGAAGCGGGCCTGCTTTCGGAAACCCAAGGTGTCTTCATGAAGTCCCGCTTCGCCGCCGCCGTCGCGGCCCTCCTGTTCGGCGCCGTCGCCGTCTCGGCGCCGACATTCGCCGCCGCCCAGCAGCGCGGCCCCGACAATCAGCCGACGGCGACCCAGGGGCAGTCACGCGCCGCCTCAGCCCGTCAGCAGCGCCGCCAGCGCGCACCGGCCGCGCCCTCGCCGGAACAGATTCTCGCCTCGGCCCAGGAACAGATGAACCTGACGGATACGGGCTGCCACGTCAGCGAAGCCAAACTGCTGGGCGTGACCGCTGCGGGCACGAGCCTGTACGAAGTCGCCTGCGGCGCTGCGGTCGGCTATCTGGTCGAGACCAAAACCCCGCCTGAAGCGACGGATTGCATCCTCGTGGCCCAGGCCGCTTCCACCGCCCGCGCTACGGACCCCGCTGCTCCGACAGGTCCCCAGTGCACCCTCGCCGCCAACGCCGACACCCAGAAATTTCTCCGCCAGTACGCCCAGGACGCGGGCGTGACCTGCACTGTGGACCAGGCCAAGGTTCGTGGCCGTTCCAACGACGGCGCCGTGGTCTATGAGGTCGGCTGCGCCGATGCGCCGGGCTATTGGATCAAGAAGGCCGCCACCGGCTGGTCCAAGACGCCGTGCATCCAGATCATCGCCGAAAGCGGCGCCTGCGAATACACCACCGCCGCCGAGAACGCCGGCTTCGTAAAGGCCCTGCTGGCCGGTTCGCCTGCCGCTTCCTGCAACGTGACCGAGGCGCGTCTGATGGGCCGCAACGCCAACGGCGTCTTCTATGAAGCCAAGTGCGACGGCGCCGACGGCGTCATCGCCCGCGTCAACGACCAGAACGCCGTCCAGCAGATCTACCCCTGCGCCACCGCCCAGCAGATCGGCGGCGGCTGCAAGCTGACGACGGCCCCCGCCGCCGCGGCTCCGGCCCCAGCGTCGGGCGGTCGCCTCTAAGCCTCCGTCCATCCCAAACCGAAAGGGCCGTCGGCGCGATCCGGCGGCCCTTTTTTCTTTATCCGTCGCTCTTTTCCGAAGGCGAGACGCAGCCTAGCGTCACCGCCATGCGCATCGCCACCTGGAACGTGAACTCGGTCAACGCCCGCCTGCCGACCGTGCTGGCCTGGCTGGAGCAGGCCGCGCCCGACGTCGCCTGTTTCCAGGAGATCAAATGCGTGGACGAGAAATTCCCGCGCGAGGCGTTCGAGAGCCTGGGCTACAATGTCGAGACCCACGGACAAAAGAGCTACAACGGCGTGGCCCTGCTGTCGAAACACCCGCTGTCCGACGTCCGGCGCGGCCTGCCGGGCGACGAGACGGACGACCAGGCCCGTTATCTGGAAGCGGTGGTCGAGGCGCCCCGCCCCGTTCGTGTCGCGGCGATCTATCTGCCCAACGGCAATCCGATCGGGACAGAGAAGTTCGCCTACAAACTGGCCTGGTTCGACCGTCTGAACCGCCACGCCCGGGACCTGCTGCGGTTCGAGGAGCCCCTGGCCCTGTGTGGCGACTACAATGTCATCCCCGAGGCCGAGGACGCCAGGAACCCCGCCGACTGGACCGGCGACGCCTTGTTCCAGCCCGAGAGCCGCCGCGCCTTGCGCGCCCTGAAAAACCTGGGCCTGGCCGATGCGCACGAGATCGGCGGCGAGCCGACCGGAACCTACACCTTCTGGGACTATCAGGCCGGCGCTTGGCAGCGGAACAACGGCATCCGCATCGACTTCGCCCTGCTGTCGCCCCAGGCGGCCGACCGCTTCCGGGGCATCGAGACCCACCGCGCGGCCCGTGACATGGACAAGCCCAGCGACCACGTCCCCGTGGTGATCGACCTGGACCTGTCGCCGGACGCGGGGGCCTGACGCCGATGGCCGACGCCTTGCGGGTGGTTCTGCTAATCGCCCTGGCGGCGGCCGTGCTGACGACCCTGGCCCTGGCCCTGTCCTGGTGGATGGAGCCCGAGCGCCGCCTGCGCCGCGCCCTGCTCAAGGCCCTGGGCGCCGCGCCCGAGGTCGAGGCCCATTCGCCGGGCGAGGGCCGCGCCTGCGCCCTGAATTTCGACGTCGAACAGGTGGTGGTCCTATGGGCCAACGGCGCCCACGGCCTGGCCTACGCCTTCGAGGAGGTGGAGGGCGGCGAGATCATCGTCGACGGCCACGTCGTGGCCCGCATCCGCCGGGGCGAGGGGCGCAAGGCGCTGGACGTCATGGCCCCCGATGCCGAACAGGTGGTGCTGCGCCTGATGTTCGTCGACGCCCGCCATCCCGAGTTCGAACTGGCCCTGTGGGACGCCGCCCTGCCCGCCCAGACCGGCTCGCCCAGCGAGGCCCTGCGCCTTGGCCGCCGCTGGCTTTCCCACCTCGAAGCCCTGCTGAAGGGCTGAACGCCCCTTTGCGCTCGGCGCGCGGGAGCGTTAGAAGCGCCCGCTCATTCTACAGACCAGCCTTTATTCAGGGAGGCCGCCTTGGCCCGCCTTTTCGACGCCTATGTCGTCGCCGACTGGACCGCCGCCGAGACCCGAAAGCTGGGCGAGTCCTCGCTGTGGATCGGCGTGGCCAAGCGCGACGTGCGTTTCCGCCTCTATACCGAGACGCACAACGTCGCCACGCGGGCCGAGGGCGAGGCCCTTCTGGCCTCCATCCTGGCCGATCACAGAAAGCGCGGCGACCGGGTCCTAGTGGGGCTGGACTTCAACTTCGGCTATCCGGCCGGCACGGCCGCGCGCCTGGGTCTGACCGGAACCCCGTGGCAGGCGATGTGGAAATTCATCGCCTCGAACATCGTGGACAAGGCCGACAACACCAACAACCGCTATCAGGTGGCGGCCAAGATGAACCGCCTGATGACGGACGAGGCCTGGCCCTTCTGGGGCGCGCCCGCCAAACAGGCCCAGCGCTGGCTGACCACCACCAAGCCTCCTGCCGGATCGGGCGCCGACATCCCCGAGTTCCGCGCCACCGAGGACGCCGCCCGCAAGGGCCGCCTCCAGCCCAAGAGCGTGTGGCAGATGCACGGCGCCGGCGCCGTCGGCGGCCAAACCTTGGTCGGCGTGCCCGCCGTGCGCCGCCTGCTGGACAGCCTGGGTCCGTCCGGCGCCGTCTGGCCTTTCGGCACGGGCTGGCGCGAACTGACGCCAGACGACGTGGAGCCCCTGTCGGCCCTGGTGGTCGAGGTCTGGCCGTCCCTGTTCCAGACAAAGCCCGGACCGGGCGAGTTCAAGGATCAGGCCCAGGTCCGCACGACAGCCGAGGCCCTGGCCCGCCTGGACGAGGCCGGCGACCTGGCCAGGGCCTTCGCCCCGCCCAAGGACGCCACGCCCGAACTGATCCAGAAGATCGAACAGGAAGAGGGTTGGATCCTGGGCGTCTGACGCCGCCTGGGCGCGCAACGTCCCGAAAAAGGCGTCGCGTTTTCAGTCCCCTGAAGACGCGACCGCCCCATCGACACGCCCTGGTTCGAAACCGTGCGACACTGGCCGCCGGTCTTTGACAATCCCATCCTCTCTATAAAATCGGACTGTTCGGACTCTGTTTTTCAGCGTCCGATGCCGCGACGCATCGGACGATCCGGATAAATCGGACTGTTCGGACTGTTCGGACTCCGTTTTCCCGACGTCCGCTCCTCCGCCGCCTACCCGATCAGGGACCGCGCCGCCGCCCGCGCCTCGTCGGTGATCTCGGCGCCGGACAGCATCCGGGCGATCTCCTCCTGGCGGCGCTCCTCGTCCAGGGCGACGACGGTTGTGGTGGTCAGGCCCTCCTTTTCGGCCTTCATCACCTTCCAGTGGGCGTGGCCGCGCGCGGCGACCTGGGGGCTGTGGGTCACGACCAGGACCTGGGCCCCGGTCGACAGCCGCTTCAAGCGCGACCCCACCGCCTCGGCCACGGCGCCGCCGACGCCCTGATCGACCTCGTCGAAGATCATCACGGGCTGCAGCATGTCCGCGCGCCCGGCCAGGGCCGCCTTCATCGCCAGCGCGAAACGCGCCAGTTCCCCGCCGGAGGCGATGGCGTCCAGCGGGCCGAAATCGGTCCCGGCGTTGGTGGCGATCTGGAACCGCACCGTCTCGACCCCGTCCGGCCCACGCCGACCCGGGGTCGGCTCCAGCGCCACGCGGAACCGCGCCCGCTCCAGCTTCAGCGGCCCCAGTTCGTCCATGACGGCGGCGGTCAGCCGCTCGGCCGCCGCCTCCCGCGCCGAGGTCAGGAAGGTCGCCGCCAGGTCATAGGCTTCGGCCGCCTCGGCCGCCTCGCGCCCGGCGTTGGTCAGGGCCTCCTCCCCGTCCTCGATCAGCCGCAGCTGTTCGCGCAGCCGAACCCGCAGGCCCGGCAGGCCGTCGACGGCGACGTGCAGCTTGCGCGCGACGGCGCGCAGGGCGAACAGCCGCTCCTCGGCCTTGTCCAGCCGTCCGGGCTCGTAGTCGAAGGCGTCGGCGGCGGCGTCCACGGCGGCGATGGCCTCTTGCGCCTCCACCAGGGTCCGGTCGATGGCGTCTACGGCGGCCGACAGGCGCACGATCACCGGATGATCGCCCTCCACCCCCGCCTGGCCCGCCCGCTGGCGCGCGTGTTCGACGGCGCGCAGGGCCGCGCCCAGCTTCTGGCTCAGCTTGTCGCCGCCCAACTGGGTCCGGGCGTCGGCCAGATCGGCGATGGCCTTTTCGGCGGCGCCCAGCACGGCCCGTTCGCCGGCCAGTTCGGCCTCCTCGTCCGCGCGCGGGTCCAGGGCGTCCAGTTCGGCCAGGTTCAGGGCGATCTCCTCGCGCCGCGCCGCCGCATCCGCCGCCTGGGCCTTCAACTCGGCCAGTCTCGCCTCTGCGGCCTTCAGCTTGGTCGAGGCGGCGGCGACGGCCGACAACTGGGGCTGCACCCCGCCATAGGCGTCCAGCAGGCCCCGATGGGTGCGCCAGTCCAAAAGGCCCACCGTCTCGTGCTGGCCATGCACCTCGACCAGGGCGGCGCCGATCTCGCGCAGGGCCGCGACCCCGGCGGGCTGATCGTTGACATAGGCGCGGCTGCGGCCGTCGGCGCCCATCACCCGGCGCAGGATCAGCTCTTCCCCCGGCTGGACCTCGAACCCCTTGTCCGCGATCAGGGCCATCAGGTCGGCGTCGTCCGGGGCGGTGAAGACGGCCGTGGCCACGGCCTGTCGGGCGCCCGCCCGCACCAGGCCGGCGTCGCCCCGCCCGCCCAGCGCCAGGCCCAGGGCGTCCAGAATGATCGACTTGCCCGCCCCCGTCTCGCCGGTCAGCACGGTCAGCCCGCCCTGAACCTCCAGGTCCAGCGCGTCCACCAGGACGACGTCACGAATGGAAAGGGCGGTCAGCATCGGGGTCGGCAACCGGCGGAACGAATCGGGACCGCAGAATCGACAGACGCGCGCCCCGGCGCAAGGCCCGAACGCGCGTCCAAAAGGCGTATCAGGTTGGCGCTCAGCCCGGGATCAGCCGGTGCAGCCAGCCCTGGCGCTTGCCCTCCGGCGCCTTGTCCGGCGTGTGGCCGTTTTCGGTCAGCAAGGCGTAGGCTTCGGCGTACCAGGCGCTGCCCGGATAGTTGTAGCCCAGGACCGCGCCGTTGCGGGTCGCCTCGTCCTTCAGGCCCAGTTGCAGGTTCACCTCGACCAGGCGGTACAGGGCCTCGGGCGTGTGCGAGGTGCGTTGGAAGTCCGGGTTGGCGATGACGGCCTTGTAGCGGTTCAGGGCCGCCAGCGGCTGGTTGGCGCGCTGATAGTAGCGGCCGATGTTCATCTCCTTGCCGGCCAGCTGGTCGTTGACCATGTCGATCTTGACCGCGGCGTCCTGGGCGTAGGGCGTACCCGGATAGCGGCGGGCCACGTCGCGCAGGCCCGCAAGCGCCGCGGTGGCGTAGCCCTGATCGCGGCCCACGTCGGTGATTTGCTCGAAGTTGCAGACCGCCTTCATGTAGAAGGCGTAGGCCGCCGACGGATTGCCGGGGAACAGCTGGATGAACCGATCCGCCGCCGCGATGGCCTCGGCGTAGTTGTTGTTCTGATAGTAGGCGTAGATCTGCATCAGGATCGAACGGCGCGCCCAGTCCGAATAGGGGTGCTGGCGTTCCACCTCTTGGAAGTAGTCCACCGCATCGGTCCAGCGATGCTGCTGCAGCCGTTCGTAGCCGGTGTTGTACAGCGCCTCTACCGGGCGTTCCTCATAGGCCAGCTTGGGGCGGGTCTTGCCGGCGCAGGCCGACATCGTCATGGCGACACAGGCCACGGCCAACAGCACCAGGCCGGAACGGAACTTGGAAACGAGCAAGGACGACCCCATGACGAGCGGAAGCCGGCCGTGCAGCCAAGCCTCCTGAAACGAACGTGGCGATCTCTAGCACCCGCGACCGGGCCGCGCCATGCCGACGAAATCTATCGCCGCACGACTTGCCCTGCCCGGCTCCGCTGGTAAAGAGCGCGCCAACCGACTGTCGTTCATGAGGGTCGGATGACGGCGAAAGGATGACCGGCCGATGAAGCTGCTCTCTGGCAACGCGAACCGCGCCCTGTCGCAGGCCATCGCCGACCACCTGGACGCGCCCCTGACCAAGGCCCAGGTCAAGCGGTTCGCCGACAACGAGGTTTTCGCCGTCATCGAGGAGAACGTGCGCGGCGAGGATGTCTTCATCCTCCAGTCCACCTCCTATCCCGCCAACGACAATCTGATGGAGCTGCTGATCATCACCGACGCCCTGGTCCGGGCCTCGGCCAAGCGGATCACGGCCGTCATGCCCTACTTCGGCTATGCCCGTCAGGACCGGAAGACCGGCGGCCGCACGCCGATCTCGGCCAAGCTGGTCGCCAATCTGATCACCCGCGCCGGCGCCGACCGGGTCCTGACCATGGATCTGCATGCGGGCCAGATTCAGGGCTTCTTCGACATCCCGACCGACAACCTGGTCGCCACCCCGGTCCTGGCCCAGGACATCAAGGACAACTATCCGCGCGGCGACGACCTGATGATCGTCTCGCCCGATGTCGGCGGGGTGGTGCGCGCCCGCTCCCTGGCCAGCCGTCTGAACGTCGACCTGGCTATCGTCGACAAGCGCCGGGCCAAGGCGGGCGAAAGCGAGGTCATGAACATCATCGGCGACGTGGAAGGCCGCCGCTGCATCCTGTTCGACGACATCGTCGATTCGGGCGGCACCCTGGTCAATGCGGCCAAGGCGCTGATCGACCAGGGCGCGACCGAGGTTTCGGCCTATATCAGCCACGGCGTCCTGTCCGGCCCCGCCGTCCAGCGCATCACCGACGGCCCGCTGAAAGAGCTGGTCATCACCGATTCCATCGAGCAGCCCCACGAAGTTTTGAACTGCTCGAAAATCCGCGCCGTTTCCGTGGCTCCGCTCATCGGTGAAGCTATCCGACGGATCGCCAACGAGGAATCGGTGTCGAAACTGTTCGATTAAGGATCGGATAACCAGTTTCCCCGCGTTATAAGCGGCTCCAGTTGTATGCGCTTCCCCGGCGCCAGAGTTCTGTGGACGCTTCCTATGCCCAAGGCCTTCATGACCCGCGGCCTGTCGATCGCCGCCCTCGCTGCGGCCGTCGTGCTCGCCAGCTGTTCGACGAAGACGGAGACGGCCGTTGCGCCGCCCCCGCCGCCGCCCCCGCCGCCCGTCACCCTGAATCAGAGCGTCGCCGACGCCGCCGCCGTCTATGTCGCCTATCTGCGCCAAGCGCAGACCATTAGCCCCGGCGGCTTCGCCGATGCGGAATCGATCCAGGCCGACCTGCGCAAGGGCGCGTCCTATGAGCCGCTCGAGCTGTCGCGCGGCCTGATCGCCTATGGCTCCATCATCGCCCTGCAGTCGCCCGAGTTCGTCGCCGGCGTGCGCCAGTTCGCTGTCGATCCGACCCAGCGCCAGCAGATGGTCGCCCGCATCGTGGCTGATCCGGCCTATGCCGCCACCCTGCCCGGCGCCGACGCCGCCGCCGGCCTGATCGCCTCGACCATCAACAAGGACGCGGTGGCCATGCGCGCCATCGCCGACGCGGTGGAGCAGGACGCCTACACCGTCCAGGGGCGCACCGATCCGCGCCGTCGCTGGGCGATCACCCCCATTCCCCACCGCGAGGTCCGGCTGGAAAGCGCCAAGACCCTGTCGGCGGTCGACATGCTTCCCTCGCCCGAGGAATCGGCCCGCCTGCTCGCCGCCGCCAACACGGGCGCGGGCCTTCAGGTCGAGCCGTCGCGCAAGGCGCCGCCCTATACGCCCGCCATGGTCCGCTCCCTGGCCATCGCCGCCCTGGCCGCCCTGGGCGCCGCCGGGGACGAGGCCAAGGCCAACACCGACGCCCTGGTCTCCGAGCCGAACAGCGAGTTCTGCCTGAACCTGTCCAAGCTGATGCTGTTCCAGTGCCTGGCCGCCTCGCGTCCCAGCTACGAGGACATGTTCTGCCTGGGCCGCCACGTCGCCCGCGACCTGTCCAGCTGCGCCACCCAGGCCGTCTTCGCCCCCATCATCACGGTCGGCGATCCGACCGAGACGGGCACGCCCGTGGCCACCCCTGTCGCCGCGGCCTCGACCTCCGCCTCCACCGCCGTGCGGACGCCCGCGCCGACCGGCGGCTGACCTACGCGCGCGGCCAGACGATCAAAGGCCCGCCCCGAGCGATCGGAGCGGGCCTTTTTCATGCGGCGCTTGGTCTTCGGCCTATTCGTAGCCGTGCGCGGCCTCGTTGATGACCTGGGACGGCATGGACGAGAAGTCGACCGCCACGGGATTGGCCACCTTGGCCTGATAGGTGCGCAGAACGTGCGTCAGGCGACGGCGCACCTCGCGCTCGGCCTCCGTGCCGGCGTCCAGCGCCAGGGGCGCCAGGCAGAAGTCGAGGATGGCTTCGGTTCGGGTCAGCGGTTCCATAGAGACTTTTCCTTTCCTGATCAGGCCGCGTGGGTGAACTGGGCGGTTTCGGTCGAATCCTTCAGGGCGGTCGTCGAGGACTGACCCGAAGAGATGACCGTGGCCACATCGTCGAAGTAACCGGTGCCGACCTCGCGCTGGTGGCGCGTGGCGGTGTAGCCGATGGCCTCGTTTGCGAACTCGCGCTGTTGCAGTTCGGAATAGGCCGCCATGCCCCGGTCTCGATAGCCGCTGGCCAGCTCGAACATGCCGTTGTTCAAGCTGTGGAAGCCCGCCAGGGTCACGAACTGGAACTTGTAGCCCATGGCGCCCAGCTCGCGCTGGAACTTGGCGATGGTGGCCTTGTCCAGCTTGGCTTCCCAGTTGAACGACGGCGAACAGTTGTAGGCCATCAGCTTGCCGGGATGCGCCTTCTGGACCGCTTCGGCGAAGCGGCGCGCATCGTCCAGGTCCGGATGCGAGGTCTCCCACCACAGGAGGTCGGCGTATTTCGCATAGGACAGGCCCCGCGCGATGCAGTGGTCCAGCCCCGTGCCCGGCTTCAGGCGGAAGAAGCCCTCCGGCGTGCGGTTTTCGCGGTCGATGAAGGGATGGTCCCGCTCATCGACGTCCGAGGTGATCAGCTGGGCCGATTCGGCGTCGGTGCGCGCCACCGTCAGGGTCGCCACCCCGCAGACGTCGGCGGCCAGACGGGCGGCGATCAGGTTGCGCTCATGCGCCTGGGTCGGGATCAGGACCTTGCCGCCCAGGTGGCCGCACTTCTTCTCCGACGCCAGTTGGTCCTCGAAATGGACGCCCGCCGCACCGGCCTCGATGAAGGCCTTCATGATCTCGAAGCTGTTCAGCGGGCCGCCGAAGCCGGCCTCGGCGTCGGCCACGATGGGGGCGAACCAGTCACGTTTGGCGCCGCCCTCCGCATGCTCGATCTGGTCTGCGCGTTGGAGGGTGCGGTTGATGCGGCGGCACAGTTCCGGCGCCGCATTGGCCGGATACAATGACTGGTCCGGGTACATGGCCCCGGCGGTATTGGCGTCCGCCGCCACCTGCCAGCCCGACAGATAGATGGCCTTCAGCCCCGCGCGGACCATCTGCATCGCCTGATTGCCGGTGACGGCGCCCAAGGCGTTGATGAAAGGCTCGTCGTGCAGCAACTGCCACAGGCGGTTCGCGCCGCGTTCGGCCAGGGTGTGGGTGATCGGCACGGAGCCGCGCAGGCGCAGGACGTCGTCCGGAGAATACGGACGCTCGATCCCGTCGAAGCGGCCCGAAGGCGAAGGAACCAGGTCGGCGAAGGTGGTCATGGTCGAAACCCGTCTGTCGAAAGCGCGGCCGCAGCCGCCGTCTCAAGACAGAAACACGCCGAAGTCACGAATGACACCGATCCCGTCGAAACAACGAAGTCATTATGTCATATTATGACTTTGCTTCGCCGGTCTGTTTGTGACACCCTCTCGCCATGGATGCCGCCGCCGACCGCAAACTGTTCCTGGGGGCCCGACTCAAGCGGCTGAGGCGCGACCTGGGCCTGACGCAGACAGCCATGGCCGCCGACCTGGCGGTTTCGCCCAGCTATCTCAATCATATCGAACGCAACCAGCGCCCCGTCTCGGCCCAGCTGCTGCTGCGTCTGGCCGAGACCTACGACGTCGATCTGCGCCATCTGAACCAGGGCGGAGAGGCCGACGCCGCCAAGCTGGGCGAGGTGTTCAGCGACCCAGTCTTCAAGGGCCTGACGGTCCCACGCCATGAACTGCTGCAACTGCTGGACGAGGCCCCGGGCGCCGCCGACGCCCTGTTGCGGCTCTATCGCGCCTTCGACGACCAGCGGACCCGTGCGCGCGCGGCCGTCGGCGCGGGCGAGGGCCTCACCGACGACAGTCCGGCCGAATGGGTGCGCGAATACGTCCAGTCGCGCGGCAACCACTTCCCCGAACTGGACACGATGGGCGAGGGCCTGGCCGAAGCCCTGGCGGCCGATGCGCCGGCCCACGGCGAAGGCTTCGAACCCGCGGCCCGTCAGCGGCTGGCGGCCAGGCACGACCTGGGGGTCCGCACCCTGCCGGCCGAAGTGATGGTGGAGTGGACGCGGCGCTTCGACCCGCATCGCCGCCGCCTGCTGCTGTCGGAAACCCTGACGCCGTCGTCGCGCGCCTTCGCCCTGGCCTATCAGCTGGCCCTGGCCGAACACGGCCCAGCCCTGAACGGCATGGTCGAGGCGGCGGGCGCGCCGGACGGGCCGACGCGAGCCCTGTTGAAAATAGCCCTGACCAACACCCTGGCCGGGGCGATCCTGATGCCCTACGGCGCCTTCCAGCAGACGGCGGAGGCTTCGGCCTACGATCTGGCGAAACTCCAGGCCCGGTTCGGCGTCAGCTACGAACAGGCGGCGCACCGGCTGACGACCCTGTCACGGCCCAGCGCGCGTGGCGTGCCCTTCTTCCTGATGCGGGTGGACCAGGCGGGCAACATCTCCAAACGCTACGCCTCGGGCGCCTTTCCCTTCTCGCGCTTTGGCGGCGCCTGTCCGCGATGGCGGCTGCATTCGGCCTTCCGCACACCCGGCCGCATCGTGACCCAGATCATCGAGACGCCCGCCCAGGACGGAAAGCCTGGCGCGCGCTGGTTCACGTTCGCCCGCACCGTCGAACGCCAGGGGCAGGACGGCTTCAGCGAGGGACAGGACCTGGCCATCGGCCTGGGATGCGAACTGCGCCACGCCCCCCGGCTGGCCTATGCGCGCGGCCTGGACCTGGACCGGCCCGAGGCGACGCCCATCGGCCCGGCTTGCCGCCTGTGCCACCGCCATCCCTGCGCCGAGCGGGCGGCGGCGCCCATCGACCGCCCGCTGGCGGTCGACGACTGGGCCAAGTCGGTCAGCCCCTATCCGTTCGCCAACGCCTGATCGACCCTTAGCGCCGCTGATCCGCCGAGCGGTCGCGGATGGCGTTGAACTCGGCCGTCGGCTTCCAGGCGGGCCAGGTCGTGCTGTCGGCCACCGTCAGCCCCAGCCGATACAAGAGGTCCAGGTTCTGCAACGCGGCGGTGAAGTCGTAGTCGGCCCGCCATTCGTCCGTCAGCTTGTGATAATAGCGCGCCATCTGGGCTTCGTAGTACGGCTTGCCCGCCGCCCCCCCCCCCTCGACGAAGTCCCGGCCGGTCCAGGGCATCAGGGCCGGCACCCCGCCGGCGGCGAAGTTGAAGTGGTCGGAGCGGTAGTAGAACCCCTCCTCCGGATAGCCGTCGCCGGTCACGACCCGCCCCTGAACGGCGGCGAAACGGCCCAGGATGTCCTCCAGCTCCGACTTGCCGACGCCGAAGACGGCCACATCGCGCGTCGCCGGGGTGAAGGGCAGCATGTCGATGTTGATGTCGGCGGCCGTCTTCTCCAGCGGATAGACCGGATCGGCGGCATAGGCTTCGGAACCCAGCAAACCTTGCTCCTCGGCCGTGACGTGCAGGAAGACGACGGTGCGTTCCGGCGCCGGGCCGGCCTTGAAGGCGCGGGCCATCTCGATCAGGGCCGCCGTGCCCGAGGCGTTGTCCCAGGCGCCGTTGTAGATGATGTCGCCCGTGGCGTCGGGCTGGCGCGCCTTGCCCACATGGTCCCAGTGGGCGGAATAGACGACATATTCATCCGGCCGCCTCGTCCCGGGAATCCTGGCCAGCAGATTGTTGGAGCGGATGACCTCGATCGTCTCGTCGATGTCGACCGACAGCCGCCCGGCCAGAGGCGCCGCCCCGCCCAAGCCGCCGGCCTTGGCCCGGGTCAGGGCCTGGGCCAAGCCGGACCCGCCCAGCCGCTGGGCCGTGTCCATGTTGATCGCGCCAGTGAAGCGGGTCTCCCTGGCGCCCTTGACCGTCATCTGCGGCCGGGTCGCCCCGCCGGCCGCGCGGCGCCAGCGCCCGGCCTCTTCCTCCAGGGTGATGACGCCGACCGCCCCGCGCTTCAGCGCCTCCTGCATCTTGTGGGTGGGGGAGCCATAGAAGTTCGGCTCGGCGCCCATGGCGGCCGGCTGACCGCGCAGGACCACGACCACCTTGCCGGTCAGGTCGCCGGGGCCATAGTCGTCCCAGCCCCGCTCGGGCGCCACGACGCCGTAGCCGGCGAAGACGACCGGCAGGCCGTCCAGCTTCACCTGCGGATCGGCCGGTCCGGCGCGCAGGGTGATGTCCGTGCCGCTGGTCAGGGCCACGGCGACGCCGTCCGCCCCCGTCCAGGTCGCAGCGGGCGCCCGCGCGGGCGTGAAGCGGACCAGATCGACCGGCTGCAGCCACGACCCGTCGCGGCCGCCGGGTTCAACGCCCATCGCTTCGTACTGGGCCTGCAGATAGGCCAGGGTCAGACGTTCGCCGACCTGGCCGGGAAAGCGCCCCTCCAGCTCGTCGGAGGCCAGATACTTGATGTGGTCGGACAGGCGCGGGGCGCTGAACTGCGGCGTGGCGGCCGAGGCCACGGCGAAAGCGTCGGCCGGGGCGCCGGCCGGCAAGGGGGCGGTGGCGCAGGCCGACAGGGCCAGGGCCAGGGCCGCCAGCATGGGCAGCGCCGAGGCGGCGAAAGGGAAACGGCGGATCATGCGAAAGGCTCGAAAAGGAAAGACGACGACGGGGCGGGTCGTCGCCCGCCCCGTCTTGAACGAAGGATCGAAAGAGTCAGCGCCGCTGGGAGGCCGTGGTCTCGCGCACCGGCGCGAACTCGGACCCCGTCTTCCACTGGGGCCAGTCGCGGCCGTTCGCCAGGGCGCGCCCGACGTCGTAGAAGGCTGCCAGATCCTCGATCATGCCGCGATAATCCCAGTCGGGCGACCATTCGTCCGCCGCCTGGTGATAGCGTTTGGCCCCGTATTCGCTGCGGGCGGCCTCTCGCGCGGCGACGGGCGCGTCGCGGAAATCGCCCCGGCTGCCAGCATAGGCCATCGGCACGCCGCGCTTGGCCAGGGGGAAGTGGTCCGAGCGATAGTAGGTGCCGGCCGCATTCTCATGGTCTGGAACCAGGGTGCGGCCCTGCGGCTGGACGGCCGCTGCCAGCCGCTCGTCGAAGTCCGACTGGCCGTAGCCGGTGACGCCCAGGCCGGTGACGCGGCCATAGACGTTCATGGAATCCATGTTGAAGCCGCCGACCGTCTTGGCCAGGGGATAGACCGGGTTCACCGCATAGTATTCCGAGCCCAAGAGGCCGCTTTCCTCGCCGGTGAAGCTGATCATCACGACAGAGCGTTCGGTGCGCGCCGCCCGGCCGAACATCCGCGCCAGTTCCAACAGACCGGCCGTGCCCGAGGCGTTGTCCACCGCGCCGTTGAAGATACGGTCGCCCGTCGCGTCCGGCTCGCCCATGCCGATGTGGTCCCAGTGGGCGGTGTACAGAACCGTCTCGTCCGGGTGGGTCGTTCCCGGCAGGCGGGCGATGACATTGTGGCTCGTGACCTGGCTGGTCGCCACGTCGAACTCGGTGGAGAAGGACGCGCCGGCGAGGGCGACCGGCTGGAAGTCGCGGCGGCGCGCCTGGGCCTTCAGGGCCTCGAAATCCTGCCCCGCGCGGCGGAACAGATCGACGGCCACGTCGCGCTGGATCCAGCCTTCCATCGGCACGCGCTCGGCCGCCGCATTCTGGCGCAGGATGTCGAACTGCGGCACGCCCCAGGAGTTGGCGACCGTCGCCCAGCCGTAGGAGGCCGGCGCCGTTTCATGCACGATCAGCACGCCCGCCGCGCCCTGGCGCGCCGCCTCCTCGTACTTGTAGGTCCAGCGGCCGTAATAGGTCATGGCCTTTCCGCCGAAGGTGTTCAGGGCCGGCTCTTCGAAGTCGGCGTCATTGACCAGAACGACCAGCACCTTGCCGCGCAGATCCAGGCCCTTGAAGTCGTTCCACTGACGCTCGGGCGCATTGACGCCATAGCCGACGAAGACCAGTGGCGCGTCCTTCAGGCTGACGTGTTCGGCCGGGCGACGGGTGGAGAGGGCGACCTCGCGTCCCTGCGTCAGCGGCAGGGTCCAGTCGCCCAGTTTCAGCGAGGCATGGACGTTCGACTGGGTGAAGCGGTTCAGGATCACGTCCTGCGTCCACTGGCCGTTCGGCCCGCCCGGCTGGAAGCCCGCTGCGGCGTACTGGCGGCTGAGATAGTCGATCACCTTGGCCTCGGCCGGGGTGGCGATGCCGCGCCCTTCGAAACTGTCGTCGGACAGGACGCGGATGTCCTCGGAAATCCGCGCCGCGTCGAAGGCGGGCGCGGCGTCCGGCGCGGCGGTCGTGGCACAGGCGGACAGGGCGACTCCCGCCAGCAGAACGGCGGCGAAGGAAGAGACAAGACGCATGAACTTAAGGCCCCACAGCCAAGGAGAAGACCGCCGAACCCTAGGGGTCGATCCCGACCCTGTCGATTCCATGACAGCGGCGATTCGTCGCAAGCAGAGGGGGCAAGCAGAGAGGGTACGCAGAGGGGCAAGCCTAAGGCCCGCCGGCATGGACGCCGACGGGCCTTGAAGGTCATCCGACCGAGACGAGAGCGGCCCTGGCGCCTGACCGTTTTAGACGGAATCGCGCAGCGATTCCGCCTCAACGGATCCGGCTCTAGTGGGCCACGCCCTTCCAGATGCGGCGGTAGCTGGCGTAGGTGACGCCGGCGAAAATCAGAAGGAAGATCAGCACGCCGAAGCCGGCCTGTTTACGTTCGACCATCTTGGGCTCGGAGGTCCAGGCGATGAAGGCGGCCACGTCCTTGGCGTACTGGTCCACCGTCTGAGGCGCGCCGTCGTCATAGGTGACGAGTCCGTCCTTCAGCGGCGGCGGCATGGCGATGAAGCCGCCCTCGGGCACATGACCCTTGGTCGAGTCCCAGAACGGCGTCAGGTCGCCGGCCATATAGGGGTTGTAGTGCTGGCCGTCGCGGATCGTCAGGCCCGCCGGCGGGTTCCGATAACCCGACAGCAGCGAATAGATGTAGTTGGCGCCGTCGTGGCGGGCCTTGGCCATGACCGACAGGTCGGGCGGCGCGGCGCCGCCGTTGCCCGCCGCCGCCGCCGTGGCGTTGGGATAGGGGCTGCGGAACTTGTCGGCCGGGGTGGCGTCGCGCTGGATCGCCTCTCCGGTCTCGCTGTCGATGTCGGGGACCTGAACCTCCTTGGCCAGAGCCTTCACGACAGGGTTGTCGTTCGGGTTCGGGTACTTCGGATTCCAGAACGGCCCGTGCGCGTCGCCCAGGTTCCGGTAGTGCATGAGGTTCATGCTGTGACAGGCCGAGCAGACCTCGTGATAGACCTTGTAGCCGCGCTGAAGCTGGCCCTGGTCGTAGGTCCCGAACGGCCCCTCGAAGCTGAACCCGCCCGAGCGCGGATGGGCCGCGCCGCCCGAGGCCAGGGCCGGCGCCGCAGCGGCCAGACCCAGCACGACGGCGGCCGAGGCGATGATCGTCTTGATCGACACGGTCTTCATTCCAATCGTCATGACAGTCAGCCCTTCTGCTCGACGGCGTCCGCGCCGGTCAGCACCGGCTCGGAGATGGTCGCCGGGATCGGCAGAGGCGTTTCCTTCAGCCCCACCAGCGGCAGGATCACCAGGAAGAAGACGAAGTAGTAGAGGGTGAACAGGCGCGTCAGCCACAGATAGGAGTTCAGCGCGCCGTCGAAGAGGACGGGGCTGGGCATGCCCGGAATGACCGGAGCGTCCGGCAGTTGACCGCCGCACCAGCCCAGGCCCACGCCCACCACCAGAAAGATGACGAAGAAGGTCCGCATGGTCGGGCGATAGCGCATCGAGCGCACCTTGGACGTATCCAGCCAGGGCAGGACGAACAGCACGCCGATGGCGCTGAACATCGCCACCACGCCGCCGAACTTGTCCGGGATGGCGCGCAGAATGGCGTAGAAGGGCAGCATGTACCACTCGGGCACGATGTGCGCCGGGGTCTGCAGCGGGTTGGCCGGAATATAGTTGTCGGCGTGGCCCAGGGCGTTCGGCTGATAGAAGACGAAGATCGAGAACAGGATCAGGAACAGGATCACCGCAAACCCGTCCTTGACCGTGAAATAGGGGTGGAACGGCACGGTGTCCTTGGCCTGGCGATCCTTGGGGATCAGGATGCCGACGGGGTTGTTCTGACCGGCGTGGTGCAGGGCCCACAGGTGCAGGACCACGCAGCCCAGGATGGCGAACGGCAAGAGATAGTGCAGCGAGAAGAAACGGTTCAGCGTGGCGTTGTCGATCGCCGGCCCGCCACGCAGCCAGATCAGGATCGGCTCGCCGATGCCGGGAATGGCCCCGATCAGGTTGGTGATGACCTCGGCGCCCCAGAAGGACATCTGCCCCCAGGGCAGGACGTAGCCCAGGAAGGCGGTGGCGATCATCAGGAAGAAGATCACGCAGCCGATGATCCAGATCATCTCGCGCGGGGCCTTGTAGGAGCCATAGTACAGGCCCCGCAGCATATGCAGATAGACGGCGATGAAGAACATAGACGCGCCGTTGGCGTGAACGTAACGGATCAGCCAGCCGCCGTTCACGTCGCGCATGATGCGCTCGACCGAGGCGAAGGCCAGGTCGACGTTCGGCGTATAGTGCATGGCCAGAACGATGCCGGTGACGATCTGCGTCATCAGGCACAGCGCCAGGATGCCGCCGAAGGTCCACCAGTAGTTCAGGTTGCGCGGCGTCGGCAGGGACATGTAGTCCGCGCCGAAGCGAATGATGGGCAGACGGCTGTCCAGCCACTTCTCGACGCCCGTTTTCGGGACGTAGGTGCTCTCGTGATCGCTCATGGTCCTCCCCTTCGCCCTCAACCGATCTTAACGCGGGTGTCGGACAGATAGTCGTATTCTGGAACCACAAGGTTCAGGGGCGCCGGGCCCTTTCGAATGCGGCCCGAGGCGTCGTAGTGCGAGCCGTGGCACGGGCAGAACCAGCCGCCGTAATCCCCGGCGCCGAAGGTCGGCACGCAGCCCAGGTGGGTGCAGGAGCCGATGACGACCAGATATTTCTCGTGGCCCGGCTTGGTGCGCTCGGCGTCGGTCTGGGGCTGTTTCAGGTCCGGCGCATGGTCGTCGGCGATGACGCGCTGAAGCTCGGCCGGGGTGCGATAGCGCACGAACACCGGCTTGCCCTGCCATTTGATGACGACCTGCTGGCCTTCCTGAACCTTGGTCAGATCGAATTCGATCGACGCCAGGGCCAGGGTGTCGGCCGCCGGGTTCATCTGGTTGATCAGCGGCCAGGCGACCATGACGCCCGCGCCGGCCGCGGCGGCGCCCGCCGCGATATGGATGAAGTCACGGCGATTGGGATCGCCGCCCTCGGGGCTTTCAGCATGCACGACCGATTCGGCCACGTTTCACCTCCCGCACGCCGTCGAATATGGACTCGAAAGCCTCTTGTCATGACGGCCAAACCAACGAACGAGGCCGAAGATCTCCAGCGGCCCTGCGCCGACGCCCCCTCGGCGCAAGCTGCTGACGTTTCTTGCGAAACGCTCGCAAAACAGGCCGCGACAAACCCCCTGGCCGCGCGTATGTCAGGGCTTAGAATGCGTCTCGCCCTTTTTCAACCAGACATTCCTCAGAACGTCGGCGCCTGCATCCGGCTGTCGGCCTGTTTCGGCGTCGATCTGCACGTCATCGAACCGACAGGCTTCCGTTTCGACGACCGCGCCATGAAGCGCGCCGCCCTCGACTACGGCCCCCTGTCGCACATGACGCGGCACGCCAACTGGGAAGCCTTCCAGGCGGATCGCCCGGCCGGACGGCTGGTCCTGTTCACCACCAAGGGGGCCACGCCCCTGACCGACTTCGCCTTCCGACCCGACGACGTGCTGCTGTTCGGCAAGGAGAGCGCAGGGGCGCCCGACCATGTTCACGCCGCCGCCGACGCCCGCGTCGTCGTGCCGCTGCGCCCCCAGGCCCGCTCGCTGAACCTGTCGGTCACGGCGGGCGTCGCCCTGTGGGAGGGATTGCGCCAGACGGGTCAGGTCGGACGCTAGGCGCGGACCGTTCCACCGCTGGATTTAGTCAGAGGCGGGGCCGGGACCGTCGATGATCACCCAGGTCGCACCGTCGATGGCGAGCATGACCTGCCACCGCCGCCAGGTTCCGTCCGCGTCGCGCATTTCGTAGCGACAGGCGAACTCGGTCGGCTCTTCGAGAATATCGCTGCAATGCGACCGCCGCAGACTCGATGAAGGAACCTGGAGTGCGCCCACCAAATCGCGATCGCGGGGCGTCCCTGCAGACAGACATCCGCTGCCAGCGACAGTCATCAAAAGATCGCGCAAAGTTTGGCCACGAACCAAACCTGCCCCGGTTCGGCGCGCTGGAGAAGATTCCTTGGTCCCCGGCCCAGGCCCCTGGTCAGTCCGCTCATCGTCGTCCCTAAACGCCGACAAGTTGGCGGATGCGCCGGGTCGGTTTAGGACAAAGGCCATGAGCGACGCCGTCTTCTCCGATCCGCTCGACCTGAAGAAGGTCGAGACACGCGCCTGGTTCGAGCATTTGCGCGACCGCATACACGCGGCGTTCGAGGCGCTGGAGGACGCGGCCCCCGCCGATCTGTTTCCGGGCGAGCCGGGGCGGTTCGTCCGCACCCCTTGGGAAAGGCCCGAGGGCGGCGGCGGCGTGATGGGCATGATGCATGGGCGGCTGTTCGAGAAGGTGGGGGTCCATGTCTCGACCGTGCATGGCGCCTTTCCCGCCGACTACGCCAAGACGGTGCCCGGCGCCGACGTCGATCCCCGTTTCTTCGCCACCGGGATCAGCCTGATCTGCCATCCGGTCAGCCCGCGCGTGCCGGCCGTCCACATGAACACCCGCTTCATCGCCACGACCCAACATTGGTTCGGCGGGGGCGGCGACCTGACCCCCGTGCTGATGGCGGATCGGCGTCAGGACCACCCCGACACCCTGGCCTTCCACGCCGCCATGAAGGCCGCCTGCGACGCCCACCACCCCGACTGGCACGCCCGCTACAAAGCCTGGTGCGACGAGTATTTCTATCTGCCCCATCGGCAGGAGCCGCGTGGCACGGGCGGCGTCTTCTACGACCACCACGACAGCGGCGACTACGACCGGGATTTCGCCTTCACCCGCGATGTCGGCCTGGCCTTCCTGGACGTCTATCCCCGCATCGTCGCCGGACGAATGGGCGAGGTCTGGACGCCGGAGGAGCGCGAGGAGCAGTTGGTCCGGCGCGGGCGCTATGTGGAGTTCAACCTGCTGTACGACCGGGGCACGATGTTCGGCCTGAAGACCGGCGGGAACGTCGAGTCGATCCTAAGCTCCATGCCCCCGGCGGTGAAATGGCCCTAGACGCCCTCGCCGGCTGAAATTGCACTGCACCCTGAAAAACGGTGCAGTATGCAAAACCGTGCAATTTCCCGTTCGGCGTTCGATTTTCAAAGACCCGCCGCCAGTCTAGCGCCATTTTCGAGCGTGCTATGTCGATCATCTCCGCGCGTGGAAAAACCGTTTCCGATCAACGGCCGTGACACCCGAAATGCGCGCCCGGATCAGGCCAGGGCAGCAATGAAGGCGTCGCCGGCCCGGCTGCGATAGCGGTTCGAATGGCGCAGCAGGCGAAAGGGGCGTTGGGGCAAGGAAAACGGCGCGCGGACCAGCCGCCCGGCGGCGACCGACGCCTGGGCCACGCTTTCGGACAGGGCGGTGGCGCCGGCCCCCGCTTCCGCCGCGGCCAGGACCGCCTCGTTCGCCGGCAGGGTCATGGCGACCGGCAGATCGGCCGGGTCGATGCCCGCATCACGCAGCGCCGCCTCCAGGCTGGACCGGGTGCCCGAGCCCGGCTCACGCAGCACCCAGGGCGAGCCGATCAGGTCGCGGGCCTTCAACCGCGTGGCCGAGGCCCAGGGATGGTCGGGCGTCACCACCACCGCCAGCCGGTCCGATCCGACCTGCGTTTGCGTCAGGGCCGGGGCGTCGACGACGCCCTCGACCAGGCCGATCTCGGCGGCGCCGTTCAGCACCGCCTGGGCGACCTCGCGCGTATTGCCGATCTGGACATCCAGTTCGATGCCCGGATAGGCGGCGTGGAAGGCCACCAGCCGGCGCGGCAGCCAGTAGCTGGCGATGGTCTGGCTGGCGAAGACGGCCAGACGCCCGCGCCGCAGGGCGCTCATGTCCGCCAGCGCCGCCTCGGCCGCCGCCGCGCGGGCCAGCACGGCCTTGGCCTCAGGCAGGAAGGCGCGGCCGGTGGCGTTCAGGGCCACGCCCCGCCCGACCCGGTCGAACAGGCGGACGTCATGCTCGGCCTCCAGGGCCGCCAGGGCGTTGGAGACGGCCGACTGTGTCAGGTTCAGCGCCCGCGCCGCCGCCGTCACATGGTCGCGCTCCGCCACGGCGACGAAGATGCGCAGGCGCTCCAAGGTCACGATTGATCTCCGAATCGGATTGAAACAACCATAACTATGCGTTGGACCGATGTCGATGCGCGGCGCATCAGGCTGAAGGATGAAGCCTGCGGTCCTGCCCTCGCCCGTCGCCCTGCCGCCGATCGCGGCGCCGACGGCGTTCCTGCGCCGCGTCGGGCCCGGCGTCGGCCTGTCCGTTCTGGTCACGGCGGCGGCCATGGGCCTGGCGCGCATCGAGCATGGGTTGGCGGGCCACGCCTGGCTGGAGCCGCTGGTCCTGGCCATCCTGCTGGGGGCGGCGGTGCGGACGGCCTGGACGCCGGGCGCGCGCCTCAAGCCGGGAATCGACTTCAGCGCCAAGATGCTGCTGGAGGTGGCGGTTGTGCTGCTGGGCGCATCGGTCAGCGCGGCGACCCTGGCGGCCCTGGGCGTATCGTTTGTCTTCGCAATCCTGCTTCTGGTCGTGGTCGGAATCGTCGTCGGTTTCGGCGTCGGACGGCTGCTGGGTCTGAACCCGCGCATGGCGCTGCTGGTCGCCTGCGGCAACGCCATCTGCGGCAACTCGGCCATCGCCGCCGTGGCCCCTGTGATCCGGGCGGACGGGGAAGAGGTGGCCGCCTCCATCGCCTTCACCGCCGTTCTGGGGGTGATCGTGGTCCTGGCCCTGCCGCTGCTGGGCGGCCTGCTGCACATGGGCGCGGCGCAATACGGCGCCCTGGCGGGCCTAAGCGTCTATGCGGTGCCGCAGGTGCTGGCCGCCGCCGCCCCCTTCGGCCCCGCCGCCGTCCAGACGGGCACGGTGGTCAAGCTGGTGCGTGTGCTGATGCTGGGGCCGGTGATCCTGGTCCTGTCGCTGATCGGGGGACGCAAGGCGGACGCGGCGGTCGGGGACGAGGCGACCGCCAGGGGGCCGGGTCTGCATCGGCTGCTGCCCTGGTTCATCGTCGGCTTCCTGTTGATGATCGGCCTGCGCTCGATGGGCTTCATCCCCGAGGCGTGGCTGGCGCCGACGGCGACGACGTCGGGCCTTCTGACCGTGATCGCCATGGCGGGCCTGGGCCTTCAGACCGACATCCGGGCCGTGGCGCGCGCGGGCGGGCGGGTCGTGGGGGCGGCGATCCTGTCGCTGGGCGCCCTTCTGGCGCTGGCGCTGCTGCTGATCCGGCTGCTGGGGCTTTAGATGCCGCTGCCCTGGTCCTCGACCGGGGGCGGGGTCAGGAGCAGGAAGGCCCGGATCCAGGCGGTCAGGACGGCGCGGTCGTTAGGACGTTTCAGACTGTCGATCGCCTCGTCCGCCAGAGCCTCGGGGATGCGGTCGCGCCGGCCCTCGATCAGGGCGGCGGCGTAGTCGGGCTGAAACTCCGGATGGCACTGGAAGGAGACGGCGTCCTGCCCCCAGGCCAGGCCGGCGTAGGGGGTGAAGCCGCAGGAGGCGATGACCCGCGCGTCGGCAGAGACGGCGACCACCTGATCCTGATGCGAGACCGGGATGGCGAGGGTGCGGGCGCGGGGATGCATCCACGGCTCCTGCGTGCGCACGTCGTAGCGATGCAGACCAATCCCCCAGCCCTTGTTCGACTTTTCGACCGCGCCGCCGAAGGCGTGGGCCATCACCTGGTGGCCAAAGCAGATGCCGACCAGCCGCGTCCGGCCCCGCGCGGCCCGCAGCCAGTCCACCAGCGGCGCAATCCACGGCAGGTCGTCATAGACCCCCGCCGCAGAGCCGGTGACGATGGCCCCCTGAAACGCCGCCGGATCGTCCGGCAGATGCCCCGACTGCACGTCGAAGCGGATGGTGGGGACATTTTCGCCCAACAGGGCGCGGAACCGGGCGGGATAGTCGTCGAAACTGTCCTTCAGGGCCTCGGGCGGATGGCCGGTTTCCAGAATGGCGATGCGGGTCATGCCCTGCAGCCTAGAGCAGAGGCTCAGAAGGTCCAGACCTCAGCGCGGCCGCCGGCTTCGCCCAAGGCCCCCGCCACCCAGCCGCAGACCTCTTGCGCCGCCACCTCGGCGCCCGCCGGCGGATTGACGACGATTAGGGCGCAGCCGTTCATCTTCATCGGATTGGTCAGGGGACGCAGGCGCGCCTCGGCCACCAGAGTCGGACCGACCTGGCCCTGAAGCCGACGGATGAAGGCGTCGAAGGTCTCAAGGTCCTTCAGCGGCGTCCAGATGGCCACCGTGGCGGCGGGATCGCGGCGGACGACGGCGACCGCCGTCCGGGCCGAGCGGATGTAGTCGTCGGGCTTTTCGAACGGAGGGTCGATCAGGATCAGGGGCGCCTGGGCGCGGGCCGCCGCCGCGATCACGCCGTCATAGCCGTCGCCTTCCTGAGCCTGGGCGCCTGAACGCCCGGACAGGGCTTGCTCCAGCAAGGCCAGGACGGGCGGGTTCAGCTCGAACCCCAGATAGAGGCCGCCGGGCTTCAGGGCGTCGGCGATCAGCAGGGGCGAGCCGGGATAGTAGCGCGCGCCGCCGTCCGGATTGACCGCCGCGACCCGCGCCGCCAGGGCGTCCAGCAGGGGCGGCCGCCCCTGGGCGGTCATCAGGCGGGCGACCCCCGCCTCGGCCTCCCTGGACCGCGCGGCGTCGCCGGACAGGTCGTAGAGGCCGGCGCCCGCGTGGGTGTCCAGCACCGTCAGCGCCCCCCCGGCCTGACGCGCCTGGACCAGCCACAGGACCAGGGCGTGCTTGACCAGGTCGGCGAAGTTTCCGGCGTGAAAGCTGTGGCGATAGTTCATGCCGCCTCGTCCCCCGCCGGGCCGGCGGGGTCAAGCGGAACTGACGCGGCGCGCGCGGCGTTCGGCCCAAGCCCTTGTAAGGAAAGCGACGATGACCGCCACGACCGCCCTGACCGACGCCCCGCGCACCCCGCTCCAGGGCCTCGCCGTTCAGACGCGGCGCGAGCCGGACCTGCGGGAACGGCAGGGAAGGGCCGACGCCTGATGGCCGACGGGGCGCACGCCTTCGAGCCCGAGGTCGAGGTTCCGCAAGGTCTCACCTATTGCAGCGACGCCTTTCCGGGCCTGACGCGGCGCCGCGCAGGCAAGGGCTGGTCCTATCGGGACGTCCAGGGTCGGGCGATCAAGGACGCCAGGGTTCTGGACCGCATCCGCGCCCTGGCCATTCCGCCGGCCTGGACCGATGTGTGGATCTGCCCCAAGGCGAACGGCCATATCCAGGCCACGGGCCGGGACGCCAAGGGGCGGAAGCAGTACCGCTATCACAACGACTGGAGCAGCGCCCGGTCCGACAACAAGTTCGACCGCCTGCCCGCCTTTTCGCGCGCCCTGCCCCGGCTGCGGGCCAGGGTGGAGCATGACCTGGGCCTGCGCGGCGTCTGTCGTGACAAGGTGCTGGCGACCGCCGTGCGCCTTTTGGAAATCACCCTGATCCGAGTCGGCAATGCGGCCTACGCCAGACAGAACCGCAGCTATGGCCTGACCACCCTGCACAAGCGGCATCTGGACGTGGACGGCGCGGCCCTGACGTTCGAATTTCGCGGCAAGAGCGGCAAGGACCATGTGGTCAGCGTCAGGGACCGCCGACTGGCGAAGGTGGTGCGCGCCCTGGAGGGGCTGCCGGGCCAGCAACTGTTCAAATACCGCGCCGACGACGGGACCCTGTGCCCCGTCGATTCCGACGATGTGAACGCCTATATCCGCGAGGCGATGGGCGAACAGTTCTCGGCCAAGGACTTCCGCACCTGGGCCGGCACGGTGTCGGCGGCGCGGGCGCTGCGCGACATGGAGCCGCCGACCTCTCCCACCGACGCCAAGCGCAAGATCACCCTCTGCGTGAAGGCCGTGTCGGGCCTGCTGGGCAATACGCCGACCGTGTGCCGAACATCCTATGTCCACCCCAAGGTGTTGGCCCTGTTCGAGGCCGGGCGAATCGCCGAGTCCCTGCCCGGACCGGACGCCAAGGGGTTCGAGGCGGCCCTGATCAAACAGCTGCGCGCCGCCTGATCCGGGCCGGCACAGGTTTCAGGCGGCCTGATCCCAGTCCAGAACCACCTTGCCCGACCGGCCCGACTTCATCGCCTCGAACCCTTCGCGGTAGTCGGCGTAGCCTAGGCGGTGGGTGATCAGGGGGCTGAGGTCCAGACCGGCCTTCAACAGGCCCAGCATCTTGCGCCAGGTCGTGAACATCTCGCGCCCATAGACCCCCTTGATGGTCAGGGCCTTCAGGATGATGGCGCCCCAGTCGGTCTCCATCGGCTTGGCGGGAATGCCCAACAGGGCCATGCCGCCGCCCATGATCAGGGTGTCGACGCACTGTTTGAAGGCGATGGGCGAGCCCGACATTTCCAGCGCCACGTCGAAGCCGACCTTCAGGCCCAGCTCGTGCATGACGTCCTTCAGGTCTTCCTTTGTCGTGTTCACCGCGCGAATGCCGGGAGCGACTTTCTGCGCCAGGTCCAGCCGGAAGTCGTTGATGTCGGTCAGGACGACGGTGCGGGCGCCGGCGTGACGGGCGACGGCGGCGGCCATCATGCCGATGGGGCCGGCGCCCGTGACCAAAACGTCCTCGCCCAGCAGGTCGAACTGCTGGGCCGTGTGAACCGCATTGCCGAACGGATCGAGGATGGCCCCGATCTCATAGGGCACGTCGTCGGGCAGTTCGATCACATTGAAGGCGGGGGCCACGACATATTCGGCGAAGGCGCCCTGGCGGTTCACGCCGATGCCCATGGTCGCCGGGTCCAGGTGGAAATGACCGGCGCGGGCGGCCTCTGAGTTCAGGTCGATGACGTGACCTTCGGCCGAGACGCGCTGGCCCACCTTCAGGCGACGATCCACGTCCTGGCCGATGGCGACGATCTCGCCGGCGAATTCGTGGCCGGTGATCATGGGCGTCGGGACGTTCTTCCGGGACCACTCGTCCCAGTTCCAGATGTGGATGTCGGTGCCGCAGACGGCGGTGCGGTGCACCTTGATCAGCACATCCTCGGCTCCCGGCTGGGGGATCGGGGCGTCGATCAGTTCAAGACCTTCGACGGGGCCGGTCTTGGCCAGGGCTTTCATCGTATCGGCCATGATGGCGTCTCCTTAAAGACTTCAAGATCGTCATCCTCGGCCTTGTGCCGAGGATCCATACTCCCGGTTTTCGACGGTGCGCACCGTCTTCGCCGGAGTCCATTGATCCTGGGCGCAAGGCCGAGGATGACGGGCGAAATGGGGCGTCAGATGACGCCCAACTCCCGACCGGCCCGGGTGAAGGCCGCAACCGTCCGGTCGATCTGATCGAAGGTGTGGGCGGCCGACATCTGGGTGCGGATGCGGGCCTGGCCGCGCGGCACGACCGGGAAGGAGAAGCCGATCACATAGACGCCCAGCTCCAGCGCCCGCGCCGCGAAATCCTGCGCCAGCTTGGCGTCGCCCAGCATGACCGGAATGATCGGATGTTCGCCCTCAAGCAGGGTGAAACCCGCGTCCGCCATGGCGCCGCGATAGCGATGGGCGTTGGCGGAAAGCTGGGCGCGCAGACGATCGCCCTCCTCGCCTTGCGCGATGCGGATGGCTTCCAGCGACGAGCCGCAGACGGCCGGCGACAGGGCGTTGGAGAACAGATAGGGCCGCGCGCGCTGCTTCAGCAATTCGACCACCGGTTTCCTGGCGCAGATGAAGCCGCCCATGGCGCCGCCCAGGGCCTTGCCGAAGGTGCCGGTGACGAAGTCCACCTGAACCCCGTGATGGGCGAAGGAGCCCCGCCCCTGCGGACCCAGAAAGCCGGTGGCGTGGCAGTCGTCGACCATGATCAGGGCGTCGTACTTGTCGGCCAGCGCCCGGATATCCTTCAGCTTGGCGATATAGCCGTCCATCGAGAAGGCGCCGTCGGTGGCGATGACGATGTCGCGGGCGCCGGCGGCGCGGGCTTCCTTCAACCGGGCCTCAAGCTCGTCCATATCGGAGTTGGCGAAGCGATACCGCCTGGCCTTGCACAGGCGCACCCCGTCGATGATCGAGGCGTGGTTCAGGCTGTCGGAGACGATGGCGTCGTTCTCGCCGAACAGGGGCTCGAAAATCCCGCCGTTGGCGTCGAAGGCGGCGGCGAACAGGATGGCGTCCTCGAAGCCCAGATAGCCGGCGATGGCCGCCTCCAGCGCCTTGTGGATTTCCAGCGTGCCGCAGATGAAGCGGACCGAGGCCGTGCCGGCGCCCCACTTCGACTGCGCCGCCAGCCCCGCCTGGGTCACGCGATCGTCGCCGGCAAGGCCCAGATAGTTGTTGGCGCAGAAGTTCAGCACCTCGCGCCCGCCGACCTGGATCACCGGCCCCTGGCGCGAAGCAATGACCCGCTCGGGCTTGGTCAACCCTTGCGCGTCGATGTCGGACAGTTCGCCGGAAACACGGTCGTAGAAGCTTTGGGTCATGATGGCCGGCTTAGCCCATTTCCCGCATGATTCCATCCGGAATCAGGAGGTCGGCGGCACGGCTGACGCGCTGCGGATCGGGCTGACGCGAATCTTGCCGCCGCACGGCTGGGCCTCGAACGGCGCGCTGAGGGCCGCCGTGTCGCCGGGAACCGTGGCCTTCAGGGTGTGCGCCTGCGGACAGGCGGTCTGACCCATGGCCTCGTTCGGAATGACGTTCCAGGCGACTTCGAAGTAGGCCCTGGCCTGGGACGGCAGGGTGACGGGGCGCGGCGCCTCGCCCTGACGGAAATAGCTGCCGGGGCTCTGATCGACGCGGATCGAACCGATGGTGCGACCGCGCGCGTCGGCCAGGGCGACCATCGGATAGCCGTCCAGGCGGCAAGCCCCGCGGCCCTGGTTCTGCAGGCTGAAGTTCAGGACGCGGTTGCCGGCGCCCGCATCGCCCTCGCCCGGGGCCAGTTTCAACTGCGGCGCCAGGCAGGCTGGAATGTCGTCGGCGGCCGACGCGGGCGTCGGGGCGCCGCCCGGCGCAACGGGGGGCATGCCGACCGTGGCCAGAGGACGCACGCACTGCTCCACCACCGCCAGGGCCGTCGACTGGTCCGGCGACAGCAGGCTGAGCGTGCCGGTCTCCTGGGTTTCGGCGGCGCTGGTGGCCCATTCGACACCCTGGCCGACGTAGCGGGCGCCGCTGGCGGCCGGCGTGGCGCGCAGCACGAAGTCCTGGCCCTTGTAGGTCAGGCGGGCGGCGGTCTTGTCCGGATAGCGGGCCTGGATCAGTTGCCCGCTCTGACAGGCATAGACGACGGCGGCCACGTCGGCGGCGGTCGCCGCCGCGGGCGGAGCCGGCGCGGCGGCCGATTCGGGCGCGTTCTGCTGACAGGCGGCGGTCGCGCTCAGGGCGGCGATGGCGACGAAGGCGGTCAGGCGGCGGTGCATGATCTGGTCTCCCCTCCCCGCCGTAACGGCGAAGCTGGAAAAAGGCTCCCGCCGCCCTGTTTCAGTGACCTTCTTTCGGGCTTTCCATCAGTTCGATCAGGACCCCGCCCATGTCCTTGGGATGCAGGAAGACGACGGGCGTGCCGTGGGCGCCGATGCGGGGTTCGCCCGTGCCCAGGAGTGTGACGCCCTTGGCCCGCATCTCGACGACGGCGGCGTGCATGTCCGCCACCTCGAAACAGACGTGATGCTGGCCGCCCCTGGGGTTCTTGGCCAGAAAGCCGACGATGGGGCTGGTGTCGTCATAGGGTTCGATCAGCTCGATCTGGGCGGTCGGCGTATCGACGAAACAGACCTTCACCCCCTGGGCGGGCAGGTCGAACGGCTCGCCGATCTTCGTCGCGCCCAGCACGTCGCGGTACAGCCTGATCGAATCGGCGATGGAGGGCGTGGCGACGCCGACATGGTTCAAATCGCCGATCATACCGGGTCCTTTCGCGGCGCGGGCTGGGCGTAGCCCAGGCGCTGGTTCAGCTTCTCGATCAGATCGACCGCCGTGTCGGCGATGACCGAACCGGGCGGATAGACGGCCGCCGCCCCCATATCGAGCAGGGGCTGCACGTCCGACGGCGGAATGACGCCGCCGACCACGATCATGATGTCCTCGCGCCCCAGCCTGGCCAGTTCGGCCTTGAGTTCCGGCACCAGGGTCAGGTGGCCCGCCGCCAGGGACGACGCGCCGACCGCATGAACGTTCTTCTCCACCGCATCGCGCGCGGCCTCGGCCGGGGTCTGGAACAGGGCGCCGGCCGTGACGTCGAAGCCAAGATCGCCATAGCCGGTGGCGACGACCTTCTGGCCCCGGTCGTGGCCGTCCTGACCCAGTTTGGCGATCAGGATGCGCGGCGGGCCGCCGTCGTTCTCTACGAAGGCGGCGACCATTTCGCGGGCGCGGGCGACCTTGGGATCGTTCCCCGCCTCTTGTAAATAGACGCCCGAGACGGTCTGAACCTTGGCGACGTGACGTCCGAACGCCGCCTCCAGCGCGTCGGAAATCTCACCGACGGTGGCCTTGGCGCGGGCGGCGCGGACGGCCAGCTCCATCAGATTGGCCTTGCCCCAGGCGCCCTTGGTCAGTTCGGCCAGGGCGGCCTGCGTCGCGGCCTGGTCCCGCTCGGCCCGCAGGCGTCGCAGCTTCTCGATCTGGCGAGCGCGGACCTCGGCGTTGTCGACCTTCAGCATCGGAATGTCGTCGACCACAGGGTTCAGATATTTGTTCACCCCCACGACGGTCTGCTGGCCGGTGTCGATGCGGGCCTGGGTCCGCGCGGCCGATTCCTCGATCCGCAGCTTCGGGATGCCGGCCTCGATGGCCTTGGCCATGCCGCCCAGCCCCTCGACCTCCTCCATCAGGGCGCGGGCCTTGGTGGCCAACTCCTGGGTCAGACGTTCGACGTAGAAGCTGCCGCCCCAGGGGTCGATAACGCGGGTCAGGCCGGTCTCGGCCTGGGCCAGGATCTGGGTGTTGCGCGCGATCCGGGCCGAAAAGTCGGTCGGCAGGGCCAGGGCTTCGTCCAGGGCGTTGGTGTGCAGGCTCTGCGTCTGGCCGCCCGCCGCCGCCAGACATTCGACCAGGGTGCGGGGCACATTGTTGAACACGTCCTGAGCCGCCAGCGACCAGCCCGAGGTCTGGCAGTGGGTGCGCAGGGACAGGGACTTGGGATCGACGCCCCCTTCGCGCCGCACGGCCTCGGCCCACAGCAGGCGGCCGGCGCGCATCTTGGCCACCTCCATGAAGTAGTTCATGCCGATGGCCCAGAAGAAGCTGAGGCGCGGCGCGAAGCGGTCGATCGCCATGCCCGCCGCCTTGCCGGCCCTCAGGTATTCGATCCCGTCCGACAGGGTGTAGGCCAGTTCGATATCGGCCGAGGCCCCCGCCTCCTGCATATGATAGCCGGAGATGGAGATGGAGTTGAACCGGGGCGTCTCCTTCGCCGTCCATTCGAAGATGTCGGCGATGATCCGCATCGAGGGCGCCGGGGGGTAGATGTAGGTGTTGCGGACCATGAACTCCTTCAGAATGTCGTTCTGGATGGTCCCGGTCAGCTTATCGTGGGGGACGCCCTGCTCCTCGGCGGCGACGACATAGAGGGCCAAGATCGGCAGGACGGCGCCGTTCATGGTCATGGAGACCGACATCTGGTCCAGCGGAATGCCGTCGAACAGGGTCCGCATGTCCAGGATGGAGTCGATGGCGACGCCCGCCATGCCTACGTCGCCCTTCACCCGCGGGTGGTCCGAGTCGTAGCCCCGGTGGGTGGCCAGGTCGAAGGCGACCGACAGCCCCTTCTGACCCGCCGCCAGATTGCGGCGATAGAAGGCGTTGGACTCCTCGGCGGTGGAGAAGCCGGCGTACTGGCGGATGGTCCAGGGCGCGCCCGCATACATGGTCGGATAGGGGCCGCGCACGAAGGGGGCGAAGCCGGGCAGGCCGTGGATGAAGTCCAGCCCTTCCACTGCGTCCGGCCCATAGGCGGTCTGGACCGTCAGACCCTCGGGCGTGGTCCAGGGCGCGCGGTCGGGGCCCGCGCCTGTGGCGCCCAGGTCCAGGTCGATCTTGGAGAAGTCGGGGAAGGTCCCAAAGGCGCTCATTGGGCGGCCTCCTCGAAGGCGGCGGCGAAGCGGATGGGCGCCAGCGCCTCGAACGTCGCGTCGACGGCGGCCGCTGTGGGCGCGGGCGTTACGGGCGCGGGTCGGACCTGGGGATCGACGAATTGGGTCACGCCGACGATCTGGGCGGCGCCGTCCTTGAAAGCTTTTTCGGCCAGGGCGCGAGCGCGGGCGACGCGGGGTTGGATCACCTCGCCCTCCAGGCAGGCGACGACGCCGCCCTCGGCCTCATAGGCCTGGAACTCCGCCCAGGCGGCCTGGGCCAGTTCGCGGGTGCGGGCGTCCAGATACCAGGCGCCGCTGGCCGGATCGTCCACCCGGCCCAGGTTGGCTTCCTCCATCAGGATCAGTTGGGTGTTGCGGGCCTGACGCCGGGCGAAGGCGTCCGGCAGACCCGCCGCGCGGGTGAAGCCGTCCAGAACCACCACATCGGCCCCGCCCACGGCCCCGGCGAAACCCGCGGCGGTCAGGCGCAGCATATTGGGCCAGGGATCACGCGCCGACAGCATTCGCCGAGAGGAGCGCGCCTCAATCATCGCCGGCGTCTGGACACCGAAGGCTCTGGACACGCTGGCCCAGACCAGGCGCAGGGCGCGGATCTTGGCCAGGGAATCGAAATAGGCCTGGTCCACGACGACGCCCAGCGCCACGCCCTTCAGCGCCGCCGTGACCGACAGGCCCGCCGCCACGGCCGCCTTCACATAGGCCACCGCCGAGGAGGCGGCGAAGGCCAGTTCCTGAGCGATGGAGCCGCCCGCCTCATGCGTCACGCGGCCCGAGGCCATGAACAGGGTCGCCTCGGGATAGGTCGCGGCCTGGGCCGCCGCCGCCTGCGCCGTTTCGGCCATCACGGCCTCGAAGTCGCCGGGCGCGCCGCCCGCCTGGGCGTAGGCGGAAATGGGGTCCAGGTGGAAGGCCAGCTTGGCGCGGGGCGAACCCTTGGCGACGGCCGACAGGGCCTCGGCCGCCCTGGTCCCGTCGAAGCCGGCGTCCAGGGCGACGGGCGCCAACTCCAGCGCCACCCTATCCAGCACGCGCGCCAACCGTCCGGCGTCCGGCGCGACCGGCCCGGCGATCAGGACCGAGGCCGCGCCGTTCTCCAGATCGGTCAGGATGGCTTGGTTCAGAGCATCGGCGTCCTGCCCCTCGATCAGCGTCCGCACATCCCAGGCCCGGCCCTCCGCATCGGACGGCCGGGGCGCGAAGACGGGCGCGCCGCCGGTCGCCGCCCCATAGAGCGGTCGGGTCGCCAGTTGGTCGGCGTCCAGATGGACCAGGCTTTCCAGCGGTCGGTCCTTCAGCGCCTTGACGGCGGCCTCGCGCCACTCAAGCGGGGTCGGGACGGCGAAGTCGGTCATTCAGTCGAACTCCACCAGCACGTCGTCGGCGGCGACCGGATCGCCGGCCTTGGCCTTGACCGCCTTCACCCGGCCGTCGCGTTCGGCCTTGAGGATGTTCTGCATCTTCATGGCCTCGATGATGGCGACGGTCTCGCCGGACTTGACCTCCTGCCCCTCGGTCACGGGGATGTCCACGACCAGGCCCGGCATGGGCGACAGCACCAGTCTGGAGGTGTCGGCCGCCTGTTTCTCGGGCAGCAGGGCGTAGAGGTCGGCGACCTCGGGCCGCAGGACGCGCACCCGCGCGCGGGCCGCGCGGTGCCGGATGTCGAAGCCGTCCGCGACGCGCCGGACTTCCGCGGTGAAGGGTTCGTCGTCCAGCGCCGCCTTGAACAGCGAAAGGCCCGGCCGCCAGTCGATCTCGGACAGTGAGACGGCTTCCCCGTCGATGACGACGACCAGATCCTCGGCCTCGTCATAGCCGACCTCGACCGCATGGGCCGTCTTGTCGATCAGGACGGTCCATTCGGTGCGCTCGCTGGGGTCGCCGTCCTGTTCGGCCACGACCTCGTTCATCGCCACGGCGCAGGCGATCAGCAGCCGCCGCTGACGCTCCGTCGGCGCCAGACCGTGAAAGCCGTCCGGGAACTCGTCCTTGATATAGCTGGTCGACAGGTTCCCCGACTTGAACCGATCCTGATCCATCACCGCCGCCAGGAAGGGGACGTTGTGCCCAAGGCCAGACAGGTGGGTGTCCTCCAGCGCGCGGGCCATGCCCTCGACCGCCGCCTCGCGCGTTTCGCCCCAGGCGCACAGTTTGGCGATCATGGGGTCGTAGAACAGGCTGATCTCGTCGCCTTCGCGGACGCCGGAATCGTTGCGGACCACATAGCCGTCCTGCTCCCCCTCCTCGGGCTGCTCGTAGCGCACCAGCCGCCCGATCGAGGGCAGGAAGCCGCGATAGGGGTCTTCGGCGTAGATGCGGCTTTCGATGGCCCAGCCGTCGATCTTCAGGTCCTTCTGTTCGAAGGCCAGGGCCTCGCCCCAGGCCGAACGGATCATCTGTTCGACCAGATCGACCCCGGTGATCAGCTCCGTCACCGGATGCTCGACCTGAAGCCGGGTGTTCATCTCCAGGAAGTAGAAGCTCTTGTCCTGCCCCGCGACGAACTCGACCGTGCCGGCGCTGTCATAGTTGACGGCCTGGGCCAGGGCGACGGCCTGCGCCCCCATGGCGGCGCGTGTGGCCTCGTCCAGCAAGGGGCTCGGCGCCTCCTCGATGACCTTCTGGTTGCGGCGCTGGATCGAGCATTCGCGCTCGAACAGATGGACCACATGGCCGTGCTTGTCGCCCAGCACCTGGATCTCGATGTGGCGCGGATCGACGATGAACTTCTCCAGGAAGACCCGGTCGTCGCCAAAGGCGTTCAGCGCCTCGGCCTTCACCGCCGCGAACCCCTCGGCCATGTCGGCGTCCGAATGGGCCACGCGGATGCCCTTGCCGCCGCCGCCAGCCGAGGCCTTGATCATGATCGGATAGCCGATCTGATTGGCGATCCTGACCGCCTCCTCCGGCGTCTCGATCAGGCCCATATGGCCCGGCACGGTCGAGACGCCCGCCTCGGCCGCCAGCTTCTTGGAGCTGATCTTGTCGCCCATGGCCTCGATGGCCTCGGGATTCGGGCCGATGAAGGCGATCCCCTCGTCCCTCAGCCGCCGCGCGAACCCGGCGTTTTCCGACAGGAACCCAAAGCCCGGATGCACCGCCTGCGCCCCCGTCTGGCGCACCGCCTCGACGATCTTGTCGGCCAGCAGATACGACTGCGCCGCCGGCGCCGGCCCGATCAGCACCGCCTCGTCGGCCATCTCGACCGCCAGCGACCCGGCGTCCGCCTCGGAATAGACCTGCACCGTCTGGATGCCCATGCGGCGGCAGGTCTTGATGATCCGAACCGCGATCTCGCCCCGGTTGGCGATGAGGATTTTGGAGAACATGATCGTCCTTGCAGTCTTGGATTCGCCGAAAGATGCTATTCGGGCCAAAAATAATGCACGTTATCGACGAGTGAGACATTGGGCGACTTCTGCCCCTGCGCCGGGATTGTCGTAAGATCAAACTTCCACATGCCACGACATGCCCGATCCGCAGCCCATCCTGAAAGCAAGGCGTCGAACTCATGCTCATTCGCCGGGGATATTTGGGCCTCTAGTGCTTCGGTAAGCCACAGTATTGCGGCGTGCGATTTCGACACCTCGCGAGGATAGGCTTCTCCTTTAGCAACCTGCTCCCACAGCACCTTGGGGTGCGTCTCCGTCAGCAAAAGATCGGGCCACAAGGTGCGTAGCCGCACCGCTAGCGTGGCGCCTTGGACAGCCATCGACCCATAAAGTCCGTTGGAGCAAACAACACTGCTTCTGCGAGTTGGAAACCTCGCGCGAAGATACTGATCCGCTCCACGCCACCCCGATTTTGTGGTCTGCCAGAACAGGAGCGTGTCGATACCTGCTCCGTCAGGAACACGACCACTGAGCTCATGCACAACCCAGTCGATAGCCTCGTCAACAGAGCTGACGGTCGTGGACCACGACGCCTCATTGGTGACAATCGCACAGCCAAAGCCGTTCGCTCCACCGGGGTCAAAGCCGAGAGTAATCACAGCGGAATATTGTCGTGCTTCTTCCAGGGGTTCGCCTGGACCTTGTTCTTCAGCGTCCGCAGGGCCTTCACCAGCCGCCGCCGCGTGCCGTGGGGCATGATGACGTCGTCGATATAGCCCAGGCCCGCCGCCACGAACGGATTGGCGAACCTGTCCTTGTACTCGGCCTCGCGCGCGGCCAGGGCCGCCGGATCGCCGGCCTCCTTGCGGAAGATGATCTCGACCGCCCCCTTGGCGCCCATGACCGCGATCTCGGCGGTGGGCCAGGCGTAGTTGACGTCGCCGCGCAGGTGTTTGGAGCTCATCACGTCATAGGCGCCGCCATAGGCCTTGCGCGTGATCAGGGTCAGTTTCGGCACCGTCGCCTCGGCATAGGCGAACAGCAGCTTGGCCCCGTGTTTGATCAGGGCGCCGTATTCCTGCTTGGTGCCCGGCATGAAGCCCGGCACGTCCACCAGCGTCACCAGCGGAATGTCGAAGGCGTCGCAGAAGCGCACGAACCGCGCGGCTTTGCGGCTTGAATCGATGTCCAGCACGCCCGCCAGCACCTGGGGCTGGTTGGCGACGATCCCGACCGTCTGGCCGTCCAGCCGGCCGAAGCCGGTGATGATGTTCCTGGCGAAGTCGGCCCCGATCTCGAAGAAGTCGGCCTCGTCGACCACCTTCAGGATCAGCTCCTTCATGTCATAGGGCTGGTTCGGATTGGCCGGGATCAGGGTGTCCAGCGACGGCTCGTCCCGTTCCGGCTCGTCATAGCTCTCGCGCACCGGCGGCTTTTCGCGGTTCGACAGCGGCAGGAAGCCGATCAGGCGGCGGACCTCCGACAGGGCCTCCAGATCGTTCTCGAACGCGCCGTCCGCCACGCCCGACTTGCCGGCATGAACGCGGGCGCCGCCCAGGTCCTCGTGGCTGACCACCTCGTTGGTGACGGTCTTCACCACATCGGGGCCGGTGACGTACATGTAGGAGGTGTCCTTCACCATGAAGATGAAGTCGGTGATGGCGGGCGAATAGACGTCGCCGCCCGCGCAAGGGCCCATGATGACGCTGATCTGAGGGATGACGCCGCTGGCCAGGGTGTTCTGCAGGAAGATGTCGGCGTAACCCGCCAGGCTCTCGACCCCTTCCTGAATCCGCGCGCCCCCGGCGTCGAACAGGCCGATGATGGGCGCGCCCGTGGTCAGGGCCATCTTCTGCAGCTTGACGATCTTGGCCGCGTGGGCGCCCGAGAGGGAGCCGCCGAAGACGGTGAAGTCCTTGGAGAAGACATAGACCAGGCGGCCGTTGATCGTGCCGCGACCCGTCACCACGCCGTCGCCGGGGATGCGCTGGTCCTGCATGCCGAAGTCGTGGCTGCGGTGCTCGACGAACATATCGGTCTCCTCGAAGGAGCCCTCGTCCAGCAGCACGTCGATACGTTCGCGCGCCGTCAGCTTGCCCTTGGCGTGCTGGGCGGCGATACGCTTGTCGCCACCGCCCAGGCGCGCGGCGGCGCGACGACGCTCCAGTTCTTCAAGGATGGCTTGAGTCATGATGAGTTTGCGCCTCTTGTTCGTGGGGCAAGGCGTGGCGCCTTCATCGCAAATAGGCAAACGCAACTTTGCAAAAAGTGCGGAACTGCGGCGACTTGCAAAGGACCCCGCGATGATCTGCAAAGTTGCGAATGGCTGAGAAACTCTTTCTGGGCGCCAAGCTGCGAAAGCTGCGCGAGGCGCGCGGCTGGACGCTGGAGGCGTGCGCCGAGCGGCTGGGACTGTCGCCGTCCTATCTGTCGCAACTGGAGACGAACCAGCGGCCGGCGACGGCGCGGGTGCTGATCGCCCTGACCCGCGCCTTCCATGTGGACGCCAGCCTGTTCGACCTGGAGGGCGACGCCCGGCTGATCGCCGATCTGCGCGAGGCGACGACCGACATCGCCGGGCCGGTCAGCGGCGGGGCCGAACCGCCCAGCGCGGCCGAGCTGAAACAGGCGGTCGCCAACACCCCGCGCCTGGCCCGACAGTTCCTGGCCCTGCACCAGACCTTCCGTCGGCTGGACGAGCGGGTGAAGGCGCTGGACGACACGCTGGGCCGGGACGAACGCGGCGCGGCGGCGGCCCTGCTGCCCTATGAAGAGGTGCGCGACTTCTTCCACTACCGCGACAACTACATCGACGGACTGGACACGGCGGCCGAGGCCCTGGCCGAAACCCTGGCCCAGACCCTGCCGCCGGACGGCCAACTGGAGCGGCGGCTGGAGGCGGCCCTGGCCCAGGTCCACGGCGTGCGGGTGGTCAATGTGGCGGGCCAGGCGGCGCTGCGGCGCTACGATCCGACCAGCCGGGTCCTGTCGCTGGACGCCTGGCAGCCCGGCGCGACGCGGGCTTTCCAGATGGCGCACCAACTGGCCCTGCTGTCGTTCCGCGACGGGATCGAGGCCGAACTGGACCAAGCGGCCTTCCGCACCGAGGCGGCGCGCGCCGTGGCCCGCGTCGGCCTGGCCAACTATGCGGCGGGCGCGCTGCTGTTGCCCTATCGCGCCTTTCTGGAGGCGGCGCGGGCGGAGCGGCACGACATCGACCGCCTGCGAACCCGGTTCCAGGTCAGTTTCGAACAGGTCTGCCACCGGCTGTCGACGCTGCAACGGCCCGGCTGGCGCGGCGTGCCCTTCTACTTCGCCCGGGTGGACATGGCGGGAAACATCACCAAGCGGCACAGCGCCACACGGTTCCAGTTCGCCCGCTTCGGCGGCGCCTGTCCGCTGTGGAACGTCCACGAAGCCTTCGCCGCGCCGGACCGGATCGGGGTGCAGCTGGCCGAGATGCCGGACGGATCGCGCTACATCTCCATCGCCCGTTCGGTCTCCAAACCCAGCGGCTCCTACCTGGCCGAAGACCGGCGCTACGCCCTGTCCCTGGGCTGCGAGATCGAACACGCCGGATCGCTGGTCTATGCGGCCGGGCTGGACCTGAACGGGCCGGCGACGCGGATCGGCGTCAGCTGCCGGATCTGCGAGCGCACCGACTGCACCCAGCGCGCCTTCCCGCCGCTGGACCGGGCGCTGCACGTCTCGGAGAACGAGCGCGGCGTTGTGCCCTATCGGCTGGAGGGGCAGGAGCCGGATCGCTGACAAGAAGGGTTACGGGCGGTCATCCGGCCTCGACAAGGCGGCGTCGGGCCGGTTGAATCGGACCATGACCAGATCCTCCTCCTCCGCCCCGCTGGGCGTCGCCCTGATCGGCTATGGCTTGGCGGGCCAGACCTTTCACGCCCCCTTGATCGCCGCGACGCCCGGCCTGGCCCTGCGCGTCGTCGTGTCTTCCCGTCCCGAGGCGGTGCTGGCCGACCTGCCCCAGGTCGAGGTTCTTGCGGACCTGGACGCGGCCCTGGCGCGCGCCGACATCGACCTGATCGTCGTCGCCACGCCCGACGCCCTGCACGCCGAACAGTCGATCGCCGCCTTGAAGGCCTGCAAGTCGGTGGTGGTGGACAAGCCCTTCGCCGCCACGCTTGAACAGGCCGAGGCCGTCGCCGCCCTGGCCGCCCAGGCGCCCGGCGTATTCAGCGTGTTCCAGAATCGCCGATGGGACGCCGACTTCCTGACCCTGCGTCGCCTGATCGCCGACGGAGCCCTGGGCGAGATCGCGGTGTTCGAGAGCCATTTCGACCGTTTTCGCCCCGCCGTGACCGACCGCTGGAAGGACAGGCGCGACGGCGGGGTCTGGGCCGACCTGGGGCCGCATCTGATCGACCAGGCGGTCCAGCTGTTCGGGCCGCCGCTGGGCGTCTATGCCGACCTCCAGCCCCAGCGGAAAGACGCCACTACCATCGACTACGCCCACGTCCTGCTGCGTTACGACCGACTGCGGGTGATCCTGAACATGGGCCATCTGGCGGCCGACAGCGATCTGCGCTTCGCCGTCCACGGCACGGGCGGCAGCTTCCTCAAGCACGGCCTGGATCCGCAGGAGGCCCAGTCGAAAGCCGGCCTGCGTCCCGGCGACGCCGACTGGGGCGTTGATCCGTCGCCGGGCGCCCTGGTCCGCGTGGTCGAGGGCGAGACCCGGCGCACGACGGTCCCGCCCGAACGCGGCGACTATCCCGCCTTCTACGCCGGCCTGCGCGACGCCATGCGCGGCCAGGTCCCGCCGCCGGTCCCCGCCGACCAGGCCCTGAGCGTCATGCGGATTCTGGACGCGGGCCTGCGCAGCGCCGCCGAACGTCGGGAAATCGCGCTATAGCCCCCTACCGCGAGTGCATTCGACCGTCGCGCTATTCTCATGCAATCCTCTGATGTGACGGCTGAACGCCCTCACGGACGCCGAATTGCAGCCTGTCCCTCTCTCTGCCGACACGCGCGGACGAGAGGCTGCGCCGCGCCGACGAAATGGATAGGCGCGCCCCGAGATGCGGACGAACCGAGCGCGGATGCAGCCCGTGGCGAAGGTGGTGCGGGCAGCCGGGATCGAACCGGCAAGGGCTTGCGCCCGGCAGATTTTAAGTCTGCTGCGTCTACCAGTTTCGCCATGCCCGCGAACCGGCCCGGCTGTATAGCCAGAACCGATCCGAAGGGCCAAGCGGCTCAGTGGCCGGCGGAGGGCGTCGATCCGGCGGCGGGCCTCATGGCACGGAAATCGACGTCGGAATCGGCGATCAGCCAGACCAGTCCGGCCCAGGCCGCGACGTTCTGGTTCAGTTGGGCCGGGTCGATCTTGTCCAGGGTGTCGTTGGCCGTGTGGTGCAGGTCGAAATAGCGCGTCCCGTCCTGGGCCAGACCGAAGAAGGGCACGCCCAGCGGCCCCATCGGCCCAACATCGACGCCGCCCTCGGTCTCCACCTGCTGGGAGGCCAGGACGCCGATCGGATAGAGGACGCGGTTCGCGGCCTTCTGAAAGTCGGACCCTTGGGCGCCGGCCGGCAGCCGCAGGGCATAGACCCGGTCGGCGCCGAAATCGCTCTCGCCGGCGATGATGTGCTTGTCCAGAGCCGCCCCTTGCGCGCGGGCATAGACGCCGCCGCCGTCGCCCGTGCGGGACGTCGGCTGGGCCACTTCTTCGGAGCCGTAGAAGATGACCCGGATGGTGCGGGCCGGGCGACGGCTGCTGTCGGCGACAGCTTTGGCCGCCGCGACCGTGATGGCTCCGCCCGCCCCGTCGTCGATGGCGCCCGTGCCCAGGTCCCAACTGTCCATGTGCGAGCCCAGCACGACGATCTCGTCCGGGCGACTAGCGCCGGGCAGGTCGCCGATCACGTTCTGGCTATGGGTCTCGTAGGTCCGCGCGGTGGAGGTCAGGCGCAGCCGAACCGGCTGATCCATGGCGACCAGACGGCTGACCTGGTCGGCGTCGGGCGCGGCCAGGGCGAAGGCCGGGATAGTCGGCTTGCCATCGACATAACGGGTCGTGCCGGTGTGGGGCATCCGGTCCATGTCCGATCCGACCGAGCGCATGACGAAGGCCGCAGCCCCCTTGGCCGCCGCAACGCCCGGCCCGGCGCCGCGCACCCGCGTCTGGGGCCCATAGCCGGAGCCGTCCTGCATGGGCCGCATCTGACCCAGATCGACATAGACGATCTTGCCGCGCACGGCGGCCTCCGGCGCCGCCTGAAGGTCTTCGAGGGTGGTGAAGCGGACCACGTCCGCCTCCACCCCGCAGCGCGGCGTGGCGGGCGAATGCCCCAGGGCAGCCGCGACCAGGGCCTGCGGGTGTTCGCCGACGATGGCGGCCGAGCTTTCGCCCCTCTCCCAGCCGATCAGCGGGAATTCCTCGATGCGGACGTTCTGGAAGCCCTGGGCGCGCAGATAGTCGGCGGCCCAGGCGGCGGCCTGCCGCTCGGCCGGCGATCCGGCGGGGCGGGCGCCGAACCGGGTCGTCAGCTGGGTGACATAGTCCAGGGCGATATTGGAGCGCAGGGCCGCGTCGCGGATCTCGACGGCGCGCTGGATGGTGGCGGCGTCCTGCGCCTGGGCCACGGGTGCGGCGACGAGACCCAGCGCGAGGTTAAGCGTCAGGGTCAGGACGCTGGCGATCGACAGACGAAGGGACATGGACAGGCTCCGGAACAGGGAGCCGGACCCTGTTCCGATTCAGCCGTGCTGGAAATAGGGTTCGACCGGGCCTTGCAGCTTGACGGTCAGGGCCTTGCCCTTGCGGTCCACGCGGTTGCCCAGGGCCAGGCGCACCCAGCCCTCGGAGACGCAATATTCCTCGACGTTGGTCTTTTCCTCGCCCTTGAAGCGGATGCCGACGCCGCGCTGCAGCACCTCGGCGTCGTGATACGGGCTGGACGGATCGACCGAGAGGCGGTCGGGGGGCGTGTCGGACATGGTTTCGGTACGCTCGGGTCGTGGGAAGGCGCGGTGATAGACGGACGCGCCGCGCCTGCCAACCGAAACCGCCGCCGGAAAGCCGTATGCCGGACGCTGCGCGTAGACTGCGGGAGGGCCTATTGCACCGTTTGACGCGGCTGGGCGTTGGCGGCGGCCGAGGGCTGATAGGGCTGAGGCGTCGTCGGGGCGGGCGTCGCAGCGGCCGGCTTGGGGGCCGGACGGCGCGCGGGCGGACGGGCGGCGGGGCGCGACGCGGGACGGCTTTGGGCCGTGCGGGCGCCCGGCGTCGCCGCAGAAGGCGTGGCGTTGGCGGCGGGCGTCGCAGTCGGCGCGGCCGCCGGACTCGTATTCTGGGCCGGCGTCGGCTGCGGCGGCGGGGTGGCGGCCTCGGCGGCGGCGGCGCGGGCGGCCATCTGCTGGGCCTGGAAGCGGGCCGCCAGCTTTTCCGTCAGTTCGCGGGCCTGGGGCGGGGTCATCTGGGACATGATGGCCGCCAAGGTGCGCGGCCGCATGGCGGCGGCGACCGGCAGGCGCACCCGATCCTCCAGCGACGCCATGACGGGCGCGGCGTCCTTGGGCCGCATGGCGGAATAGACCTGGACCAGGCGGTCGATCTCGGCCTTTTCGCGCTCGTCGACCTGCCCCAGCATCTGCTTCATCTCGACCTTCAACGCCTCCAGCGCCTTGACCTTGGCGTCCAGCTTCTGTTCGGCGGCGACCATCAGCGGCAGGGTGGTGGCGAAGTCCTGGTCGCGCGCGTCCAACTGGCTGCGGCGCTGCGACAGGGACTGGATGATCTTCAGTTCGGCCGGCGAAATCCCCGCCTGCTGGGCCAGTTGTTCCGGCGTCAGGGCGCAGGCGGTCGGCAGGACGGGCTTGGGCGCGCCGCCTGCGGCGGCTGCGCTTGTGGCCGCGTCCTCGGCCCAGGCCTTGGCCCCGTCGAACAGACCGGGCGCCAACCCGACCGCGCGCACGGCGACGACCCCGCCGATGGCGACGGCGATCAGGGGCAGAATGCGGGGGATGCGGGCCATGGACTAGGGCTTTCCGAACTCAGGCGGCGAACAGATCGTCGTCGAGATTACGACGCGCGGCGTTGAGGCTTTGTTGGGCGGCATGGTTAGCGGACCGTCCCGCCGTCAGGGCGTGAACGATGGCGGCGACATTCTCACGGCCCGCCGGCGCGCTGGCGCGCTGGCTGGTCGCGGGACCGGCCAGACCCTGGATGCGTTCGGCCAGGGCGGCCATGCGGCGGGCGCGGTCTTCGTCCTCAGACGCCGACGCGGGCGCCGACGCGGGCGCGGCGGGCGGCGGCGTCTGGCGCACGATCTCCAGTCGGGGGGTCGGCTCCTCGACGCGCGGCGTCGGCATCGGCGTCGGGGCGCGGGCGATCAGGGTTTCCAACTGCGCCTTGACCTCGCGCGCCTTGATGATCCGGTCGTGCAACAGGTCCGTTTCCTGTCCCGAAGCCCGCAGGGTCGCCAAGGCCGCCTCGGCGCGGCCGGCGGCGGCGTTCAGATCGGTGACGGCCTGGGCGAAAGCCAACTGCCCCGCGCGCAGGGCCGAAAGCTTGCGCTCCAGCTTGACGCCATAGCCGACCGCCGCGACCAGCAGCAGCATCAGCACTGCGTCCATGATCATTCCAGCCATCAGCGGGCTCCTCTCAGGCGTGTGGCGGCTTCCGGGTTCAGGGGACCTTCGACCCGGATGGCGATATGCTGGCCCTTGCGCCCCATGCGGCCGGTCGTCAGCGGAATGACCCCCGCGCGGATCGACACCTCGGAGTCCGGCGTGGCGTTCAACATCAGGGTGTCGCCGACCTTCAGGTTCAATACGGTGGACAGGGGCATCTGCTGCTCGTCCAGAACGACGCGAACCTCGGTCTCGGTGGTCCACATCTCGGTCGCCAGGTGGCCCTCCCAGATGTTGTCGCGGCCGAACTTCTCACCCATGAACTGTTGCAGCAGCATCTTGCGGATCGGTTCCAACGTCGCATAAGGCAGCAACAGTTCGATCCGGCCGCCGCGATCCTCCATGTCGATCCGAAGCTTGATCAGTATGGCGGCGTTGGCCGGACGCGCGATGGCGGCGAAGCGCGGATTGGTCTCCAGCCGGTCCAGGTTGAAATGCACCGGGGTCAGGGGTTCGAACGCCTGGCGCGCGTCGTTCAGCACGACCTCGACCATTCGCTGCACCAGAACGCGCTCGATCGTGGTATAGGGACGCCCCTCGATCCGCAGGGCCGCAGTGCCCCGACGCCCGCCCAGCAGCACGTCCACGATCGAATAGATCAGGTTGGAATCGACCGTCAGCAGGCCGTAGTTGTCCAGCTCCTCGGCCCGGAACACCGCCAGGATGGCCGGCAGGGGAATGGAGTTCAGATAGTCGCCGAACCGGATCGAGGAGATGGTGTCCAGCGACACCTCGACATTGTCGGACGTGAAATTTCGCAGGGACGTCGTCATCAACCGCACAAGGCGGTCGAACACGATCTCCAGCATCGGCAGACGCTCGTAGGAAACGAGCGCGGAGTTGATGATGGCCCGTATGCCGGACTTGTCGCCGTCGTCGCCGTCACCCAGATCGAAGCCAAGAAGGCTGTCGATTTCGTCCTGGTTCAGGACACGTTCGGACAGGCTGTCGCTAGGGTCGCCCAGGCCGCCGAACGGGTCGAGAGGCGCGGTCTCGGTCATTGATTGCCGACCAGCATTTCTTCGATCAGCACGGCGTCGACCTTGCCAGGGGCGGCGATCAGATTGACGCGGCGCAGGATTTCGGCGCGCAGTTGATAGGCGCCGGCCGAACCGCTGAGGTCTTCCGGCCGCAGTTCACGCATGAAGGTGGTGAACATGTCCTGCAGGCGCGGCATCTCTTCCTGGAGATGGGTCGCCACCTCGGCGTCGTGCGTCTCCAGGGTCAGCTTCAGCTTCAGATAGGTCGCCCGGCCGTCCGACGACTGGATGTTCATCGTCATGTCCGGAAGGGTGAAGAAGGTGACGCCGTCCGGTCCCGCGGCGATCACGCCCTGCGAAGGATCGGCCGCGCCGCCCTCTCCGCCTTCCCCTCCGCCGTGGCCGCCCTTCTTCTCTTCCTTCTTTTCCGGCTTGCCGTGCTCGCCGGCCCCCTTTTCGCCTTCCGCCCCATGCGCTTCGGCCTTCTTGGGCTGAAGCATGAAGAAGGCGGCCGCCCCCCCTCCACCCAGCACCAGAAGGGCGACGGGGGCGATGATGAACAGCAGCGGCAGCTTCTTTTTCTTGGACCCGGCGGCCTCGCCCTCGGCGGCTTCGCCCGAGGCGTCCGAGACGGCGGGCAGGTTGGCGTCGTCCGCCGGCGCGTCGCCCTTCTTCTTGCCGAACTTGAACATGCGCGCGCGCCCCGGAAATTCTCAGTGGAGAAGATCGACCGGGTTTGGTTAACGCGGCGTTTACAGTGGGCAGGTTTTGCCGGGCGCCGACCCGAGCTGCGCCGCTGAAACCCCCATCCCGCCTGAATTAACCGTGTTGGCACGGCCGTTGCGAGACGAAGGGCGAAGGAGCACGCCTCTCGTGGAAAACGCCGCCTATATCGGATTGTCGCGTCAGATGACCTTGCGCCGCGAGCTGGACATCGTGGCCAACAACGTCGCCAACGCCGACACCAACGGCTTCAAGGTCGAGCAGCTGATGGTCAGCGCCGAGGTGGGCGAGCGCGCCCGCAACGACTCCATTCGCCCCTCCGCCAGCTTCGTGCTGGACAACGGCGTGGGCCGCGACTTCCGCCAGGGCTCGATGGCCCAGACCGGTCGCCCCCTGGACTTCGCCATTTCCGGCGAAGGCGCCTTCTTCACCGTCAGGGACGGCGCGAACGGCGAAGCCTACACCCGCGACGGCGCCTTCACCACCGATCCCGAAGGCCGCCTGACCACCAAACAGGGCAAGCCGGTCCTGTCGGGCGGCGCCGAGATCGTGCTGGACCCTCAACTCGGTCCGGTCTCGGTCGGCGCGGACGGCGCCATCACGCAACGGGGCCAGGTCACGGGCCGGCTGTCGGTCGTGCGGTTCGACGCTCTCGGCGCCCTGGAGAAGGGCGGCGACGGCCTTTACCGCAACCGCTCCAACGCCAAGCCGATCGAGGCGGCCGACGCCCAGATCCATCAGGGATCGCTGGAGTCCTCCAACGTCAACCCCCTGATCGAAATCACCAATCTGATCGAGATCAGCCGCGCCTACGAAAGCGTGACGCGGATGATCGACAACACCAACGACCTGAGCCGTCGCGCCGTCGAGCGCCTCGGCAAGGCCGCTTAAGGGAGCCCCTCAAGTCACGAGACGCCGAGCGTCGAGAGATAGGGAGACGAACAATGCGCGCACTTCGCACCGCCGCCTCGGGCATGGCCGCCCAGCAGTTGAACGTGGAGGTCATCTCCAACAACATCGCCAACATGAACACGGTGGGCTTCAAGAAGCAGCGCGCCGAGTTCCAGGACCTGCTTTACCAGAACGTCGAACGGATGGGCGCGCAGTCGTCCAGCGCGGGCACCGTCGTTCCCACCGGAATCCAGATCGGCGCCGGGGTCAAGGCGGGCGCCGTCTATCGCCTGACCGAGCAAGGCACGCCCAAGGCGACGGGCAACCCCTATGACATGGCCATCGACGGCAAGGGCTATTTCCAGATCAGCCTGCCCTCGGGCGAAAAAGCCTATACCCGCGCCGGCAATCTGCAGGTCAATCCGGAAGGCCAGATGGTCACGGACGACGGCTATCTGCTGGAGCCGGCGATTACCATCCCTCAGGACGCGACCAAGGTGTCCATCTCCAAGAGCGGCCTGGTCCAGGTGACGCAAGCGGGTCAGCCGGCCCCCACCACCGTGGGCCAGATCGAACTGGCTAACTTCTTCAACGAGGCGGGTCTGGAAGCGGTCGGGGACAATCTGCTGCTGGAAACGGCCGCGTCCGGCCCGGCCATCGTGGGCACCCCCGGCGACGTCGGCTTCGGCCAGATCATGCAGAACTACACCGAGGCGTCGAACGTCGACGCGGTGACGGAGATCAGCGACCTGATCATCGCGCAGCGCGCCTACGAAATGAACTCCAAGGTCATCAGCACGGCCGATCAGATGCTGTCGGTCACATCGCAGATCAAGGGCTAAGATCATGGGCCGTCTTCATCGCATCGCCGCCCTCGGCGCTCTCCTGGCCGCCGTCCTGCCCGCCGTGGCCGCGCCGGCCCTGGCCGCGCCGGTCGTGCTGCGCGCCAACCCCGTCGACGACGACGGCCACGTCACCCTGGGCGATCTGTTCGAGGGCGCGGGCGCCGCCTCGAACGTGGCGGTGGCCCAGCGTGTCGGCCCATCGGTGGTGCTGGAGGCTGGCCAGCTTCAGGCCATGGCCAGCCAGGCCGGACTGGAATGGAGCAATCCCAACGGCCTGCGCCGCGTGGTGGTGCGGCGCGCCCTCGCGCCCGCCCAAACCGCCAATCAGGCCGCCAATCAGGCCGCGCCCGCCTCCGCCGGCCTGGAGGCCGCCGCGCCGCAAGTCCGCGCCGCCTATCGCCCGACCGGCGCGGGCCAGCAGGTCATCGCCCGCAACGACATGGTCCGCGTCATCTACCAGGTCGGCGGCGTGAACCTCAGCGTCATGGGCAAGGCCATGCGCAACGCCGCGGCCGGAGAGCCGCTGGCGATCATGAACGTGTCGTCCAACCGCCTGATCGAAGCGGTCGCCACCGGACCGGGCCAGGCCGTCGCCGGCCCTGCCGCCGATCTGGCCCGCGCCAATCCCCAACAATTCGCCGCCCGCTAGGGAAACACAATCATGAAGACCGCCCTGATCGTCGCCGCCTTCGTTCCTCTGGCCGCCTGCTCCACCGCCGTGGAGGCCGTGCGGGGTCCCGAACTGGCGCCCATCGGCTATCCGGCCGCCCTAGTGCCGACGCAGCAAGCCTATCTGCCTGCGCCCGTCCCGCGCGAGGCCACGCCCGCCAGCGCCAACAGCCTGTGGCGCGTCGGCGCGCGCACCTTCTTCGGGGACCAGCGCGCCCGCCACGTCGGCGACATCCTGACCGTGAAGATCGACATCGACGACCGCGCCCAGACGCAGAACTCGACCCAGCGGTCCCGCTCCAACGAAGTTTCGGGCGGCGTGTCGCACCTGTTCGGACTGGAAAGCAGCCTGGGCCGCGTCCTGCCCGGCGCCTTCGACCCGTCCAACATGATCGGCCTGGAGGGAGGCTCCAAGTCGGCGGGAACCGGCTCGGTCAACCGCGCCGAGAAGGTGTCCTTGACCATCGCCGCCGTCGTCACCGACGTGCTGGCCAACGGCAATCTGGTGATCCAGGGTCGCCAGGAGGTCCGCACCAACCGCGAGGTGCGCGAACTGACCGTCGCCGGCATCGTGCGGCCCGAAGACATTTCCTCGGCCAACGCCATCAATCACACCCAGATCGCCGAGGCGCGCATCTCCTACGGCGGGCGCGGCGACATCAGCCGCATCCAGTCCGCCCCGGCCGCCCAGAACCTGGTGGAGCGGTTCAGCCCCTTCTGACGCCGAGCGGCGGCCGACGACCGCCGTGGCCTATTGCAGTTCGCGCCGCGCCCGACGACATTCGGCGCGGCGCGGCCTTTCGCGTCGTCTGCGGAACCGACGCATGGGTGTCCTTCTCCCGGCCTTGCTGGCCCTGGCGCTGCAAGCCTCCGCTCCGGCGGCGAATCCCGCCGCGGGCTGGACCTGGACCCTGTACGAGGGATCGGGGCCGCTGGTCCTGGCCAATGAACGGCCGGACAGCCCTGATCTGAAGACCACCCTGCAATGCCAAGCCGGCTCGGGCGTCGTCACCGTTTCGGTCTACGGCGCCGATCCGGCGTCGGGCTTTGCGCGGATCACCGCCGGTTCGGCGACCGCCACGGCCGAGGCGCGGGCCGGACGCGGCGGCAAGCTGGAGACCGCACTGCCGGTCGACCACCCCGCCTTCGCCGCCTTCGTCGTCGGCGGCAGCATGACCGTCACGGTCGGGGAAAGCCAAAGCGCCGTCACGGTCGAACGGCCTCACCTCGCCAAGCTGCGTCGCTTCGCCGACCGTTGCGCCGGATAGGGAGTTTTCCATGCGCCTGACGTCTCCCTCCCGGCCGACCATGCCGCTGCTGGCCTTGGCGGCCCTGACGGCCTGCCTGTCGGCCTGCGCCAGCGGCGGCGTGACAACGCCCGCCCCGCAGACCGCCTCGACAGGGGTGCCGTCGCCGACGCCCGGTTACGACTGGCTGCTCGATCAGGACGGGCGGGAAGTGACACTGGCCTATGGCCAGCCCAACAGCGACGATCTGAAGCTGCAGCTGATCTGTCAGGGCGGCACGGGGCGGCTTCAGCTGGCGGCGGTTTTCGACAAGCCCGCGCGGGTTCTGCACGTCGAATCGGGCGGCGACGACGAACGCTACCCGGCCCGCTCGGAACCGGCCGCCATCCACGAAGGCCAGTATGTGACCGCCGACGCCCAGACCAAGGACCCCGTGTTCCAGCGGTTCCGCCGTCTGGGCTGGCTGGCCCTGTGGCAGGGCGACGACCGCGAGACCCTGGCGGCGCATCCGGGGTCTCTGTCCAACGTCGAACGGTTCTTCGCCGCCTGCGGATGACTTGACGCATCCCGCCCCGTCGCGTTGCCTGCGCGGACTGTTCGGGAGGGGTTTCCATGAAGATGTCGCACCTGGCCGTCGCGGCCGCCCTGTTGTCGGGGGCGGCGCCCGTCGTCGTCATGGCCCAGACGCAGGGCGCGCCGACCGCCGCCGCCAGCCCGACCGACGCGGCCCTGAACGGCCTGATCGCGGACTATGAGACCTATCTGAAGGCGACCGACCCCTTCACCGCCTCCAGCGAGGGCGACCTGGCGGCCATGGCGCGGACGCCGGATATCAGCCGATCGTTCGAACTGGCCCAGCGCGCGCCGCTGGAAGCCTTCGTCGCCCGGCTGAAGGCCATCGACCCGGCAAGTCTTTCCCACGCCGGAACGGTCAACCGCGACTTCCTGCTCTACACCCTGAACCGCAGCCTGGAGGGGCTGGACTACGACACCGGACGGCTGGCCTTCGACAGCGAGGGCGGACCGGGCGCCTGGGCCCTCTACACCGGAACCTCCACCCGCCTGAATTCTGCGGCCGAGGCCGAAGCCTATATCCAGCGCATCCGGGGCTTCGGGACCCTGTACGCTCAGGCGACCGAGAACGCGCGGCGTGGTCTTCGCACCGGCATGGTCCAGGCCCGCTCCGTGACCGAAAGCGCCATCCAGTTGGCCCGCAACGACGTGGCGACCGCGCCCGACGCAGAACCCCTGATGAAGCCCTTCGCCACCCTGCCGGCCCAGCGTGCCCGCCGCCGAGAAGGCGCGCCTTGAGGCCCAGGGAGCCGAGGCCGTCGCCTCGGTCATCGCGCCGGCGCGGCGCGCCTGGCTGGCGTTCCTGGAAAGCGACTATCTGCCCAAAGCGCCGATCGAACCGGGCCTGGGTCAACGACCCGGCGGCAAGGCCATGTACGCCTATCTGGTGCGCGGCCACACCACCACCGACCTGACCCCCGATCAGATTCATCAGATCGGCCTGGACGAGGTGGCCCGCATCCGCGCCCGCATGGAGACCGAGATGCGCGCCGCCGGCTGGACCGGCGATTTCGCGGGTTTCCTGAACTTCCTGCGCACCGACCCGCAGTTCTACGCCCACAGCCGCGAGGAGCTGCTGGAGAAGGCGTCGGAAATGGCCAAGCGGGCCGACGGCGGCCTGCCGCCCCTGTTCGCCACCCTGCCCCGCCTGACCTATGACGTGCAGCCGGTTCCGGCGCAGATCGAGGCCAACTACACCACCGGCCGCTACAATCCCGGCTCGATGCAGAACGGCCTGCCGGGCCACTATGTCGTCAACACGTCCAAACTGGACCAGCGGCCGCTGTACGAACTGCCGGCCCTGACCCTGCACGAGGCTGTGCCCGGCCACCATCTGCAGATCGCCCTGCAACAGGAGGCGGCGGGCCAGCCCTATTTCCGGCGTCAGGCCAATGTCACGGCCTTCACCGAAGGCTGGGGCCTGTATTCCGAGTTCCTGGGCGAGGAGATGGGCTTCTATCGCACCCCCTACGAACGGTTCGGCCGCCTGTCCTATGAGATGTGGCGCGCCTGCCGCCTGGTGGCCGACACCGGCCTGCATTGGCTGGGCTGGTCCCAGGATCAGGCCCGCGCCTGTTTCCGCGACAACACCGCTCTGGCGCCCCACAATATCGAGACTGAACTGCAACGCTACATCGGCTGGCCCGGTCAGGCGACGGCCTACAAGATCGGGGAAATCCGACTGCGCGAAATCCGCCTGCGGGCCGAACGCGAGTTGGGGCCCAAGTTCAACGTCCGCACCTTCCACGACGCGATTCTGACCGAAGGCCCGCTGCCCCTGGACCTGCTGGACCGCCGAATGGACGCCTGGATCGCGGAGCAGAAGGCGAAATAGGCCCTACATCCAGTCGGGTGCGGGCAGGCCCTTGGACCGCAGGAATTCGGGGTTGAACAGCTTGGACGCATAGCGCGACCCCGGATCGCACAGGCAGGTCACGATGGTCTTGCCCGGCCCGATGTCGCGCGCCAGTCGCACGGCCCCGGCGATATTGACCCCCGCCGATCCGCCCAGCGACAGCCCCTCGTGCTGCACCAGGTCGAACAGGAGGGGCAGGAACTCCGCGTCCTCGATCCGATAGGCGCGGTCGGGCCGGAAGCCTTCCAGATTGCCGGTGATGCGCGCCACGCCGATCCCCTCGGTGATGGACGAGCCTTCTCCGGCCATGCGACCCTCGGTGTACCAGTTGAACAGGGCCGCGCCCGCCGGATCGGCCAGGGCTGTCGTCACCTCGGGCTTGCGTTCGCGCAGATAGGCCGAGACGCCCGCCAGGGTGCCGCCCGATCCCACGGCCGAAACGAAGGCGTCGACCCTGCCGCCCGTCTGGTCCCAGATTTCCGGGCCGGTGCCGTAGTAATGGGCGTCGCGGTTGGCGGTGTTGTCGAACTGATTGGCCCAGATCGCGCCCGCCTCTTCGCTGTCGTTCAACTCGGCCGCCAGACGGGCCGAATAGTGGACGAAATGGTTGGGGCTGGAAAACGGAGCGGCGTCCACCTCCATCAGGCGCGCGCCCAGCGAGCGGATGGCGGACTTCTTCTCCTCCGACTGGGTGCGGGGCATGACGATGACGACCGGATGGCCCAGCGCCGCCCCGACCAGGGCCAGGCCGATGCCGGTGTTCCCGGCCGTGCCTTCCACAATGGTCCCGCCGGGCTTCAGCGCGCCAGAGGCCCGCGCAGCGCGCACGATGGACAGGGCCGCCCGGTCCTTGATCGAGCCGCCGGGGTTCATGAACTCGGCCTTGCCCAGGATTTCGCACCCCGTCTGGTTCGACAGGCGGTTCAGCCGCACCAAGGGCGTGTTCCCGATCAGGTCGATGACGGACGGCGTAACGGACAAGGCGAGGCTTTCTGGCGATGAGGATCGAAGGCGGCCTTAAGTGACGCCGCCGCACCCGCTTGTCTATGGCCGGCGTCAAGTGCATTGCCATCGCCGCGTCGATAGGATTTCTAACGCCGATGGCCCGTCCCATGCTTCCGCTCAACGCCCTGCGCGCCTTCGAGGCGGCCGCCCGGCACCTGAACTTCTCGCGCGCGGCCGACGAACTGTCGGTCACGCCCGGCGCGGTCAGCCAGCAGATCCGCCTGCTGGAGGACATGGTGGGCGGCTCGCTGTTCGTGCGCGAGGCGCGGGGCCTGCAGTTGACCGACCTGGGCCGGTCCTCGGTCCCCTTGCTGCGCGAGGGGTTCGAGCGGCTGATGGACGCCTCGGCCCTGTTGCGCGAGCCGCCGCGTCGTCGCCAGGTGTCGATCAGCGTCGCGCCCAGCTTCGCCTCCAAATGGCTGATGCCGCGCATGGACGACTTCCACGCCGCCCATCCCGAGATCGAGCTGTGGATTTCCGCCGACATGGAACCGGCCGACCTGTCCGAGGGCAAGGTCGATCTGGCCGTTCGCTATGGTCCCGGCGACTATCCGGGCCTGACGGTCCAGCGGTTGATGACCGAGACCGTGCTGCCGGTCTGCGCCCCGGCCCTGATGGACGCGGAGCCGCCCCTGCGCACGCCCGCCGATCTGGCGCGCCACACCCTGCTGCACGATATGTCCAACGACGGCGACCCCAGCCGGCCCGACTGGGCCATGTGGCTGAAGGCGCGGGGCGTGCGCCATCCCGATCCCCGTCGCGGTTCGCGCTTCAACCAGTCCGGCCTGTTGATCGAGGCGGCCATGGCCGGGCGCGGCGTCGCCCTGGCCAAGCGCACCCTGGCCCAGGCCGATCTGAACGCCGGCCGCCTGGTGGCGCCCTTCACCGACGGATCGGAAGCGGTGGGCTTCGCCTATTTCGTGGTCCAGCCGCGCGACCGTCCGCCTTCGCCCAGCGCCACCGCCTTCGTGGCCTGGCTGAAGAAACAGGCCATCGACCACGACAACACCATGGGCCAACTCTAAATCCCCGAAAGGAGGTCGTCATGGCCAATGGAAAGCCCGCACGCCTCGCCGTGCTGATCGACGCCGAGAACGCCTCGCCCCGCATCGCCGAGGCGCTGTTCACCGAAATCGCGACCCTGGGCGAGGCGTCGGCGCGGCGCGTCTACGGCGACTTCTCCAGCGCCCAGATCGCCGGCTGGACCAAGGTTCTGGCGCGCTGGGCGATCCAGCCGCAGCAGAATTTCGCCAACACCAAGGGCAAGAATTCGGGCGACATCGCCCTGGTGATCGACGCGATGGACCTGCTGCACTCGGGCCGGTTCGACGGCTTCTGCCTGGTGTCGTCCGATTCCGACTTCACCCGCCTGGCCGCCCGCATCCGCGAGGAAGGCGTGGACGTCTATGGCTTCGGCGAACAGAAGACGCCCGAAAGCTTCCGCCAGGCCTGCACCCGCTTCATCTACACCGAGAACCTGACCACCCCGTCCGAACCGGAGGGCGACATCGGCAAGAAGGCCGCCGCCGAACCTGCGCCCGCCAAGCGCAAACCCGCAGAGGCGACGCGCCTGATCGCCTCCATCATCGCCGACATGGACGAGGACGGCGACGGTTGGGTCGCCGCGGGGGCCATCGGCAATCGGCTGCGTAACGCCTATCCCGACTTCGATCAGCGCACCTATGGCTACGCCAAACTGTCCGACCTGATCCGCGCCACCGGACGGTTCGAGGTCGACAGCAAGGGGCCGGGAGGCATGCGAATCCGCGACCGGGCCTGAGAAGCGTCGGTCAGGCGCGCGCCGCGCGACTGACCGACGCGCCCAGAGCCTGAAGGGCCGAGGCCGCGATATGGTCGGCGTTCAGCCCGGCCTGGGCGTACATGGCGGCCGGAGCGTCCTGATCCTGAAAGATGTCGGGCAGGTGCAGGGTGCGAACCTTCAACCCGCCGTCCAGCGCGCCCTTTTCCGCCAGCAATTGCAGGACGAAGGCGCCGAAACCGCCCATGGCGCCCTCTTCCACCGTAATCAGGGCCTCATGCTCGCGCGCAAGGCGCAGGATCAGATCGGCGTCCAGAGGCTTGGCGAAGCGGGCGTCGGCGACGGTGGCCGACACGCCTTTGGCCGCCAGAAGGTCGGCGGCCTTCAGCGATTCCTGCAGGCGCGTGCCCAGGCTCAGGATGGCGACGGATGCGCCTTCGCGCACGATGCGGCCCTTGCCGATCTCCAGCGGGGCGGCCAGTTCGGGGATGTCCACCCCCACGCCATCGCCGCGCGGATAGCGGAAGGCGCTGGGGCGGTCGTCGATGGCTAGGGACGTCGCGATCATCGCCGCCAGTTCCGCCTCGTCGGCGGCGGCCATCAGCACCATGCCGGGCAGCGCCCCCATGAAGCCGATGTCGAACGATCCGGCGTGGGTGGCCCCGTCCGCCCCGACCAGACCGGCCCGGTCCATGGCGAACCGCACCGGCAGGGACTGGATGGCCACGTCATGGACCACCTGGTCGTAGCCGCGTTGCAGAAAGGTGGAATAGATGGCGCAGACCGGCTTCATTCCATCCGCCGCCAGACCGGCGGCGAAGGTGACGGCGTGCTGTTCGGCGATGCCGACGTCATAGGTCCGTTCGGGGAAAACCTGGCCGAACAGGTCCAGCCCCGTGCCGGACGGCATGGCGGCGGTGATGGCCACCACGGTGGGATCGACCTTGGCGTGCTTGATCAGCTCGGTCCCGAACACCTTGGTGTAGCTTGGGGCGTTGGACACGGCCTTGGCCTGTTTGCCCGACACTACGTCGAACTTGACCACCGCATGGAGTTTGTCGGCGCTGCTCTCGGCGGGGGCGTAACCCTTGCCCTTCTGCGTCACGACGTGAACCAGCACGGGCCGATCCTCGATCGCCGCCGCCTTCTTCAGAATGGGCACAAGATTGTCCATGTCGTGCCCGTCGATAGGACCGACGTAGTAGAAGCCCAGCTCCTCGAAGAAGGTGCCGCCCGTGACCATGCCGCGGGCGTATTCCTCGGCCTTCTTTGCCGCCTGGCGGAAGGGGCGCGGCAGGTGCTGCGCCACCGACTTGCCCAACCGCCGCACGTTCTGATAGGCGCCGCCCGACACCAGCCCGGCCAGATAGGCGCTCATCCCCCCGACCGGCGGGGCGATGGACATGTCGTTGTCGTTCAGGACGACCATCAGCTGGCCGCTGGTCGCCTCGGCGGCGTTGTTCATCGCCTCATAGGCCATGCCGGCGGACATGGAGCCGTCGCCGATGACGGCCACGACGCGGTTCTTCTCGCCTTTCTGGTCACGCGCGGCGGCGAAGCCCAGGGCGGCGCTGATCGAGGTCGAGGCATGGGCTGCGCCGAACGGGTCGTATTCGCTCTCGCTGCGCTTGGTGAAGCCGGACAGGCCGCCGCCCTGGCGCAGGGTACGAATGCGGTCGCGCCGCCCGGTCAGGATCTTGTGCGGATAGCACTGATGCCCGACGTCCCAGATCAGGATATCCTTGGGCGTCTCGAACACATGGTGCAGGGCCGTGGTCAGTTCGACCACCCCCAGTCCCGCCCCCAGGTGCCCGCCGGTCACGGAGACGGCGTCGATGGTCTCCGCCCGCACCTCTTCGGCCAGCTGTTTCAGCTGGGCGATGTCGAAGTTCCGCATGTCGGCGGGAAACTTGACGGTGTCGAGCAGGGGGGTGTCGGGCATTGAAAAGGGCGTCTCTTCGCGGACTTAGCCGCCTGTTCTAGTCGTCATCCTCAGGCTTGTCCCGAGGATCCATACGCTCGATGACGATCCTGGTTACTTATGACCGGCGCCTTAGCACAAAATCCACGCTGGCCTTGAGGATTTCGGCCTCGTCGCCAAACGGCTCCAGGTGCGAACGGGCCTGATCGGCCAGATGCGAGACTCTTTGCCGCGCCTCGTCCAAACCCAGCAGAGTCACGAAGTTGGTCTTGCCCAGGGCCGCGTCCTTGCCGCCGGCCGCCTTGCCCATCTCCTCGGCCGAACCTTCGGCGTCCAGAATGTCGTCGACGATCTGATAGGCCAGGCCGACGTCGTGGGCGAAACTGGTCAGGGCCTGGCGATGCTGGGCCGAGGCGTCGGCGATGATCAGGGGGATTTCAAAAGCGTAGGCGAACAGGGCGCCGGTCTTCAGCCGCTGCATCCGTGCGACCCCGCCCAGGTCGTCGCGCACGCCCAGCAGGTCGATCATCTGGCCGCCCGCCATGCCCCGCGCGCCCGAGGCCAGGGACAACCGCGCCGCCAATTCACAGCGCACGGCCGCCTCCTCGTGCGTATCCTCATGCAGGATGATGTCGAAGGCGGCGGTCTGCAGCGCATCGCCGGCCAGCACAGCCGTGGCCTCGTCATAGGCGCGGTGGACGGTCGGGCGGCCGCGCCGCACGTCGTCGTCGTCCATGCAGGGCAGGTCGTCGTGCACCAGGCTGTAGGCGTGGACGCATTCCAGGGCGCAGGCGGCGCGCAGCACCGAGCGGTCGTCGATGTCGAACAGCCGCGCCGCCTCCAGCGCAAAGAAGGGCCGCAGACGCTTGCCGGGCCCCAGGGCGGCGTAACGCATCGCCTCGGTCAGGCGCGATTCCGGCCCCTCGGCGCGCGGCAGCAGTTCGTCCAGCGCCACGGTCACGAGGTCTGCGACCTCGGCGACCCGGTCGATCACGGCCTGTTCGGGCGAATTGGCGGCGATGACCCGGTTCAAGACGCGCGTCCGCCCTTCGCCGTGACCGGACGACGGGGCATCATTCGAACGACGCCGCCTCGACGCCCTTGGCCTGGCCGTCCGGGCCGACCACGATCTTCTCGACGCGCAACTGGGCGGCCTTCAGGCGCGCCTCGCAATGGGCTTTCAGCCGGGCCCCCTCCTCGTAAAGGGCGATGGACTCCTCCAGCGGCGCCTGGCCGGATTCCAGGCGCGAAACGATGGTCTCCAGGCGCTGCAGGGCGTCTTCGAAGCTGAGGTCGGCGGGAATGGCGGGGGCGGCGTCAGTCATGGCGGGCGACCCTAAAGACCCGACCGCTTCGCATCAACGCCCGATGCGTCATCGCTTCTCGTAGCGACGCTGCGACCAGTATTTGAAGCCCTGGTTCTGCACCAGCTTCCAACCGTCGGCCTTCAGCCGGCCGCCGACCATGTGGTTGAAATAGCCATGGGCGAAGACCAGCACGTCCTGGCCGGTTTCGGCGCGCGCAATCAGCTTCTGCGCCGCCTGTTCGGCCCGGCGTTCCGCCTCGGCCCGGGTTTCCTGGCCGCCGTGGTGGTCGAAGGCGTGCCACCAGAAGCGCGACACCACGCCCCACCATTTTGGCGACAGCTTGAACCAGTCGGGAAACGGCGGCGGCGGCAGGGGCGCCTCGATGAACAGCACGTCCGACAGAACCTCCCGCCCCGCGACTACGGCCGCAGCTGTTTCCTGGGCTCGCTGGCGGGTGGAGGCGTAGATGGCGCCGGCCCCTTGCCCGGCGGCGACCAGTTCCGGCGGCGGAGTCTGACCGGCCAGAAGGCCGCCGATCTCGTATTTCGCCCACCAGTCGCCGTACTGGCGCGCCGAGATCAGGCATTTGCGCGACAGGGCCGGCTCCCCGTGACGGGTCAGGATGATGGCGCCGGGGCGGGGCGCGCGCGCAGCCGCATCCGGGGCGGCCGCGGATTCGGGCTGCGACGACTCGGGCGACAGGGCGGCGGACAGGGGCGGAAGCGGGGCGGAGATCGACATGACGCGCGGACGGACCTTGAAAATCCAAGGCTTGACGGTCCTCTGTCCTCCCCGACGCAAACTGGGCGCGACCGCCAAGGCGATCCAATCCTTCAAGGTCGTAAACGCCCTCGCGCGCCGACACAACCTCGCCATGATCGGCAGCCCGCTCGCGTCCCCTGCCGGGGGGCGCTAAGGACAGCGGCATGACCGACGCCGTGATCCGCCTGGCCCGCCCCGAAGACGCCATCGCCCTGGGCGCCCTGGGACGCCGAACCTTCGTCGACACCTTCGTGACCGGCTTCGGCATTCCCTATCCCGAGGCGGACTTGAACGCCTTTCTGGACGCCAACTTCGATCCCGAGCCGACACGGAAAAAACTGGCCGAGTCCGGCGCCGCCTGGTGGGTGGCCGAGCGCGACGGCGAACTGCTGGCCTTCGCCAACGCCGGCCCCTGCGCCCTGCCCCACTCCGAGGCGCAACCCAGCCATATGGAGCTGCGTCGCCTCTATGTGGCCAAGGACGCGCAAGGACTGGGTCTGGGCACGACGCTGCTGACGCTGTCGCTGGACTGGATGGAGGCCCACAGCGACGGCCCGCTGTGGATCGGCGTCTGGAGCGGCAATGAAAAGGCCCAGCGCCTTTACGCCGCCTACGGTTTCGAGAAGGCGGGAGAGTACGACTATCCCGTCGGCGCCTGGACGGACCACGAGTTCATCTTGCGGCGCGGATAGGTGGACGGCGGCCATCGTAAATGTTTGGGTGAACTCCCGTTTCAACAGCTGGGTCAGGCTCGATGCAGACCGTCGCACTTTCGTTGCTGCTTGCCTTACAAACCGCACCTGCTGACGACGCGGTCGCCACTCAAACCGCCGTCGCGGAAGGCGATCGGTTGCTCGCAGCGGCCGATGCCGCCGACCTGTTCGCAAATGAAAGCGCAACCGCTGGCGGCGCCATCATTCTGCGCCACAAGGCCAGTGGATATCGGTGCGTGCTCAATCCCGGCCGGGCGGTAAACGCCGTCCATGTCTATCCCGGCCTGCCGCGCGGGGACGATGTCGGCTGTTCGACGCAAACCATTAGCGATATTCGCACCCTGTATCTGACGCGCAGTACAGGAACGACGGCGCAGGAAGCGGCGAGCGCCACGCTCGCGATCCAGGCGCGTTATCAAGGCGCGCGTCCTGCGGACCTGTCCGGCAATCGTTCAATGTTCGAACTTCCGGGCCGAACAATCCCCGAGCACAAGACGGTCGGTTTCGAAACGCCCAACAGCTACGAGCAAGTGACCGTCGGCATTGTGAACGGCTGGGCCGTCAAATATCGCTTCTCCTCTCCTCCGGGCACAGCGGGCAGGAGCGGCGTCTTCGACAGCTTTTGGATCACGACCGTCTTGGAACCTGAACTCGCGGCGCGCAAAGCCGCCCAAGCAAACGCAGCGACCGAACCCAATGCGATTGGGCGAAACAGCGACTGATGCTCCTGCCCTTCTTCTCAGCCCTGCGCGACGCCAAGGTTCCGGTGTCGATGAAGGAATGGCTCCATCTGATGGAGGCCATGGACCGCGATGTCGCCGGGCGTCAGGTCGAGGCATTCTATCACCTGTCGCGCGCCGTTCTGGTCAAGGACGAGAAACACTACGACCGCTTCGATCAGGTGTTCGGCACGGTGTTCAAGGGGATCGAGACGGTGGGCGCGGGCGAAGACCCGACCACCGACATCCCCGAGGACTGGCTGCGTCTGCTGAACGAAAAATACCTGACCGAGGAAGAAAAGGCCCAGATCGAGTCCTTGGGCGGCTTCGACAAGCTGATAGAGACGCTGAAACAGCGTCTGGAAGAGCAGAAGGAACGCCACTCGGGCGGAAACAGGTGGATCGGCACAGGCGGAACCAGCCCGTTCGGTCACGGCGGGTACAATCCCGAGGGCGTGCGGATTGGCGGGCCGAGCAAGCACGGCCGCGCGGTCAAGGTTTGGGAGAAGCGCGAGTTCAGAAACCTGGACGACACGGTCGAACTGGGCACGCGCAACATCAAGGTCGCCTTGCGTCGCCTGCGCCGCTTCGCCCGTCAGGGCGCGCCGGACGAACTGGACATCGACGGCACCATCGACGGCACGGCGCGCCAGGGCTGGCTGGACATCCAGATGCGGCCCGAGCGGCGCAACACGATCAAGGTCCTGCTGTTTCTGGACGTCGGTGGCTCGATGGACGGCCATATCAAACTGGTGGAGGAACTGTTCTCGGCCGCGCGGACAGAGTTCAAGAATCTGGAGTTCTTTTACTTCCACAACTGCTTGTACGAGGGCGTCTGGAAGGACAATCGCCGCCGCCATGCCGAGCGTATCCCGACCTGGGACCTGCTGCACAAATATTCCGGCGACTGGCGCGTCATCTTCGTCGGGGACGCGACCATGAGCCCCTATGAGATCACCATGCCCGGCGGCTCGGTGGAGCACTGGAACGAGGAGGCCGGCGCCGTCTGGCTGAAAAGGGCGCGCCAGCAGTGGGAGAAGTCGGTGTGGCTGAACCCCGTGCCGGAACGCCACTGGAGCTATGCCGCCTCAGTCGGTCTGGTCCGCGAGGTCATGGATCGGTCGATGTATCCGCTGACGCTGGAAGGGCTGGACGGGGCGATGGCGGGCGCTGACCCGCTAAACGAAAGACGCCGCCTGCGGTCGCAGGCGGCGCTTTTCATCCTGTCGTCAGGGGACGGTCAGTGCTTGTCGCGCAGACTGTCCTTGGCGCCGCCGACGGCGTTCTGGACCTTGCCTTCGACCTGATCGGTCTTGCCTTCGGCCTGAAGTTTGGTGTCGCCCGTCACCTTGCCGACGGCTTCCTTGATCTTGCCGCCGATGTTCTTGGCGGCGCCTTCGATGCGGTCGTGATCAGCCATGGTCACTCTCCTGTCTGCGTCGGACCGGAAGGGTCCGATCTGTCGGGAGAAGAACGGTGACGCCAGTTGGCCGTTCCGTAAGGCCACGCTTGCTTTCAGCGAGGACGACGCAGCCAGACCGCAACGGCCCAGGCATGGGAATCGTGACGCAGCCGCGAGACCGCGAAGGTCGGGTCCAACCACACCAGGGTGTGGTCTTCCTCTTGTTTGGACTCGGGATTTTCGGCCGTGATCGTCGCGGTCCAGAAGCCCCCGACATTGTTGACCGGCTCGTCGGTGGAGCGGCGAAAGAACTGGCTGGCTTCGGCGATGCGGTTCAGGGGGGCGATGGAGAGGCCCGTTTCTTCGACGAACTCGCGCACCAGGGCCTGGACTTCGCTCTCCTCGCCGTCGACGCCGCCGCCGGGCAGATCGAAATAGGCGCCGCCCGACCGCTCCACCCGCACACAGGCGATCAGGCCGTCACGCTCGGCGATGCCGAAGGCCGTGGCCCGACGGCGATAGTCGAGAGCGGGATTGCGGACGCCGAACTGCAGCATGGGACGCCGGCTTAAAGGTCGAAGGCCATTTGGGCGCGCACGCCCTTGTGGCCCGGATCGAAATCGACCGACGACCGCAGGCCCGAAGCCATGGCCGAAATGATCTTGGAGCCCAGGCCCGTGCCCTTGGGCGAGCCGTCGCCCAGGCCGGGGCCGTCATCCTCCACCGTCAGGATCGCCCGTCCGTCGTCGGACGGGCGCAGGGCGATGCGAATCTCGCCCCCCTGCCCCGGCGCATAGGCGTATTTGACCGCGTTCGTGACCAGTTCGGTGACGATCACGCCCAGGGACACAGCCTGGTCGGTGGAGACGGACATGGGCGCAGCCTCCAGAACCAGGCGCGGCGATCCCGTGTCCGGACCGATCGACTTGGACAGTTCGTCCAACAGACCCGCCAGGTAATCGTCCATCGCCACCTGGCTGACGTCGCCCGAGGTATAAAGCCGCCGGTGGACGTGGGCCACCGCCTCGATCCGCGCCTGGGATTCGCGCAGCGCCTCCCTGGCGGATTCGTCGGCGATGTGGCGCATCTGCAGCGACATGAAGCTGGACACCAGTTGCAGCGAATTGCCGACGCGGTGGTTCACCTCGCGCAGCATGGCTTCGGCGCGGTCGCGGGCCAGGCGAATCTGCTCGTGGGCGGCTTCGTTCTCGCGCTGAAGCCGGCGACGGGTCAGGGCGTCCTCAAGCGCCGAGCGCAGCAGGGCGGTGAAATCTTCGGACACGTCCTTGATGACATAGTCGGCGGCGCCGGCGCGCAGGGCCGCCACGGCGATGCGCCCATCCTGCGCCCCGGTCACATAGACGACGGGCGGCGGCTCGGGCAGGGCCATGATCTCGGGCAGGACGTCCAAGCCGTCGCGCGACGGCATATAGTGGTCCAGGGCGCAGATGTCGTAGGTTTCCCCGCGTAACAAATCCAGCCCCGCGTCGCCGTCCGGCGCGGTGGTCACGGCAAAGCCGTGGCGGCCCAGCTCTTTCTCGACCAGCCGGGCCAGCCCCCGGTCGTCGTCGATATAGAGCAGGCGAACAGGCCCCGACGACTCAATCACTGGATGTCGGGCGCCTGAATGACGGACAGGAACAGGCCCAGCTGACGGATCGCCCCGGCGAAGGACTCATAGTCCACCGGCTTGGTGATATAGACGTTGCAGCCCAGGTCGTAGCAGCGCTTGATCTCGACCTTGTCGTCGGTGGTGGTCAGAACCACGACCGGCGCGCGGCGCAGGCGCTCGTTGCCCTTCACCTTCTCCAGAATGTCCGTACCCGACATATCCGGAAGATTGAGGTCCAGAAGGATCAGCAGCGGCCCGTTGGCCAGGACCTCGTCGCTGAACAGATAGTCCAGCGCCGCCGTGCCTTCGTCGAAATGCTTGATCTCGTTGTTGATGTTGGCGCGGCGGATGTTCTTTTCGATCAGCTTCGCATGGCCATGGTCGTCCTCGACCATGATGATTTTGACGGGTTGCGTCACAGGGAAGCTCCAGATTCCGGAAGGATCAGTCGTTTGGGGAATTTAAGCACGAAAGTCGAGCCCTGGCCCGGTTCCGACTCCACATCGATCGTGCCGCCCAGACGACGGACGCTGTTGCGCACGAAGGCCAGGCCCAGCCCCTCGCCCGCGCGGTCCTGCTTGCCGGATCGCCGGAACAGCTCGAATATCCGTTCGTGATCGCGCGGCGCGATCCCGCGCCCGTTGTCGGCGATGCGATAGACGACCCAGCCGCCCGCGACCTCTTCACCCGACACCACGATCCGACCGGGACGGTCGGCGTCCAGATATTTGACGGCGTTGTCGATCAGATTGCCCAGCACCTGCTCCATCGACAGACGGTCGCTCTCGATTTCAGGCAGGGCCTGAACCTCGATATAGGCGCCGGAGGCTTCGGTCTGGTGGTGGACGCTGTCGGCGATGGCCTGGGTCATGACCGTCATGTCCAGCGTCTCTGGCGACAGATTGCGCCGCCCCTCGCGCGACAACTTCAGGATGGCGTTGATCAGCCGGTCCATCTTGGCCGTGGAGGCGCGGATGAAGCCGATCGCCTCGGGCATGTCCTCGCGCACGGCCACGACGACCTCGGAATCGACGGCGCGGGTCTTTTCGGCTTCGATGATGGCCTTGTCGACGACCTTGCCGGCCTGCTCCAGTTCGGACGTATAGCCCATGACGTTGACCAGGGGCGCGCGCAGGTCGTGGCTGACGATATAGGCGAACCGCTGAATCTCCTCGTTCGCACGCATCAGATCGGCGGTGCGCTCCTGCACCGTGGCCTCCAGCCCGACGTTCAGGGCATGAACCTCCTCTCGCGCCGCCTGCACCTCGCCAATGTAGCGACGCACCATCCAGGCCGACAGCAGGGCCAGCACGATCAACAGGACGCCGGTGATCGCGTTCATCACGAAGGTCAGGGCCCCGAACGCCTCCATCCGGCGCGTGCGCTCGGCGATCCGGGCGGATTTGACGGCGTCGAAGTCGTCCACCGCGACGCGAAGCTCGTCCATGTAGCGCTTGCCTTCGCCGGAACGCACGGACTGAATGGCCTGGCCGATCCGCCCCTGGCGCGCCAAGGTCAGGGTGGTCTCCATCTCGACCCACTTCTTGTCTGCCAAGGTGTGGATTCGTTCGATCGGCGCCCTCAGCGTCGGGTCGCGCGCCGCCCCGTCATCCAGAAAGGCCACCGCCGGATCCATCTTTTTTTCCGCATCCAGGAACGGTTGCAGAAAGTCGCGGCGTCCCGTCAGCAAGAAGCCGCGCTGCGCCGTCTCGGCGTCCAGCATGGCGATCATGATGGTGCGGGACGCGCGCCGCATCTGCTGGGCGTGTTCGATGGTGCGGTTCACCACCGCCGTGCGCTGCATCATCACGAAGGTGGTCACATTGACCAGGATCAGCGAAACGAAGGCCACCGACAGCATGACGGCGACCGACCGCCCCAGCGACGGCGTCCGCGCGAAATCGCGAAAACGGGACCAGGAGGTTTGCGAGCCGAGCATCATGATGGCCGAGCTTTAGCCGCACCTGCCCGCACGTCAAACCGCAAAGGCGTCGGCCGTGGTCAGACCTGACCCAGCGTGCGCAGCCGGGCCTTGGGGTGAACCTCGTTCTGGCTCATCACAACGGTCTGGCCCCGGAACCGTTCGATGATCGAGCGGACGTAGGGCCGGATCAGCGGACTGGTCAGCAGGACCGGATTCTCGCCCGTCATGGCGATGCGTTCGAAGGTGTCCCGGACCGAGCGGATGAAGTCCTGCAGGCGCGAGGGCGCCATGGCCAGCTGCTTGTCCTCGCCCGCGCCGACCAGGCTCTCGGCGAAGGCGGCCTCCCAGTCGGGCGACAGGGTGACGATCGGCAGGGCGGCGTCGGGGGCCTGATGCTGCCAGCATAGCTGGCGCGCCAGCCGTCCACGAACGTGCTCGACCAGGGTGGTGACGCTGGAGCTGTGCGGCGCGGCCTCGGCCAGACCTTCCAGGATCGCCGGCAGGTCGCGGATCGAGACCTTCTCGCGCAGCAGGGCCTGCAGCACGCGCTGCAGGGTCGTGACCGTGACCACGCTGGGCACCAGTTCCTCTACCAGCTTCTTCTCTTCGGGGCCCAGTTCCTTCAGCAGCTTCTGCACCTCGCCGTAGGAGAGCAGGTCCGCCATGTTCTCCTTCAGGATCTCCGTCAGGTGCGTGGTCAGGACGGTGGACGGATCGACCAGCGTATAGCCCCGGAAGGTCGCCTCCTCGCGCAGGCTTTCCTCGATCCAGGTGGCGGGCAGGCCGAAGGCGGGTTCGCGCATATGTTCGCCGGGCAGTTCCACCTGGCGTCCAGACGGGTCCATCGCCATCAGATGGCCCAGTCGCACCTCGCCCGACCCGCTCTCCATCTCCTTGATGCGAATGGCGTAGCCCTGGGTCGGCAGGCGCATATTGTCCAGGATGCGGACCTGGGGAATGACGAAGCCGTATTCCTGGGCCAGCGAACGGCGCAGGGCGCGGATCTGGTCGGTCAGGCGCCGCCCCTCCAGATCGTTGATCAGGCTGAGCAGCGAATAGCCCAGCTCGATCTTCACCTCGTCGATGGTCAGGATGTTGGCGATGGGCTCTTCGACATCCTCCTTGGGCGCGGCGGAGGCGGCGGCCAGTTCGGCCTCGGTCGGTCGGGGTTTCAGCCGATCCCGACCCAGCCTCCAGGCCATGAAGCCCGAGCCGATGGCCAGGGCCGCAAACGGGATCAGCGGCATGCCGGGGATCAGGCCGATCAGGCCCGCCGCCCCCGACACCACGCCCAGCGACACGGGGTTGGTGGCCAGTTGCGTGACCAGGGCCTTGTCCGCCGTGCCCTCGACGCCCGCCTTCGACACCAGAAAGCCCGCGGCGATGGAGATGATGATGGCCGGCACCTGCGTCACCAGGCCGTCGCCGATGGTCAGCTGCACATAGGTGTTGGCCGCGTCCGGCAGAGCCATCTTATGCTGCAGCGTGCCGATCAGGATGCCGCCGATCACATTGATGAAGGTGATGATCAGGCCGGCGACAGCGTCGCCGCGCACGAATTTGGAGGCGCCGTCCATGGCGCCGAAGAAGGTCGATTCCTGCTCAAGCTCCTTGCGGCGGGTCTTGGCCTGGTCCTCAGTGATCAGGCCGGACGACAGATCTGCGTCGATGGCCATCTGCTTGCCGGGCATGGAATCCAGGGTGAAGCGGGCCGACACTTCGGCGATCCGGGTCGAACCCTTGGTGATGACCACGAAGTTCACCACCAGGATGATGGCGAAGATGATCACCCCGATGATGAAGTTGCCCCCCATCATCAGCTGGCCGAAGGCGTTGATGACCTGACCCGCCGCATCGTGGCCTTCCTGGCCGTGGGTCAGGATCAGGCGCGTCGAGGCCAGGTTCAGACCCAGGCGGAACAGGGTCGAGACCAGCAGCACCGTCGGGAAGATGGCGAAATCCAGCGGCCGCTTCATCATCACGGCCGTCATCAGGATCAGCACGCTGGACACCAGCGACAGGGCCAGCAACACGTCCAGCAGGAACTTCGGCACCGGCAGGATCAGCAGCATGATCACGCCGATCACGCCGACCGCCATCAGCACTTCGCCGCGGTTGACCCAGCTCAGCACATCGCGCCCGGTCGGGCGCGCCATGCCGTCCCTCATCAGGAGCGGAGCGTCAACCACGTCCTGTCGCCTTCCCGATGGGACGACCACACGGGGTCAGAACCTGTCTGCGCGCGACCGACATCGACAAATGCTCAGGCCGCGTAGCCCGAGGCGGCAACCCCGCTCTGGGGCGCCGGGATGGCGGCGCCCTCGTCGGCGTATTCGTTCAGCTTGTTGCGCAGGGTGCGGATCGAGATGCCCAGGATGTTGGCCGCATGGGTCCGGTTGCCCAGGCAGTGGCTCAGTGTGTCCAGGATCAGCGTCTTCTCCATCGCCGCCACCGTCTGGCCGACAAAGCTGCGGGTCACGGCGTCGGCCGCCTGGGCCGCGCGGGCCGCCACGCCCCCGCCATAGGCGCTGTCATAGCCGCCCGTCTGCGGCGCAGCGCCCAAGGCGTCGCTCATCAGGGGCTGGCCGTCGGGCAGGCGGATGGCGTCCACGTCGATTTCGGCGCCGACCGCCAGCAGCACGGCGCGGTGCATGGCGTTTTCCAGCTCGCGCACGTTGCCGGGCCAGCGATGGGCGGCGATGGCCCGGCGCGCGGCGGCCGACATCGGACGCTCTGGCACGCCGTTGGCGGCGGCGTATTTCTTGATGAAATGATCCGCCAGAACGCCGATGTCGCCGGGCCGTTCACGCAAGGACGGCAGGCGCAGGTTCACCACATTCAGACGGTACAGCAGGTCCTCGCGGAACACGCCTTCCGCCACGGCCTTGGCCAGGTCGCGGTTGGAGGTGGCGATGATGCGGATATTGACCGGCACGGGCTTGGAGCCGCCGACCCGGTCGATGACCCGTTCCTGGATGGCGCGCAGCAGCTTGGCCTGAAGCCGGGCGTCCATCTCCGAGATTTCGTCCAGCAGCAGGGTGCCGCCATCGGCCTCCTCGAACTTGCCGATCCGGCGGGCCACGGCGCCGGTGAAGGCGCCCTTCTCGTGCCCGAACAGCTCGGATTCCAGCAGGTTGTCGGGAATTGCGGCGCAGTTGACGCTGATGAACGGCTTTTCCGACCGGCGCGAATTCTCGTGCAGATAGCGGGCCATCACCTCCTTGCCGACGCCGCTTTCGCCGGTGATCAGGATGGAGGCTTCGGACCGCGCCACCTGATCGGCCAGCTGCAGCACCGCCTTCATGGCCGGATCGGCCGAGATCATCGGCTTTTCGTCGTCGGCGACGGCCGACAGGACGGCGGCGATCAGCTCGGCGTCCGGCGGCAGGGGGATGAACTCCTTGGCGCCCGCCTTGATGGCGGCGGCCGCCTCGCGCGCATCGGCGTCGACGCCGAAGGCCACCACCGGAATGGTGATCCGCTCGGCCTCGTTGGCGGCGATCAGGGCGGCGATGTCCAACTGATAGTCGACCATCAGCAGGTCCGCGCCCTGCCCGCGTCGCAGTTGCTCCGTGGCCTGATCCGCGCGCTCGACGTGACTGACCTTGGCGCCGTGCGCCATGGCCATCTTCACCGCCGAAGCCAGTTGCCCGCTCAGCCTGCCTACCACCAGAAGACGCATCGTTCTTCTCCTTCAATCTCTCTGTGCGACCCGTCGCCTCGCCTTGCGGCAAGACGCGATTTCTTCGAAATCGCTTAGGCGCCGCCGTCCTCGGCCTTGATGATTTCCGTCATGGTCACGCCCAGCCGGTCTTCGACGACGACGACCTCCCCGCGCGCGATCAGACGGTTGTTGACGAAGATGTCGATGGCCTCGCCGACCTTGCGGTCCAGCTCCAGCACCGATCCCTTGTTCAGTTTCAGCAGCTGGGCCACCGACATGTGCGACTTGCCCAGAACGGCCGAGATGTTGACCGGCACGTCGAAGACGGTGGCCAGGTCGGCGGCGGTCTTCTCGCCCGCATCGTCGCCCTGATCCAGGCCAGCGGCGTCGGAAAACTCTTCGAGAGCCAGGTCTTCGGCGTCCATCAGACATCACTCCTGTCGACGAAAAAAGATTCGGCGTGGCCCGCCTCGGCGGCCAGGGCGGCTGTCAGGGCCTCGACCACCCGCTCGGCCGAAAGCTGCGGATCGTGATCGGCGCGGCCGTCCGCCCATTCCAGCTGGAAGGCGGACAGGGCCATCGCCGGATCGTCGCGGAAGGCCACCGTTCCGGTGAAACCGCTGTCGGCGCAAGCCTGTTCGATGGCGGCGCGCGCCGCGTCGTCCAGGCCCGACGACCGGATCACCAAGCGCGGCGAGGCGTCGATCTCCTGGGCCAGCAGTTCCAGCGCCGCACGCAGCGGCGCCTGCGGGAACCGCTCCAGCGCCGCGCCGCCGATGGCCCGTGCGGCGGCCAGCGCCAGGTCGGCGGACTGCTCGCGGTGGGCCTGGGCGACGGTGCGCAGGCTCGGCACGGCCTGGGCGACCGCCTGGGCGATGTTGCTCAGGGCCACGGCGCGCAGATGCTCGACTTCCGACAGCGCCTGCTGGCGGGCCTCCAGCCGCGCCTGGGCCAACAGGGCCTCGACCTCGGCCGGAGCATAGGCGCGCTTGATCGGCGTCCAGGTGCTGGGACGCACAACGGCGCCGTTGGCGTCGAACTCGGTGTCGAAGACGAAGGGGCGGGCGGGGCCGGCGGGCTGGGTCATGTCAGTAGATCAGCTCGTCGTCGGCGCCCTGGCCGGCCAGTATGATGTCGCCCTTGGCCGCCAGATCCTTGGCGACCTGGACCATCGCCATCTGCGCGGCGTCGACATCCTTCAGGCGCACCGGCCCCATGGAGTTCATGTCCTCGCGCATGATCTTGGAGGCCCGCTCGGACATGTTCGAGAAGAACATCTCGCGCAGGTCTTCCGAGGCGCCCTTCATGGCCAGGGCCAGGGAGTCCTTGTCCACGGCGCGCAACAGGGTCTGCACCCCGCCCGGATCCAGCTTGGACAGATCCTCGAACACGAACATCAGGGCGCGGATGCGTTCGGCGGACTCGCGGCTGCGCTCTTCCAGAGCGCCGATGAAGCGGGACTCGGTCTGGCGATCGAAACTGTTGAAAATTTCGGCCATCATCTCGTGGCTGTCGCGCTTGGAGGTGCGCGCCAGGTTGGACATGAATTCGTTGCGCAGAGTGGCCTCGATCTTGTCCAGAATCTCGCGTTGCACCGGCTCCATGCGCAGCATCCGCTGGACGCACTCCAGGGCGAAATCCTCGGGCAGGCTGGTCAGCACGCGCGCGGCATGATCCGAACGCACCTTGGACAGGATGACGGCGACGGTCTGGGGGTATTCGTTCTTCAGATAGTTGGCGAGAACCGCCTCGTTCACATTGCCCAGCTTGTCCCACATGGTCCGACCGGCCGGACCCCGGATTTCCTCCATCAGGGCCTCGACCCGATCGACGGGCAGGAAAGCGCTGAGCAGCTTCTGCGTCTGCTCGTAGCTGCCGGAGACAGACCCCGACCCCGCCATGCCAGACACGAAGTCGATCATCAGGGCCTCGACCGCCTCGGCCGTGACATTGCCCAGGGTGGCCATGGCCTGGGAGATTTCCTTGATCTCCTCGTCGTCCAGACGTTCCCAAAGAGCGGTGTGCTCCTCGCCCAGCGCCAGCAGGATGACGGCCGCCTTTTCCGGTCCCGACAGCTTGTTGGGATCGTCGACGACCTGCTTCTTTGTCGGCGGCTTGGCCATCAGCCTTCCGCCACCCAGGTCCGCAGGATGCCCGTCGCCTCTTCAGGATAGGACTGGACGAAGTCAGCGACCTTCTTGACCGAAGACGCTTTCACCTGGCCCTCGATGCGGGCGATGTCGATCTTCTGCTCCATCTCGCTGGGCGGAGGCAGCTGGGCCAGATGCGGCTGGCCGTCGGGGCCGATGATCGTGGTCGTGAGAGGCGTCACCGGCAGACCGCCCTGATCGGTCAGAGCCGGCAGGTTCGTTCCCCCCGACGCCGTCTTCAGCAGCGGCCGCAGGACGAAGAAGATCAGCAGCAGGGCGACCAGCATCAGTATGCCCAGCTCGACGAACCGCATGATGTCGTTCTTGGAGAAGTCCAGCAGCGACGACTTTCCGTCCAGGCCGCCGGCGATGCCGGTGTCGTGGTTGAAGCGGACGTTGATGACCTCGATCTTGTCGCCGCGGTTTTCGTCGATGCCGGCGGCGGCGGCGACCAGCGACTTGATCTGGGCGATTTCCTCGGCGGTGCGCGGCGCATAGGTCGGCTCGCCCTTGCCATCCTTGGCCGGCGTCCACTTGCCGTCGACCGCGACGGCGACGGCCAGCTTCTTGACCTCGCCCGGCTCCTTGGTCGTCGTGGTGGTGGAGTTCGAAATCTCGTAGTTGGTCGTTTCGGTGTTGTCGGATTTGGTCGAGCCGGCGTTGGTAGCGCCTGGCGCCGCGCCGCCGGGAATGTTGTTGGTCGCGGTCACGCCCCCGTCCGGCCGAGCCGTCGTATCGGAAGACTGCGAGCCGTTGGTCGAAGTCGAGCGCACCACCTGGCCGTCCGGATCGAACTTCTGCTCCTGGGTGGTGGAGCGGCTGTGATCGATGTCGGCCGTCACCTGGACGCGCGCGGCGCCGACGCCGACGACGCCCTCGACGATGTCCTTGATGCGGGCCTGAAGCTGGGCCTCGGTATTGCCCTTGGCCTCTTCGGCCGAGGCGGAGGTGAAGCCGTCCTCGCCGCCCGCAGCCAGGGTGCGGTTGTTCTGATCCGCCACCGTGACGCGGTCGGGTTTCAGGTTCGGCACGGACGAGGCCACCAGATTGCGGATCGCCCGCACCTGGTCGCCGGTCAGGTCGCGCCCGCCCAGGCCGACCAGGACGGCGGCCGTCGGTTCTCCGGCGGCGCTGGTGAACATCTCGCGGCGCGGCATGGTGATGTGGACGCGGGCGGCGGTGATGCCACGCATCGACATGATGGTGCGCGACAGTTCGCCCTGCAGGGCGCGCTGTTCGTTCAGCTGCTGCTGGAACTCGGTCTGGCCCAGGACCGACTGGTTGTCGAACAGCTCGTAGCCGACCGACCCCGACGTCACCAGGCCCTTGCCCGCGACCAGCATCCGGGCCGCGCCGACCTCGTCGCGGTTGACCATGATGGTCGAGCCGTCGCCCTTGGACGTATATTTGATATTGGCCTGATCCAGGGCGGCCGTGATCTCTCCGGCCTCGCGCAGGTCCAGGTTGGAATAGAGCAGGGCGTCCGGCGCCTGGCCCATCCGCAGCATGACGGCGACAAGCACGGCGGCCACGCCGGCGGCGACGCCGAGGACAGCGGCCAGACGACCGATCCCGAACTTCTGCAACGCCGCCGTGAAGCCGCCCACGCGATCCCGCCCCAAACTCGCGGGAGACACTCACGCCCCGCTAGGCAGAAAATGCCGCCTGGTTGGTAAACGGGCCGTTAAGAGACGCCGAGAACGGCGGCCGCCCCGCCGCCCGAGGCCCCTTGACGAGCGACGGCGGCCTGTTTCCGGTCGGGCTTCAGCAGTTCCGGCATGACGGGCGGCGCACCCGACGGCAGGGCCGCGCGGGGATCGCGCAGCCAGGCGGTCACGTCGCGATAGACGACCTCGGCGTCCAGATCGCGGTTCAACAGGTGCCAGCTGTCGGGATACCAGGCGGTCTGCAGCGCGCCGCCCTGCCGCTGCACGGCCTGCAACGCCCCTCGCATCTCCCCCCGCTTCACGATCTCGTCGTGCGCGCCGTACATCAGAAGCGCATCGCCCCGGATGCGGCCCAGGTTGACCGATGCCGTCTGCATCAGATCGACTAGGCCGTAGATGGTGTCGAACCGGGTCGCCAGAATGCTCAAGGGATCGCGGGTGTTGCGGACCAGCTCCAGCGTGTTGGACGAGGCGTGAATGTCGCGCGTGATGAAGGCGGGCGGCTCCACCGCCACGCCGCCCGCCAGCCGCGCCGCCAGATTGATGGCCGCCGTGTTCAGCGGCCCCTGCGCCGACCAGCCCCAGACGCCGGGCGCCAACAGGACCACCCGGTCCGCCGCCGGAGGATCGTCCGAACCGAAGGCGGCGGCGGCCACCGACCCGCCCATGCTTTCGCCGACCACCGCGATCACGGCGTGCGGATGACGCGCGCGGGCCATGGCGACCGCTTCGCGCAGGTCGTCGGTCATGCGCTTCTGTCCAGCCCAGACGCCCCGGCCGGGCGCCGCGCCGAAACCGCGCTGGTCATAGGCCCAGGTCTCTATCCCGTGCTCGGCCCACCACGGACCGGCCAGGCGGAAGCTGGAGGCGTGGTCGTTCATGCCGTGCAGTGCCACGATGACGGCCCACGGCGCCTGCCCTTGCGGCGTCCAGCGCATCAGCGGCAGGCTGGCGCCGTCCGACATGACCAGGGCGCCCGCCTCGACGTGCGGCCCGACGAAGTCCGGCAGCGGGGTCTGGGCGGGCTGGATATGGGGCGTGGCGCAGGCCGAAAGGGTCAGAAGGCCCGCCAGCGATCCGATCCGTCTGAGTACGCCGCGCCTCATGCCTGCTCCAAACATGCGTGGCCCTGACGCGCCTGCCCCGAACGGGCGCCGATCTCTTGCCGATAATCCAGTATGGCCCGTACCCGTTCCCGCAGATAGGGCACGACCTCCGCCTCGAACCAGGGATTCTTTCTCAACCAGGCCGTGTTGCGCCACGACGGATGCGGCAGCACCAGAAAACGCGGGGCGTAATCGCGCCAGGCCCGCACCGTTTCGGTCAGGGTGCGCCCGACCCGGTCGCCCAGCGCCCAGGCCTGGGCGTAGCCGCCGACCAGCAGCGTCAGTTCCATCTCGGGCAGGGCCGCCATCAACTGCGGCCGCCAGAGGTCGGCGCAGCGGGAAGGCGGGGGATAGTCGCCGCCGCTCCTTCCGTTTCTTTGGGGCGCCGTGCCCGGATAGCAGAACGCCTGGGCCGCCACCCCGACGCGGCGGTCGGCATAGAAGGTCTCATAGTCCACGCCCATCCAGTCGCGCAGTCGGTCGCCCGACGGATCGGTGAACGGCAGGCCGCTTTCATGCACCCGCCGCCCCGGCGCCTGGCCGCAGATCAGCAGCCGCGTCTCGGGAAAGACGCGCACCACCGGACGCGGCGCGTGCGGCAGCACGCCGGCGCAGGCGCGACAGGCGCGGATGTCGCTCAGAACCTCTTCGAGATTTCCCGCGCCCCCCTCATCCCTGCGAAAGCGGGGATGAAGGGAGGGCTTAATCCTCGTCCTCACTGTTCGCTACCGGCGGCCGGCGGCTCAGGGCCAAGGCCGTTTCTTCCTCGGTCGCCTGGCGCAGGCGCGTCACGCCGCGGAAATTGTCCGGATCGACCGGCTTGCCCTTCTTGGTGATGGTCAGTCTGCCCTGCCGCATCAGATGCAGCGCAACGGCGCGAACCTTTGGCAGCATCCGCTGCCACTGCTCCGGCTGTAGCTCTTTGGCCACTTCGGCGGGCTCGATGCTCTTGCCGGGCTCAAGCGCGGCGATTTTGTTCAGGATTGCGGTTTCGACAGGATCGCTCATTGCGCCAATATGCTGCACCGCACGTCCAGAAGTAAGGCCGAGTCTGCATGCCGAAGAAAATCACCATCACCGAAGGCGAATTCGCCGGCTGGCAGACCTACGACCTGCACGACACGTTCGACACCGTGGTCGGCCCCTTCTACGGCCGCCCCGACCCGGACGGGCACATGCGTTGCGCCTTCCGCGCCGAGCAAAAACACATGAACGCCGGCGGCCGGATGCACGGCGGCTGTCTGATGACCTTCGCCGACATCGCCATGTTCCAGATCGCCTATCAGGAGATGGAGGGCGCCTCGGGCGTGACGGTGCAACTGGACTCCACCTTCATCGACGGCGGCTATGTCGGCGAATTGATCGAGGCCACGGGCCAAGTGACCAAGGCGGGCAAGAGCCTGATCTTCGTGCGGGGCCAGATCACCACGGGCGAGCGCCTGTTGATGACCTTCTCCGGCGTCATCCGCAAATTCACGTCGCGCGGCTGAACCGCGCGACCAGCGACAGGATCAGGGCCAGGGCGGCGGCCGGCCACAAAGCCGCCAGCCCCAGGACGCCATAGGTCAGGGCGCCCAGCACCGCGCCCGCCGTCAGTCCGGCCCACAGCGCCAGATAGGGGCGATAGGCCGTGCGGTCGCGCCCGGTCACGGCGGCGGCCAGGGCCTGGCCCAGCTTGACCAGCGTGCCGGTCATGTAGGTCAGGCTGACGCCCACCTCGCCGTTCCTCAGGAAGACCGAATTCTCGGCCCCCATGGCCATGACCATCAGCAATATGGCCAGGGGCGTCAGGCCGAAGGCCGCCGCCAGCGCCGCGCAGGCCAGCAACAGCCCCTCGAACAGCAAAACCCGGCTGCGCGACCGCGCGCCCTCCCCGCCCGCGATCATGGCCCCGAGAAAGGCGCCCAGGACGAAGACCGCCAGAATGGCCGCCAGCCGCCCCGCCGCAAGCCAACGCCCCGACGCCAGGCTGGCGGCCAGGCGCGTGGAATTGCCGCTCATGAACGAGACGAACACCCCGCCCAGCTGCAAAAAGCCCAGGCTGTCGACATAGCCGGCCAGGCCCGCCAGCAGCAGCGCCAATCCGCGGTCCAGCGGGGCCAGGGCGCGCATCGGTCTCTCTCCGCCCGCTCAGCGGCCGAAGACGGCGGCCGGCATGGCGCCGACGATGGAGGCCGTCATCAGCGTGGCCAGGAAGCCGGCGAACAGCGCCTTCCACACCATGCCCAGCACCTCCTCGCGCCGCTCCGGCATCAGGACCGACAGGCCCGTCACCGTGATGCCGACCGACCCGATATTGGCGAAACCGCACAGGGCATAGGTCATCAGCATCCGCGTCCGCTCGGTCATCTCGCCCGCTGGAACCTTGCCCAGGTCGATGAAGGCCACGAACTCGGTCAGGGTCAGCTTGACGCCCAGCAGCCAGCCGGCGACATCGGCGTCCTTCCACTCCACCCCGATCAGCCAGGCGACGGGCGCGAAGATCCAGCCCAGCATCCGCTCCACGGTCAGCGGCGCGTCGAACACAACGAAGCCGCCCAGCATGACGTTGATCAGGGCCACCAGGGCCACGAACACGATCAGCACTGCCGAAATGTTCAGCACCACCATCAGGCCGTCGGAGGCGCCCTTCACGATGGCGTCGATGGCGCTGTCGTACTTCAGCGCCGAATCGTAGTCGGCGACCGCGCCGCCCATGCCTTCCTTCTCGGGAATGATGATCCGCGCCAACAGCACCCCGGCCGGCGCCGAGACGATGGAGGCGACCAGCACATGGCCGGCCGCATTGGGCAGGACCGGCGCCAGGATGGTCGCATAGGCCACCATGGTCGAACCGGCGACCGTCGCCAGGCCCACCACCATCATCAGGAAGATTTCCGATCGGGTCAGCTTGTCCAGATAGGCGCGGATGACGATGGGGCTCTCGATCATGCCCAGGAATATGTTGGCCGCGACCGCCAGGGCCGAGGCGCCGCCCAGGCCCATGGTCTTCTGGAACAGGAAGCCAAAGCCCAGGGTGATCCATTTCAGGATCTTCCAATGCCACAAGAGGGCCGACAGGGCCGAGATCACCAGGATCAGCGGCAGCACCTGGAAGGCGAAGGTGAACAGGGCCCCCTGGTTCTGCACCGCATAGGGCTGGTCCCCCCCGGCCAGATAGCCGAACACGAACTTGGTGCCTTCGGTCGTCGCCACGGCCAGACCGTCCACCGCCCCCGTCACCGCCGCCAGCACCACCTGCGATCCCGGAATGGCGAACAACCCCAGCACCAGCGCCGCCTGAACCGCGATGGCGCCCAGGGTCAGCCGCCAGGGAAAGGCGCGCCGGTTCTCCGAGATCGCCCAGCACACCACGACGATGACGACCAGACCCAAGAGGCTCTGGAGGTTCTGAAGGCTGAACATGAAAACGGTCCCCTGCCGGCCCGCGCCGGTCTTGTTTCGCTTGAAAGGCAAGATGTCGCATCCCGCAAGGATTTTCCCTTGCATGGCAGACAGGCGACTATCTTATTCCGATCTTACCGGACATCTTCATGGCGCCCCCAACGCGGTTCTGACCGCCGTGGTCTCCACAAAGGGGCAGATCATCCTGCCCATAGTCCCTCCGCGACCATCTGCGCTGGCCCGCGGGGACGCGGCTGACGGTGGAGGACACGCCCCGGGGCGTCCTCCTCAGGCCGGCGGCGTCCTTCTCCGCGACGACAGTGGACGCGGTGTTCGCAAGCCTGGCGCATGACGGTCCTGCCCCGACGATCAGGCAGATGGACGCCGCCGTCGCCGCCGAGGTGCGACGCCGTGCGCGCGATTGACACCAATGTGGTGGTCCGTTTCCTGACCGGGGACGATCCCGCCCAGGCCAAGCGGCGGACTGCGCGGCGTTTCTCACCTTCGACCATCGACTGGCCAGGGGCGCCGAGGGGCTTGCGCCGGTCAAGGTCGAAAGCCCCTGACCGGCGCCTGTCCTTACGACTGGCGGCGCACCAGCTTTCCGTAGTGGTCCATCAGGTCCAGCGACAGGGCGCCGGGGGTGAAGCGATAGTCGCCGACCT